>JBDHFS010000001.1:0-50204 GCA_039590285.1 Gemmatimonadota bacterium
AAGGAAGCGACGCTCGATTTCCTCGAGCACACCACCCTCGCCGATGTGATGGATAGCGGAGACGGTGGCATCACGTCCCTTTGATCCGGTCCACGCAGCTACAGATGCTTGTGCACATCCAATGTTCACATTAACATGATTTTACCTTATTTATCCGGGGCCGGAATGGCCGTTCCATGATCTCGAAGACGGAAGAGTACGCGCTGCGGGCGGCGATCCACCTGGCGCGCCTTCATGCCAATGGCCCCGTGCGTTCGAGCACCCTGGCACGCGTCACGGGCATCCCGGCTAACTACCTGTCGAAGGTGCTGCACCAGCTGGGCAGGCACGGTGTCGTGGTATCGGAGCGAGGCCGCAACGGCGGATTCCGGCTGG
The DNA here is from genome assembly GCA_039590285.1 of Gemmatimonadota bacterium. Classification (GTDB taxonomy): domain Bacteria; phylum Gemmatimonadota; class Gemmatimonadetes; order Palauibacterales; family Palauibacteraceae; genus Benthicola. Next base: position 376 of record JBDHFS010000001.1, read on the forward strand.
CCCGGGACCCCGCGGAAGTCACTCTGGCGGAGCTGCTCTTTCCGTTCGCTCCCCAGGCCGGCCGGGCCCGATGTCTGCTCGGCCAGGAGGAATGTTCCGATGACGATCCCTGTCCGGCGCACAAGCACTGGAAAGGGGCGAAGGCGATGATCGGTGACTTCTTCTCCCAAACCACTCTCGGCGACGTGATCGCCGACGGCGGGGAGTAAGCCAGCTGACGAGTGCAGGGGCCCTGCCTCGGGGCGCCGCACGTCTGTTTCAAACCGTGTGACGTCTCGAGGATACGCGTCATGAGTCGATGCGATGGCCTGATCGACCTCTCGGAGGATGAACTGGTCCGGCGACTCGGTGAGCCCGCCGCGAGAAAGACGGCCGGCGGGGACGTCTGGCTCGTGTTCCGGTCACCCGCGGTGGATCTGCGTGTTCGGTGCGAAGGCGAGGATGCCTCACGCGTCGTCTCGTGGACAGCCACGTTCTCCCGCGGCCACCGTACGCTCCGTGAGGCCGCGGCCGACCTCGGTCTGTGGCCCGCCGCCGCGCCGGACGAAAAAGCGGAGGCGGTCGGCGTACCGCTGATCCGGAGGTCTCTCGCCTGTCCGGGCACCGATCGTAAGTACTCGCTCACGGCGACCGTGCGCGGCGGAAGCATCACCCAGATCTCGGTTTTCAACGAACCACCTGACTGGCTTTGACTTCCGGACACCTCTTGCGTTCTGCATTCCCGCATCTAAGATAGGACCGACGACGCGGGCGAATTGCAACGTCGTGGTGGAGGTTACGCCACCCGCTGCCCCGCCAACGGGCGACTCACAGAACGGGAAACGACCAGGAATTGCTTCGTACCAGTCGTTCTGACGTCCGGGCTGCGACGCTCCTCGAGCCGCTCCAGGTACTGTACTGGATCTACGCTGCGCGCCTGGTCACTTCGCTCTCGGTATTCGGATCCGCCATACTCGTCGGCGATCTTCTCGAGCGCGAGTTTCCCGGCTCACTGCCTCCCGAGTTTCGCCTGATAGCGGTCGTCGGCCTGGCCGCGGCAGCCTTCCTGACTCCAATCGCGTACCGATACAGCCATCGCAAACGGCGGTATATAGGCCTGGGCTTCCTCTACTCGCAGGCGGCTCTCGACGTCCTGCTGTTCAACGGAGTAGTCCACATCACCGGGGGGAGCGGCAGTCCGTTCGTCTCCCTGTTCATCGCGCTGGCGGCGGGCTACGCGCTCGTGCTCCCGCTGAGCTCGGCGATTCTGGTCGCGCTCGCGGCGGGCGTGGTCTACCTGTTCGACAACTTCCTTCTCGCGGGCGATCCGAGCGGATTGGCTCTCGTCCTGCAGGTGCTGGTCATCACCCTGGTGGCTCTGGTGGCGAGCCTCGTCGGGGCCCGTTTTCGGCAGGTTCGAACGGAGCTGCGCACCGTCGAAGGGGAGCTTCACCGGCTCCGGCTCGACACGGCGGACGTGCTCCGGATCATCCCTTCGGGTGTCATCACTCTGGACGCCTCCGGCAACCTGGTGTACATGAACCTCGCAGCCGCCGATCTGTGCGACATCGATGCCACGGTCTTCCTGGGCCGGAACCTCCTCCCGGAGCTCGACGCGCGGGCGCCGGATGTGGCCACCGCGGTTCGCGAGACCATCGAGACGGGTCGTCGCATCCGGAATCGGGAGGCCGACATCCTGCCCACCGAGGCGGGTGGTGATGGGGACGCGACCACCGAGCCCGTTCCGCTGGCCGTCAGCACGACCATGCTTCAGGACGTGGGTGCGGGACCCTCGCACGTGATTCTCCTGCAGGATCTGCGCGCGGTCCGGCAGTTGGAGAACCTCCGTCTTCGTACCGGAAAGCTGGAGGCCGTTTCGGAACTGTCCGCCTCTCTCGCCCACGAGCTGAAGAACCCGCTCGCCTCCATCCGGAGTGCGGTGGAGCAGCTGATGGCTCGCGCCCGGGAGGATGAGGACGAACAGATTCTCGGCCGCCTGATCGTCCGCGAGAGCGACCGGCTCAGTCGCATCCTCAGCGAGTTCAGCGATTTCGCGAAGGTCGCCGTGGCCGAGCGGAAGCCGGTGGACGTCGAAAAGCTGATCCGGGAAGTGACGGAGACGGCGCTCCGCCACCCGGTCGCCGAGGGACGCGCGACGGTCAGCCAGGAGATCGTGGACGACATGTCCGGTCTGTGGGGCGACCCGGAGCTGCTGCACCGCACGCTTCTGAATCTCGTGCTCAACGCGATCCAGGTCGGCGATCCCGAATCCAGTGTCAGGGTGCGGATCGTGGCCGATGCTCTGCGTCCGGATCTGGTTCCATCGGAAGTCTCGCTGGGGCATCCTGTCCGGATCCGAGTGATCGACAACGGCCCGGGCATCGCGGCGGGCGACCTTCCGAGGATATTCGACCCGTTCTACACGCGGCGGACGGGTGGGAGCGGCCTGGGTCTATCCATCGCTCATCGGGCGGTCCAGGCGCACGGTGGCGCCCTGATAGCCAGCTCGAGCCCGGGCGGCGGGGCCACGTTCGCCATGGTCCTTCCGCGCCGAACCGGTCGTGGACGTGCGAGCATTGAAGACGGTCGCCTTCGGGAGCTCGACGCCGGCGACGCCAGCGCCGGTGGCGACACGGACCAGGAACCGGCCGGCGCGCGCTCCCCGGGGCGCGCGAGCATCTAGGGGAGCCAGATCGAGCTGTCCACAGGTCCATAGAGGAGCCGACATGCGAGACAAACCGTTACTTCTGCTGATCGACGACGAGCAAAGCCTCGTCGAGTCCCTGACCGTGTTGCTCAAGGGAGAGGGATATGAGGTCGTCTCGGAGCTCACCGGGGCCTCTGGCGTCAAGGTGTTCAAGGAGATGACCCCGGACATCGTGCTCTCCGACGTCCGCATGCCGAAGATGAGCGGGATCGAAGTCCTGGACGAGATCCGCAAGACGAATCCGAACGCGCCGGTCGTTCTGATGACGGCTCAGGCGTCCCTCCAGTCGGCCATACAGGCCGTGAATCTGGGAGCCACTCACTACATACAGAAGCCCTTCGAGAACGATGAGCTGCTGGCGATTCTCGGCCGCTCGCTGGACTGGGGGCGCCTCAAGCAGGAGAACGCGGGTCTCAAGCGCGAGCTCAAGAAGCAGCAGACACTCAAGGCCGGCCGCCCGATCGGTGTCAGCCCGACGTTCGAGGTCAGCATCAAGCTGGCCGAGAGCGTGGCCGACAGCGACTCGACCATCATGATCAGTGGCGAGAGCGGCACGGGGAAAGAGGTCTTCGCCCGTTACATCCACGACCTGTCTCCAAGGTCCAATCGGCGGTTTCTGTCTCTGAATTGCGGAGCGCTGCCGGAAGGGCTGCTGGAGTCGGAGCTGTTCGGACACGTCAAGGGGAGCTTCACCGGAGCCGTTCGCGACAAGGAGGGGCTGTTCGTGGCGGCCTCCGGCGGCACCTTTTTCCTGGACGAAGTCGGAGAGATGGCGCCCTCGACCCAAGTGAAGCTGCTGCGCGTGCTGCAGCAGCGGGAAGTCATTCCGGTCGGCGCCACCGAGGCCATTCCGGTGGACGTCCGCCTGATCGCCGCCACCAATCGACATCTCGAACGCGACATCGACGAGGGACGCTTCCGGCGCGATCTGTTCTACAGGCTCAACGTGATCACCATCGAGCTGCCGCCGCTCAGAGACCGGTACGAGGACGTTCAGCTTCTGGCCGAGTATTTCCTGGCCGGACAGGCGGAGGGCGACCCGAAAGGGGCCAAGAAGCTCTCCTCGAAGGCGCTGACGGTGCTTCAGGGCTACCACTGGCCGGGCAACGTCCGCGAGCTGGAAAACGTAATCGAGCGCGCCGTCGTGCTCACGGCCGGCGCCACGATCAAGCCGGAGGCCATGCCGTCGCGGCTTCGGGAAGCTCCACCGGAGCCCCTTGTGCAGGATCGGCCGCCGTTGAACCCGGCCCTCGACATCATCGAGCGAGCCTACATCGAGCACGTGCTCCGGGCCGAAGCAGGGAACAAGACCCGGGCCGCCGAGGTCCTCGGAATCGACCCCAGCACTCTGTACAGGAAGATCAAGCGCTACGACCTGGACGGCTGATCCTTCACCTGTTGCAGTACGGCAGGCAAACTTTGCAGAGTGCAATGCCATCGGCAGAAGCCCCCGGTCTGGCGGCCGCGTACGCCGAGTATAAGTATTTATTTCACAAGATGTTATCTTTTTTATGCAGGCCCGGCACGCGGGTTGCCACATACGCGTGCCGGAGGCAAGGTCCTCCACCGGTGAACGATACGAGCACAGGGGATTACCGAGCGTTCACGAACCAGAACCGATGGAGGACTCATGCTCCGCAACACGAAGGGTTTCACGCTGATCGAACTGCTGATCGTAGTCGTGATCATCGGCATCCTCGCCGCGATCGCGATTCCGCAGTTCGCCAGCACGAAGGAGAAGGCGTTCGACGCCACCGCGAAAAGCGATGTGCGGAACGCCATGGCTGCTCAGGAGGCGTACTTCGCCGACGATCAGACCTATGCTCCGGCCGCGATGGCGGCAGGCTCCTTCACCACGAGCACCGGCATTTCGATCTCGGCTTCGGCCGCGTCGGCCGGCGGCTATTCGGTCACCGCATCGCACTCCGCGTCCGGCAATACCTACTGGGTGGAGGTCGGCACGGGAAGCACCATCGAGGGCAAGGTCCAGAAGTCTCCGTAAGGATGGTCTTCGGACTTTCGTCTCTCTTGACGATCGCAGGCCAGGGCGCGGCGGGTAACTCCTCCGCGCCCTTTGGTCATCCTGGAGACCTGTGCGATTCTCCTGTCCTGCCTTCCGGGGGGCCGGTGGCATGAGGCGGGCGATCATCCGCGCACAGCGAATACCGGCGCCCGCCGCGGCAACGGGCCTCTTCTTTCTGCTCGCCGCCGTGTTCTTCGACCGCGTGCTGTTCCGGGGAGAGGTCTTCTTCAGCCGGGACATCGCGCCGTTCTTCTATCCGATGAAGCATTTTCTGGCAGCGGCCGTGCGAGCGGGCGACTTTCCGCTGTGGAATCCGTGGGTGGCCGGAGGCGAGCCCTTCTTCGCATCGCTTCAGCCAGGCGTTCTGTATCCGGGCAACCTCGTCCTGTACGTGCTGCCGATGCCGGCCGCGTTCGACATTCTCGTGGCGCTTCACTATCCGCTGGCCGGCCTCGGAATGACGCTCCTGCTGCGCGCATGGCGGCACACCTGGCCGGGAGCGCTCGTCGGAGGCGTCGCCTTCATGCTGGGCGGCTATTTTGCGTCGATCGGCAACTTCGTCAACAACCTGCAGACCGTGGCCTGGCTGCCCTGGTTGTTCCTGACGTGGGATCGCTTCCTGGTGCGCCGCAGGGTCCGGGACGCGCTCGTGTTCGCATTGCTCTCCGGGGTCGCCTTCCTCGGCGGGGAACCCCAGATGCTTGGACTGGGGCTGGCGGTCGTGTTCCTCCACGGACTCCTGCGGATCGAAGATCGGGACCTGGCACGATCGCATCAGGCGCTGGCCTTCGGAGTGGCCGGCGTGCTGGCCGTGGGACTGGTGGCCGTTCAGTTTCTGCCCTTCGCCGAGTATATAGGGCAGTCGGTGCGTACCCTGCCCATCGACCTGGAATACGCGTCCGCCCGATCCCTGGAGCCCGCGGGCGCTTTCGGCTTCTTCGTTCCGCCCGCCCTTCGCGCAGGGGCGCACGGCTTCACGACCCGCTACGTGGCGAGCAGCGAGGTGCCGTGGCTGCTGAGCATCTACATGGGGGCACTGGTTCTGGCCCTTGCGGCCGCCGGCTGGACCGCGCCCCGGACCCGGCGGTGGGCCGCGTTCTGGGCCGCGGCAGCGATTCTCGGCGTCGCCCTGGCCTTCGGCGGCAACAGCCCGGTCTATCGTCTTCTGTTCGAAGGGCTGCCCGCGTTCCGGCCTTTCCGCTACCCCGAGAAGCTCTTGCTGCTCACCGCGCTGGCCCTGCCGGTGGTGGCGGCGCGCGGTGCGGACCTCTGGGTCGGGAGCGGAGGGCGCGCGGCGGGCCGATCGTCCGCGGCGTGGATCCCCATCATCGCGTCCGCCATCCTGTACTCCGTCCTGACGCTGATCCTGACCCTGAGCGGTGGCGCCCTGGACCGGGCGTGCGGGAGCTGGCTGGGACCGGCCCTGCTGTGCGACGATCCGGCTACGGGGCAGCGCCTCTACGCGGCCGCAGTCGCCAGGATCTCGGCCGTGCTGATGGCGCTTGCGGTGGTTACGTGGCTTCTCGGGCACGGACGGGTCCGGCCATGGCTCGCTTCGACCCTGCTGGTCACCCTGGTGGCGGCGGATCTCGGACTGGCTCACCGGGCGGTAAACCCGTCCGTCGAGAGCCGCGTGTACGTGGATCCGCCGTGGACGGCCCGGGAGCTGGACGGCCTGATGACGGACAGGCAAGCCCATCGGTTCAGGGGATCGCCCCATATGGCCGCCATGGGCAGCATCGTGATGGTCCACGGAGCCTGGGAGCTCACGAACATGTACATGGACTATCAGACGATGGGTCCCAACGTCGGTCAGCTTTTCGGATTCCCCATGCAGGACGGACTGCAGGGAGTGGAGTTGATATCGGTGGCCCTGACGAACGAGGCCGCCATGAGGGCGTGGAGCGACAACCCGCTGCACTTCCTGCGCGCGATGAACGTGCGCTTCTACGCCGATGCCACCGCGGCGGCGGATTCCGTCCCGGGCCTGCGGCTTGCCGCCGCACACCCGGAGCTCCCGATTCGAATCCACGAGGTTCCCGACCCGGTGCCGAGACTGTATCTGACCGGCCGGGTGGAGGTGGCCGAGGACCAGCCAAAGGCCCTGCGGCGGCTGCTCGATGACGACTTCCCGCTGGGCGAAGCGGTGGTTCTCGAGACCGGGGCGCCGGACACGGATCCGGCGGCAACGGGCCGCGTTCTGGATCGGACCGACGGCATGAATCGACTGGGGGCTCGAGTGAGCGCCGATGGGCCGATGATGCTGGTTCTGAGCGACCGGTACTATCCCGGCTGGAAGGCGACCGTCGACGGTTCCGAGGCCCCGGTGCTGAGGGCCAACGGCGTATTCCGCGCGGTTCCCGTCCCCGGCGGCGTCAGCGATGTGGAGTTTCGGTTCGCCCCCCGATCGGTGTGGTGGGGTGGCTGGATCAGCATCGCGGCACTGCTCGCTTTCACCTTGACGTGGTCCATGGCCGGAGTCCGGAAGCTGTGAAGAAGAAGCCCCCGCCTCCGTCCGCCGGTGCGTTGCGCTGGCTCGCCGCCGGCCTGTTCGTCGGGGCCACGGTGGTCACGTTCCTCACCGCGACCGACTACGGCATCGCGACCGACGTGGGTAACTATTTCTACTCTTCGCTCCGTCAGCTCGCCTGGGGAAGGAGCTTCTGGAGGGCCCTGTTCGATGGGACGGTCACGAGCGCTCTGAACCAGGAGGCCGTATTCGAGCAGTGGCGCTGGTACATCGAGCGCATTCCGCACCCACCGCTCTCCCGCGAGCTCAGCGGTCTGGGCTGGGTCGTGCTGCGCGACCTCGCCGATCCTCTGACCGCCTACCGGGCAGCCGTTATGCTCACGTTCGGGGCCCTCACGGCATCGGTGGGATGGGCGCGGGAATCGCCATCCTCGCCGTTCCTGCCCTGTTCGCGCATGGCCACCTGGCCCATACGGACCTGTTCCTCACCGCGTTCTGGTTCGGGTCCGTGGCCTCGCTGGATGTCGCCATCGAGCGTGGCCGCTCGGGTTGGTTCCTCGCTTCCGGGCTCCTGTTGGGGGCGGCGATGGCCACCAAATTCTCGGGTCTCCTCGTCCTGCCCGTACTGGCGCTGTGGCTCCTGGCCCACCGTCACGGAATCGTGGCCATGATCGTGCTGCTTCTGGCCGCCGGGATCGTGTTCGTGGCCGTGAATCCCGTGATGTGGGTGGATCCGGTGCAGGGAGCGCGCGACTATCTGCAGGCGGGCCTCAACCGTTCGATCGCCGACGAAACTCGAATCGTCACCGAGTACTTCGGGGTGCTCTATCCCTTCCGGCCGCCGTGGCACTACCCGTACGTGTGGACGGCCATCGTGCTGCCGTTGCCCCTGCTGGCGGCGATCGCGATCGGCCTCGTCGCCAGACGCTCCGGAGCGCTGCGAGCGCTCGTCCTGATCAACATGACCGTCCTGTACGGCGCCCTCGCTCTCCCGTCGGCGCCGATGCACGATGGGATCCGCCTGCTCCTTCCCCTGTTTCCGCTCTACTGCGTGCTGGCTGGAACGGGAATCGTCGCCGTGGGGGAGTGGGGACACGCCCTGGTGGCGCCCCGTCTTCCCGCCGTGGAGAAGCGGAGGGACCTGGTCGTGGCCCTGGTCATGGTGGCGCTTCTCGCGGTCCCCCTGTTCCGCACGGCCCAGTATCATCCGCATCAGCTGTCGTACTTCAACGCCCTGGTGGGCGGTGTGGAGGGAGCGGAGGAGCGCGGTCTCGAGGTGACCAACCTGAAGGAAGTCCTGAGCCGCGATGTCCTGGAGGACCTGGCCGAGCTCATGCCGGGCGAGACGGCGATCGATCCCGGGTTCTTCCTGGAGGAAATATGCTTCTATCGGGCGGTCGAATGGGCGCCCGAAGGCTGGCGGACCGAATCGCAACTGGTCAAACGGGACGGGACGGCAGGTCTCGTTCTCGCCTGTGAAGGTACCCGCTCCTTCACGACGGTCGCGCTCGACCGCGCCGCCGCCGAGCCCGACTACGTGTTCGTGCTGAATCGAAAGGCGCAATGGAGGCCCCTCGAGAGCGTCCTGGCCGAGCGGGCTGAGCCGCCAGTGTACGAGATCGCGTTGCGCGGTGTGCCCCTGATGCGAGTGTACGGTATCCGATGACGGCCCGGACCGAAGCTCGCCGCTTCATTCTGTGGACGAGCGTGGTGCTCGGCCTGGTGTCGTTCGCCTGGCTGTTTCCGGGCCTGAACGAGGTCGGCGTGACGTGGGACGAGCCTCACTACTTCTCGTCCGTGAGCCGAATCCAGGAGTGGGTCTCAGGCGTGGCGACCGGACCGGAGCGGTCCCGACTGCTCTCCGAGAGCGCCATCAAGGAAGCGTGGGACTGGGCGCACTACTGGAATCCGCATCCCCCGGCCTACAAGACCGTCATGGCGGCGACCGAGGCCTCGTTCGGTCGGTGGACCGGGGCCATCGTGGGATACCGGATCGCCCCGCTGCTCTTCTTCTCGCTGCTCGTGGCCGGGGTCGTATGGCTGGCGGGCAGGGCCTGGGGCCGGACCGCCGCCCTTGGCGCCGGGCTTTCCGCGCTGTTCATGCCCCGGCTCGTCGGCCACGCCCATTTCGCCGCCACGGACATGCCCCTGACCGCCGCCTGGCTCGCGGCCACAGCGGGTCTCGTGCTGTTCGTACTCGACGGCCGACGCAGGAGCCTCGTCGTGGGAGGCGTGGCGCTCGGATTCGCGCTGGCCACGAAATTCACGGGCTGGCTGATTCCCATCTCCATGCTGCTGTGGCTCCCGCTGTTCGGGCGGACGCGGCGCGCGCTTCTCGGGACGGTGACATGGGGGTGTCTCGGGCTCCTCGTCGCGTGGATCCTCAACCCGCTGGCCTGGCACGACCCGGCGGGCGCGACGGCCCGCCTGTTCGCCGACAGCCTGCACCGCGAGGAGCTGGTCCCGATCTTCACCTACTATCTCGGGCGGACCTGGGAATACGATGTACCGGGGCACCACGCCGCGCTCATGACGGCGATTACCGTCCCGCTGCCTATCCTCGTGCTGGGTGCGGCCGGGACGATCCGGTCACTCAGGCGTCTGCCCGAGCAGCCGATAGGCGTCCTGGCGATTACCCAGATCATCTTCTTCCTGGCCCTCATGGCCGCGCCGAGCTCGCCCAACCATGACGGAGTGCGGCTGTTCCTCCCCATGTTCCCCTACGTCGCTCTACTCGCGGGAGGCGGCTTCGCCTGGGCCATGCGGGCGGTCTCCGTGCGCCTGTCCGGGAATCGGGTCCTGCTGGCCGGCCTCGCCACCGGAGCGCTGTTCTTCCTGCCGCCCTACCTGCAGACCACGCGGGTGGCGCCGCTGTACCTGTCATACTACAACGAGGTCATCGGCGGTCTGCGCGGTGCGGCCGCGGCCGGGATGGAAGTCACGTACTGGCTGGACGCGGTGACCCCGTCCTTTCTGACCCGGCTGAACGAGACCCTCCCCGAGGGATCGTCGCTCACGGCGACCACGAACACGGAGCACTACCGCCACCTTCAGTTCTACGGCATGCTGAGAGAGGACATCCGGGTGACCGACGAGTGGCCGCCCGACTACCTGATTCTCGTGGCCCGGAAGGCGCTGTTCCGGCCTCATGATTGGAGAATCTACCTGAACGTGAGGCCCGAGCTGGCCGTGGAGCTGGACGGAGTGGAGCTCGCCGGCCTCTACGCCTGGACGGCGGACGGAACGTTCGAACCGGATCCGGAGGAACCGTGAAGACGCTGGAAGCTGTCGTTCCCGTATACAACGAGGAGGCGATCCTCGCGGAGCTCAACCGCCGCCTGACGGATACCCTGTCCTCCGTCTCGTACGAATGGCGGATCGTGTACGTCGACGACGGGAGCCACGATGGCTCGCCGGAGCTGCTCGCCGGCTTCGCCGCGACCGACCCGCGCGTGGGCGTGGTTCACCTGTCACGCAATTTCGGACAGCAGCTCGCCATCTCGGCCGGGCTCGCCGTGACCTCGGCGGACGCCGTGGTCCTGCTCGATGGCGACCTGCAGGACCCTCCGGAAGTGATACCCCGCCTGCTCGAGAAGTGGGAGGACGGATACGACGTCGTCTACGCGATAAAGCGCGCTCGGAAGGAGTCCCTCCTGAAAAGGGCCCTGTTCAACCTGTTCTACAGGATCCTCCGACGACTGAGCAACGTCGACATCCCCGCCGACGCGGGCAATTTCTCGCTCATGGACCGGTCCGTCGTGGACCTCATCAACCGGATGCCGGAGCGCAACCGCTACGTGAGTGGGCTCCGCGCGTACGTGGGCGGAAAGCAGACGGGTGTGGAGTTCGAGCGTGCGGCGCGCTACGCCGGCCAGCCTCGCCAATCACCGGTCAGGCTCTTCCGGATGGCCACGGACGCGTTCTTCGCGTTCTCGGAGCTTCCGCTGCGCCTGGCGACTATACTCGGCTTCGTGGTCTCGGGCGTCGCGTTCCTCGTGCTACTCAGCGTGCTCTACAAGAAGCTCATCTCCGGCGAGGCGATTCTCGGCTGGGCGTCCACCATGACGTCGATCCTGTTCCTCGGTGGGATTCAGCTCATCGCGGTGGGCGTGATCGGCGAGTACATCGGCCGGATCTACAACGAGGCCAAGGGCAGGCCGGCGTGGGTGGTCGGGCGGTTCCGGAACCTGAGCGCGGGAGAGGACGGCCCGAGGTCTCTTCGGGAGCGGGAGCCGAGTTGACCGAAGGCGTGGCTGCCCCGCCGCGAGAGGAACCCGCGGCGCCAGCGTCGGCCCGGAGTCGCGTATGGCGCATCCTCGCACCGCTCTGGGTGGCACTGGTGGGCTTCACTCTCTTCTACGGTGGCCTGCGGCTGGCCCGATCGGAATCGGTCATCTATTACACGGAAGGGTCGGTGCTCGGGAGCCTGGCCGCCCTGGAGGCCGAGGGCAGCCTTCCGGCTCTGTATCCGGCCGACGGTTGGGGTAACGCCCCGACGGTGCTCACCCTGTACCCGCCGACCTACTTCCTCCTGGCCGCCGGTGCCGACGCGGTCGCCGGGACGGGGGGCACGCTGTTCGGACTCCGCCTGGTGAGCCTGGCCGCCCTCGTGGCTTTGCTTCTCCTTCTCGCGCGCCTGGCTTACAGGCGTCGGGCGCCACCGGCATGGCTGCTCGGCCTCCTCGCGGCGGCGCTCCTCACGCCGGGAGTGTACACCGTCGTCGGCGCCGCACAGGCCGACGTCCCGGCACTTCTGTTCACGTGGGTCGGTCTCGTCATCGTGATCGCCGACCCGACCGACCGTCGCCGGGTCGCCGTTGCGGCGGCCGCCTTCCTGCTCGCCTTCTTCACCAAGCAGAGCTTCGTGGCGGCTCCCGCCGCCCTGGCGGTGTTTCTCTTCCTTCGCGGCCGGCGAATCCAGGCCGTGGCGTTCGCGGCATCCCTGTGTGTTGTCGCCGTGGTCGGCGTGCTGCTGCTGAATGGCGTGACGGCGGGAGGCTACGTGGCCAACACCGTCGGAGCTCTAACCGGCTCCGCCGGGTGGGGCAACCTCATCTCGACCCTGGTGGCCAGCGGACCCGTGCAGTGGGTCCCTCTGCTTCTCGTGGTGCTGCTGGCCGTGCGCGGGCGGCTGCGTCCCGGGTTGCCGGAGCTGTATGTGGTCTCGAGCACGATCCTGCACACGACGGCAATGCTGAAGACGGGCTCGAGCGTCAACTATCTTTTGGAGCCGACGTTCGCCCTCCTGCTCCTCGGGGTCTGCCGGAGCTCGCCAACCGCGAGGGAACCGGGAGAGCCTGCACCCCGGCCGGAGCCACGTGCGGTCGCTCCCACGGTCGCGGTCGCACTGGCCCTGACCGTTGCGCTCACCGCGGGTAGGGCGGCGTGGCTGGAGCTGGGCCACGTACGGACCTGGGTCGCCCTGGAGGATGCCGCGCGCATGTCGGATTTCGAAGGGCACCCGCTCACGGACGTCTACTTCTTTCCCGCGGTGCTGGCGCGCGGCGGCCGACCGTGGCTCAACGACCCGTTCGCCTTCGGCGTCCTGGAGGACACCGGTGCGTGGGATCCGGCGGGACTCGTGCGGGACCTGGAATCCCACCGCGTTCCGTTCGCGCTCACGATGGTGCACCCGGGGCCCGCACCGGCCCCACCAGGAGCAGAATCGCGGGATCTCGTCATGGCCTATTTCTGGCGTTCCCGGCCCATCTGGACGGCGCTGATGGCTAACTACCGGGTGACGGGTGCCGGTCCCCTGTACCTCTGGGTCCCGGTCGAGGAGGACGTGAGGTGACCGGAGTAGCGGGCCGGGTCGCTGGATTGCTGCTCCTGCTCGTGCCTTTCGTTCCGCTCCGGACCCTGTTCGGGGACATCCCCGGGGCCACGGGCCTCGTGACACCCGGCGAGTGGCTTCTCGGCCTGTTCATCTTCGGTGTGGTCGCCGTTCTGGCGGCCAGATTCATCCCGGCATCGGCGCCGCCACGGGGGCTCGATCTCCTTGGACATCCGGGCCCCTCCGCGCGGGTCCTCGTGCTCGGCGGTTTCGTCCTCCTCGGCCTGCTCCTGGTGGCCGTGTCGACTCTGGCGTTCGCCCGCCGCCCCCTTCTGATCGACAGCGTCGTTCACGCTTTTCAGGCCCGCATCTTCGTGTCAGGCGCCCCGTTCGCGCCCGCTCCGCCTGATGAGGCGTTCTTCGCCGTCCAGCACATGGTCGTGGATGGCGGGCGCTGGTACTCCCAGTATCCTCCCGGCCACGCCGGAATACTCGCGATCGGTCTTCGGGTGGGAGCGATGTGGCTCGCGCCCGTCGTTCTTTCACTGGGCACCACCGGCTTCCTGTACGCATTCGCGGCAAGGGCCTACGATCGCTCGACGGCGCGCCTGACGCTCCTCGTCCTTGTCGTGGCGCCTTTCTTCTGGTTCATGGGCGCCAGCCACATGAACCACGTGTCCAGCCTGTTCTTCGTGTCCGCCTGCCTGATGTTCGTGGCCTGGTGGGAAGCGGACGGCGGCTGGGTACGCCTTCTGCTGGCTGGCCTCGCGATAGGCGGAGCCTTCCTCAGTCGACCGCTCACCGCGGTGGCCGTGGGCGCCGTTTTGGCATTTCCCGTTCTGCGCGTGTCCCGCGAACGCAGGAACCCGGGTCCGATCGTCGCGGGGCTCGCGGGGGCGCTGGCGGCCGTCTCGCTCTACCTGGCCTACAATGCCGCGACGACCGGCGATCCGTTCCTCTCCGGATACGTGAGATTATGGGGTGAGAATCACGGCCTCGGCTTTCACGCCACGCCATGGGGTGACGTCCACACGCCAATCGCGGGCCTCAGGAACGAGCTCACCGATCTTTCCCTCCTGGCGGCCTTCGCGTTCGAATGGCCCGTGCCCGCGCTGCTTCCCATCGGAGCGTGGCTGACCGCGGGCTGGGCCGCGCGCCGCTGGGATCGCCGCCTCACGGCGTGCCTGCTTGCCCTGCCGGCGGCCTATCTGTTCTACTGGCACCGGGACGCCTTTCTCGGCCCGCGGTACCTGTACTCCGGCCTCGCGTTCATGGCTCCCCTGACCGCTCGGGCGATCCTGGACGGGGCTCGGCGCCTGGCGGAGAGACCCGTGTGGTCGGGCTCGGGACTGACCCGGGTGCCCGCGGTCTCGGTGGCCGCGATCCTGCTCGTAACGAGCGTGCTGTACGCCGGGCTCTATGCAGCGCCCCGGCGGTTCACCACGTATCGAACGGGCCTCGCTTCCATGAAGCTCGACCTCCAAACCCGCGCCGCGGCCTCCGGTATCTCGGACGCCATCGTCTTCGTCCCCGTGAGCTGGGGGAATCGGCTCCTGGCGCGCATGCGCGCCGCCGGAGTTCCGGCATCCCTCGCCGAACGAGTCTATCGCGCGGTCGACCACTGCGCGCTGGAGCTGCTTCTCACGGACGTCGAGACGGAGGAGTGGTCCGCCGACCGCCTCACGGAGGGCCTCTCGAATCTACCCCCGGCGGCGAGCCTGGGAGCCGCCAGTCCGAACGGCGATCCCACACTTCGCCTCGCGCCGGATCGGGCTGTCCGCCCCGAATGCGAAGACGAGCTGAGGTACGACGCTGCCGGCTACGGGAACTTCACTCCTTTCCTGGCCGACCTGGATCCCGACCTCGGGGGGTCGCTCCTCGTCGCCCGCGATCTCCGCGGGCGCAACGCCCGACTCCAGGCCCTGTATCCATCCCGCCCGGCCTTCGTGTACAGGGCGGGTCGGTTCGTTCCTCTCGCACCGGCGGCTGATTGAACTTCCGTTGAGGCCCCCGATCATCCTCGACAGGCGGAACGCCCGGCCGGCGGATGGGAGGGAGGATGGGTCGAGGCCAAGCTCAGCCCTTAAAAAGTACGCGTGGGGCCACCCTGATCGAGCTCCTCACCTTCCTGACGATCGTGGCCACCCTCACCGCCCTCGGCCTCACCGGCCTACGCGGTTTCCGCGAGGCCTCGGCCATTCAGGCCGCGACTCGCTCGGCCCGCAATCACCTGGTCCTGGCCCGCTCGATGGCGCTCGCGCGCCGTGAGACCATGAGGGTTCGCGTGGACGGATCAGGCGACCTCGTCATCGTGGCTCCGTCCGACGAGCTGCTGTCCTCCGCCTCGGTCGGTCCGTCTGACGAGCTCGCGCTCGACTCGCTCCGCATCCGTCCTTCCACCCTCAGGTTCAACTCCCGGGGACAGGCGGCGCCGGGAAGCGTGTACCTGTACCGGGGTGATAGGGTCGTGAGAATCGTATCCAACTTCCTTGGCCGCCTGCGGATAGAGTCCTTTCGGTCTCGTTGAGCGCGTCGGCGGGCTTCAAGGATTCGGAAATGGATTGCGGCTTTATGCACGGCGAAACGCCCGAAATCACCCGAAACAGGGCATACTTCCGCCCCTTTCGTCTGGTCGAGATCTTGCACTCGTCGGATCCGGGAGCCAGGGCTTGCCGGGGATTCAGTCTCCCGGAAGTACTGGTGGCCCTGGTCGTGCTCGGCGTCGGACTCCTGGGCGTGGCCGCGATAGGCCGTGCGGGGCGCCAGTTGGCGGAAGTCGCCGCGGTGCGCACCGCCCAGGCCGTGGCCGCGCACGAGATTCTGACGCCGTCCGGAACACGGTCGGGAAGCCTGGAGGGCGGAGCCATCGAGATCGGTGCACGCCTTCTGGGAGTGACGATCGACACGGTGGTGGTGTCGTCGCGGGTGCTGGAGCTGCGGCTGACGGTGGATGGGTCCGGTGCGGTGGGCGCGCTGGAGGTCGTGACGCGGAGCTTTGCGGGAAGTCCCTGAAAGCCGCGCTGGTTGACCCCCGTTGCGTGCGTGCCACATGCCGGTGAATAATGCGGCGTCTGAGGAGGCGACGCCGGGCGAAAGCCGATTGACGCGCCGGAGGGGGCTCGTCTATTGTGGCGAAGCTCTGCCAACCGGCCCCGACATTTCTCTCGCTGAGCGGCATATACACATGGCTCTGTTCGGCATCGGCCGGAAGAAGAGGACAGTCGGCCTGGACGTCGGAAGCGGCTTCATCAAGGTCGCCGTCGTGGATCATTCGGGCGCGGAGCCCGAGGTGGAGCGCCTGGTATTGCACCGTCTCGGAGCCGACGCGATCGTCGAGGGAGAGGTCATGGACCCGGGTCTCGTGGCCGAGACGATCGACGCCGTGTTCGTCGAGGAGGCCATCCACGACCGGGATGTAGTGGCTTCCGTCGGTGGCCGCGACCTCATCATCAAGCCCATCCAGATGGACCGCATGAAGAAGGCGGACGCGCGCGAGGTCATCCGCTGGGAGGCCGAGCAGCACGTGCCCTTCGACATGGACGACGTGCAGCTCGACTTCGAGGTCACGGACCCCGAGGGCGAAGGGCTCCAGATGAGCGTGCTTCTCGTGGCGGCGAAGCGCGAGCTCGTCGAGAACAAGGTGGCATTGCTCGAGGAGGCGAACCTCAACCCGCGCATCATCGACGTGGACGCCTTCGCCCTGCACAATGCGCTGGAGCTGAACCACCCGGACTCTATGAAGGGCATTTCGGGCCTCGTGAGCATCGGTCACGAGACGACCAACGTGAACATCCTGGAAGACGGCGTGCCGGTCCTGACGCGCGACCTGAGCTTCGGGACGCGCCGCCTTTCGCTCGATCTGCAGCGGGAGCGAGGTATGCTGGCGGACGAGGCCGAGACCGTGCTCCGCGGGGAGAGCGTGGACGAGAGGCTGAAGAACTTCCTTTACGAACGGGCGCAGGAAGTGGGACGGGGCATCGAGCGGGCCACCGCCTTCCTCGAGACGCAGGAAGTGGGCGCCAGCCTGGGTCGGCTGTACCTGTGCGGAGGCGGGGTACGGGTGCCGGGTCTCGTGGAGGCACTCGCGGAGAGACTGGGTGTCGAGACCAGGATCGCCAGTTCTTTCGAGGAGCTGCACGTCAAGCCTGGCGCGGCGGAAAGCGAGCGTCTGGAGGACATCGGACCCATGATGATGCTGGCCGTCGGGCTGGCCCTCAGGCAGGCGGCGTGAGGCCGATTCGATGATCGAGGTCAATCTCCACCCCGAGGGCTCCAAACGACGCCGCAGGGCACGGGGGCTGCCCAGCGCTCCCGGCTGGCTCAAGAGGGGCGCCGGCGACGGCAGGGACCCGTGGCTGACGGCCGCCATCGCGGTCCCGGCGATCGTCCTTCTGCTCATCGGCTGGCTCTGGATGTCGCAGCGCGGGGAGAGAGGTGGTCTCGAAGATCGGCTCGCGGAGGCCGTCGAGGACTCGGCCAGGCTGTCCGACCTTCGGGCCCTCAGCGACAGTCTGATGTCACGGGAGGCCCAGATCCGGGAACGCCTGGACCTCATTCAGGGACTGGACGATGGCCGGTTCGTATGGTCCCACGTCCTGGACGAGGTGAGTCGGGCGCTTCCCGACTACGCCTGGCTCACGGCGCTCCGCCAGAGCAGCCCGCTTCCGGATCTGCAGGTGCTGGTCGATGGCATGGCGGCCAACCCGCTGGCGATCACCGCGTTCGTCCGTCGCCTGCAGGAATCGCCTTTCGTCGGCGATGTGCGCATCCTCGGCAGCCAGGAGCAGGCGCTCGAGGGATTCAGCGCCCATTCCTTCAAGCTGATCGTGGGCTATGAGGCTCCTCCCGATGCCCCGGCACAGGGGCCGGAAGCCATGGAGGGTTCGTAGCCATGGCGATCATGCCCCAGGACCAGCGCCAGCAGACGATGCTGCTCGTCGTAGTCCTCGCGCTCGCCGCCGGCGCGCTGTTCTACAACTATGTACATCGGCCGGGAACCGCGGACCTGATGGAGCTGACGGACCGGGTGGACGACCTCGAGATGCAGAACGAGATCGCCGAGACCCGGATCGGCAACCTCCAGGAGCTCCGCAACCGCATCACGGAGACGGAATCGCAGTTCGATGTCGTCGAGCGGCTGGTGCCGTCGAATGCAGAGGTCCCCGCGATTTACGAGGCCATCGCCACCGAGAGCCAGGCCCTCGACCTGCGGCTTCTGAACGTGGAGCCGAGTCTTCCGCAAGCCGCGGACAGTGGGGCTTACTTCTTGCGACAGGAATGGCAGATGCAGGTCGAGGGAGACTACCACTCGCTGGCCGAGTTCCTGACGCGAGTGGCCTCTTTCGACCGGATCGTTCGGCCGTATGTCACGGAGGTGACCCCGGCGGGTCAAACGCCGAGTGGAAGACAGCTCGTGCAGGCTTCGTTCAACCTGGAGACCTTCGTGCTGGCTCCCGGCGCCGGGTCCGTGACGGAAGAGGAAGGCGGCGACCGATGAGCGAACGATGGCGGATGGCCATGGTCGCGACACTGGTCCTGCTGGCAGCGCCGGGCGCGCGGGCACAGGAGTCGAACGCGGACGGAGCGACCCCCGTTCAGGACGCTCCGATCGTGGAGCGGGAGGCGTTTGTTTATCCGGGCGCGGCCCGGCGCGACCCGTTCGAACCGCTCAACGCGGGTGACGAGCTGGGCCCGAGGTTCGAGGATCTCGAGCTGAGTGGAATCATATACGGATCCGAAGCGGGCAGCGTTGTGGTGCTCGTCGACCGAACCACGCAGCGTCGGTACCGCGTGTGGGAGGGCGATGTGATCGGTGGCGCGGAGCTGATGGAGGTCACGCCTGGCACGGCGGTCTTCATGGTCACCGTATTCGGCGTGAGCAGGCAGGAGACGCTGCGTCTGAACAAGGACAAGGAGCAGGGCGGATGATCGGCAAACAGGTCCTCGCGACACTTCTCGCCGCGCTGTGGGCGGTATCGCCCGCCGGGCGTGTCGAGGAGGTGCGGATCTCCCCGTCGGGAGATGAGACCGAGATCGCGGTCATCACGAACGGCGATGTGGAGGTCCGGGACTTCATCTTGAGAGACCCGGCCCGTCTGATTCTCGATGTTCACGGCGCCGTGAACGAGCTTCCGGAGGGTACGTTCGAGGGCATCGGTCGCGGAGGGGTCGTGCGGCTTCGAAGCAGCCAGTTCCGGGACGACGTGGTCCGGCTGGTGTTCGACCTCGCCGGGCCCGCCGCGTACCGGACCACCGCGCAGACGGGGCTGTTCACGGTCCATTTCGCCAACCCGGGCGGAGAGTTCGAGCCGTGGAGCAGCGGATCGATCACGTCCGGCACCGTGGCCATGATGGATCGAGTTCCCGAGCCGACGGTCGCGCCGACATCCGGAATAGCGGCCGCAGCGCCGCTGGCGCAGGGTGTGGAGCCGGAGCGCATCACGGTCGCGTACGACAGCGCGTCCATGCTCGAAGTGCTGGCCGGATTCTCCGAATTCGCCGGCGTATCCATCGTCCCGAGCGCCGAGGCGGCGACCGTCACGGTCCAGGGCATCGACATCAGAAACCAGCGATGGGACGTGGCGCTCGACGCCATCCTGGCGGCGCAGGGCCTCGGGTGGCAGCTGCAGTCGGAAGGCATCCTGATCGTGGACAAGCTCGAAGGCTTGAGGTCAAGGGATACCCTGCAGACCGAGACGCGCATCTTCCGGATCAACTACGGGTCGGCCGATTCGGTCGCGGCGACACTCCAGGGCCTGGCGACGCCCAACCGGGGGCAGGTGGTGCCGTACCTGGGCGCCAACTCGGTCATCGTCACCGACGCTCCGTCCGTGGTCGCCCGTATGGACAGCCTGATCCGGAACCTGGACGTCAAGACCCCGCAGGTGTCGATCGACGCCAAGATCATATTCGTGGATCGCACGGACGTGCTCGAGCTGGGCATTATCTACGATCTCAAGGATACGCAGGGCAATTCGATCAACGATGTGATCGCCGTTCCGGACCCGCTCAATCCGGGAGAGGTGACGAACGAGACCCTGGTGGACCTGGGCGGGAATTCGGTCGCCGTTCTGGCCAACGCCAACGACCAGGTCCTCTCGCCCTCGCTGGAGATTCTCGCGTCCGTGGCGTTCGGGGACTTCTCGCTCTCGGCGTGGCTCCAGGCGCTCGAGCAGCACAAGCTGTCGGACGTGCAGGCGGCCCCGACGATCCAGGTTGTCGACAATCACCACGCCCGGATTCAGGTCGGCGAGAAGACGCCGGTGCGTGTTCTGGATTCGGGAACCGGAAACGTACAGGCGCAGGCCACGGTGCAGTACGAGGACACCGGGATCATACTCGACGTGACTCCGCACATCACCAACAACAACCAGATTCTCCTCGACGTGTCGGCCGAGCGCTCGGGCATCCAGACGGAGATACCGGACATCGGCTTCACCTTCCTCAAGCAGGTCGGCTCGACACGCCTGTTGCTGGACGATGGGGAGACGATGGTCATCGGGGGCCTGACGCTGAGCCAGGTGGACCGGTCGGAGACGGGGATCCCGATTCTGATGAACATCCCCGTAATCGGACCTCTGTTCCGCACGACCAAGAACCAGGAGCGCAAGACGGACCTGATCATCCTCGTGACGCCGCACATCGTGGACTAGGCGGGAACACGGACGACCCCTCCCGGGCGCGCGGCCGCGCGACGGAGGAGAGCGTGGGAGAGAGCGCGGGGCCCGAGTCGATCGGGCCCCGCGTTTTGCGTTCGCGTCCGTCACGGTATACTTGAGGCCGTTTCGATCCAGGGACGCAACCCGGGAAGCCACAATGTTCCAGCACGTTCGATTCACGACCGCCGGAGAGTCGCACGGAAGGGGAGTGCTCGTCATCGTCGACGGCATCCCCGCTGGCCTGGCGCTCACGCCCGACGACATCGCGGCGGATCTGGCAAGGCGCCAGCTCGGCTACGGCAGGGGGGGGCGAATGGCGATCGAGCGCGATGCCGGCGAGATCCTGTCTGGTGTGCGCCTGGGTGAGACGCTCGGGTCGCCGATCACGGTGTGGATCCAGAACCGCGACCACCAGAACTGGCTAACGGCCATGTCCGTGGAGGCGCAGCCGGAGGCGGACGACGAGGCCCTGCGCCGGGTCTACCTTCCGCGGCCCGGTCACGCCGACCTGGTGGGCATGCTGAAGTACGATCGGGCGGACGCCCGGGACATCCTGGAGCGATCGAGCGCCCGTGAGACGTCCGCGCGGGTGGCCGCGGGCGCCGTGGCCCGCCGTCTACTCGCCGAGCTGGACATCGTCATCGGGAGTCACGTGACCCGGATCGGTCCGGAGGAAGCGGAGCCCCCTGACACCCTGCCGGAGGACATCAACTCGGCCGCCGACGACTCGCCTCTCCGGTGTATCGATGAGGCGGCGGAGGGCCGTATGACCGACGCCATCGACGCGGCACGCGAGGCGGGGGATACCCTGGGGGGGGTCTTTGAGGTGGTGGCCACGGGGGTCCCGGTGGGTCTCGGCAGCCACATCTCGTGGGATCGGCGCCTCGACGGCCGGCTGGCCGGAGCGCTCATGTCCATCCAGGCCATGAAGGGGGTGGAGATCGGACTCGGCTTCGAGGCGGCGCGTCGACGCGGTTCCGCGGTTCACGACGAGATCGAAGCCGCTCCCGGGCGACACCTCACCGCGGGATTCCGCCGGTTGCGCAACCACGCGGGTGGACTCGAGGGAGGGACGACGACGGGTGAGCCCCTCGTCGTGCGGGCGGCGATGAAGCCTCTCAGCTCGCTCACCCGCCCGCTGGCCAGCGTGGATGTGCGCACGGGCGAGCCCACTCAGGCGGTTCGGGAGCGCAGCGACGTGTGCGCCGTTCCGGCCGCGGCCGTCGTGGGAGAGGCGATGGTCGCCCTGGTCCTGGCCGACGCCGTGAGCGAGAAATTCGCGGGTGACTCGATGGCTGAGCTGAGACACAACTACGAAGGGTATCTGGACCGGGCCGGGGAGCGAGCGAAGGGGTGGGAGTGACCGACGCCGGTCGGTCGGGCGCTGGAGAAATGCCCGGGCCGATCGTGCTCGTGGGCCTGAGCGGCTCCGGAAAGACGGTCGTGGGCCACCGCCTGGCCGAGCGACTCGGGTGGCTGTTCCTGGACGTGGACGCGGAGGTCGAACGGCGCGCGGGTTGCCGAATCGAGACCATCTTCACACGGCAGGGCGAGCAGATGTTCCGGGATCTCGAGGCCGAGGTGACCAGCTCGGTCGCGCTCCCCAGGGAAGCGGTCGTATCCACTGGCGGCGGCTGGATGGCCCGCCCGGAATTGCGTGAATCCTGGTCCGGAGCGGTCCACGTGTGGCTGCGTGTCGAGCCCGCCGAGGCCGCCGCCCGCCTGGGAGGAGAACCGGGCACGCGGCCGCTGCTGGATGGACCGGATCCGCTCTCGGCGCTGGAAGGACTGCTGGCGTCACGGTTGCCGGCATACACGCTCGCCGAGTATACGGTAGGTACGGACGGGCTCACTCCGGAGCAGGTCGTGGAGGCCGTTCTGGCCGCGCTGAAGGATTGATGGCGCGGAACCAGGCGGCCGTACTCGCATACACGAGAGGCGATGTCTATCGAGAAGAAGGGAAAGCACCTGGTCATCGTTGAATCGCCCGCCAAGGCGCGGACGATCAGCCGCTACCTGGGCGACGACTACGTGGTCGAGGCCTCCGTGGGCCACGTCATGGACCTCCCGAAGACGGGCATGGCGGTCGACACGGAAAACGACTTCGAGCCCAAGTACGTGGTCATTCGTGGCAAGGGGCCGGTGCTGAAGAAGCTTCGGGCCGAAACGAAGAAGGTGGACGATATACTCCTCGCCACCGATCCGGATCGCGAGGGCGAGGCCATCGCCTATCACATCGCGCTCCAGCTCGGTTACGAGAAGAACGATGGCCGCCGATTCAAGCGGGTGACGTTCAACGAGATCACGCGCAAGGCGGTGCTCGACGCCATCGCGACGCCGGGGCAGATCGATGTGCGCCGGGTGGACGCACAGCAGGCCCGCCGCATCCTCGATCGCCTGGTCGGCTACGGTCTGTCGCCACTGCTGTGGAAGAAGATCTCTCCCGTCGACCCGATCAGCCGCAAGCCGCTCTCCGCGGGCCGGGTGCAGTCGGTGGCCGTCCGGCTCACCGTGGAGCGTGAGCGCGACCGCCGGGCCTTCCGCACCGCCGCCTGGTGGAACCTCGAGGCGACCCTGGAACAGGCTGGAGCCGCTTTCTCGGCGCGACTCACAGCCGTCGACGGAACGCGAGTCGCCGAAGGAAAGGACTTCGACCCGGCCACAGGGAATCTCCGTGACGACTCGGACGTGCTGGTGATGAGCGAGCCCGAGGCCGTCGATCTGATCGACCGCCTGACCGCGGCCGCGTGGACGGTGACGGACGTCGAGGACAAACCGGTCAAGCGCAGACCGTGGGCGCCGTTCACTACGGTGACCCTGCAGCAGGATGCCAACCGCAAGCTGAACCTCCCGGCTCGCGAGACGATGCGAGTCGCCCAGAGACTGTACGAGGCCGGTCACATCACGTACATGCGGACGGACTCCACACATCTCTCGGGCCAGGCTATCAGCGCGGCCCGGAGGCGCATCGAGCTGATGTACGGGTCGGAGTTCGTTCCGGAGAAGCCCCGGCACTACGCGACGAAGAATCGAGCGGCGCAGGAAGCGCACGAGGCCATACGACCTGCCGGCACCCGCATGCCGACGTCCGGGGAACTGAAGCTGAAGGGAGTGGAGAAGGCGCTGTTCGACATCATCTGGAAGCGAACCGTGGCCAGCCAGATGGCGGACGCGATCGAGCGGCGCATGGCCGTGGCGATCATGGCGGACGGCGCCGAGTTCCGGGCCAACGGCAAGCTCCTCCAGTTCCCGGGTTTCCTGCGAGTCTACGTCGAGGGATCGGACCATCCGGAAGAGGCCCTGGAGGACCGCGACGTGATCCTTCCGCCCCTGAAGCCGGGGGACCATCCGAAGCTCATCGGCGTGGAGCCGTCCGGACACGAGACGAAGCCGCCCTCCCGGTACACGGAGCCGACGCTGGTAGCGACGCTGGAGGCGGACGGCGTCGGGAGGCCGAGCACCTACGCCGCGATCCTGTCCAACATCGTCGATCGGGGCTACGTGCAGCGGCAGGGCAAGCAGCTCGTGCCGACGTTTACGGCCTTCGCCGTCACTCACCTTCTGGAGGATCACTTTCCCGATCTGGTGGACATCGGGTTCACCTCCGAGATGGAGGGAGCCCTCGACGCGATCGCGGAAGGCCGCATCGATTGGCGCGAGTACCTGAGGCGCTTCTACGACGGAGAAGACGGGTTCGAGGCACGTCTGGAGAAGAGGGGATCGGAGATCGATCCTCGAGAGGCTTCCACCGTGCGCCTGCTCGACATGGACGCGGGAATCCGCATAGGGCGGTACGGTCCGTACCTGGAGGCGGAGCGGGACGGAGAGGCCGTCACCGCGTCGATCCCGCCGGATGTGGCCCCGGCCGATTTCTCCGCCGAGCAGGCGGCCGAGCTTCTGGCGCGGAAGGCGGAAGGTCCCCGGGAGGTCGCCAGGGACCCCGGGACGGACCGGCCCATCTTCTGCATGACCGGTCGGTTCGGGCCGTACGTACAGCTGGGCGAGGTGGAGGAAGGAAGCGACAAGCCGAAGCGAGTGTCGCTTCCGAAGGGGATGGACCCGGACGAGCTCACCGAAGCACAGGCGATAGGTCTCATCGGGCTTCCGCGTGAGCTCGGAACACACCCGGAGAGCGGTGAGCCCGTTCAGGCAGGCATCGGCCGCTACGGACCGTACATCGTTCACGACGGGGACTTCCGCTCGCTCACGGCCAAGGACGACGTCCTGACCGTGGATCTGGACCGGGCACTGGAACTGCTCTCCCGGCCCAAGGGCGGTCGCCGCCGCTCCCCTCCGAAGCCGCTTCGCGAGCTGGGTGCCCACCCGGACGACGGCGAGCCGGTGCAATTGATGGACGGCCGGTACGGACCGTACGTCAGGCACGGAAAGCTCAACGCCTCCCTGCCGAAGGACTTGTCGGCGGACAAGGTCACTCTCGAACAGGCGCTCGATCTGCTGGCGGCGCGCGCCGCCAGCGGCGGGACCCGAAAGCGCCGCCGCGGGAAGGGCTGATCCGGAGGACGCTCCGATCGAGACGGTGGATAGAAGGGTCACGGTAGTGGGTGGCGGCCTCGCCGGCTCCGAGGCGGCGTGGCGGCTGGCGCGCCTCGGCTACAGAGTCGATCTGTTCGAGATGCGACCGGTCACGGGGACGCCCGCCCACGAGACCGATCGCCTGGCCGAGATCGTCTGCACCAATTCGTTCAAATCCGAGAGCCTCGACACTCCGCACGGCCTTCTCAAGGCCGAGATGAGGCGACTCGGGTGCTTTCTCCTGGACGTGGCGGCCCGGTGGCGGGTGCCGGCTGGCAGCGCCCTGGCCGTGGACAGACGCCTTTTCTCCGCCGACGTCACGGATCGGCTGGAGAAGGAGGAGCGGATTACGATCGTGCGCGAGGAGTCGACCGAACTGCCGGAGGCTCCGGCGATCGTGGCGACCGGGCCCCTGACCTCGGACGCTCTTTCAGAGGCGATTCGCGAGGCGCTGGGGACGGAAGGGCTCGCCTTCTTCGACGCCATCGCGCCGATCTTCTCACGCGAGTCGATCGACGAGGATTCAGTGTGGCTCGGATCCCGGTACGGTAAGGGGGAGGCCGCGTATCTGAACTGCGCGATGGACGAGCCGACCTACGACGCGTTCCTGGATGCCCTCCTGGAGGCGGACGTCCACGAGGGTCACGACTGGGAAGGCGTGCCGTACTTCGAGGGCTGCCTGCCGGTCGAAGTCATGGCGCGCCGCGGCCGCGACACGCTCAGGTTCGGGCCCCTTCGTCCCGTGGGCCTGGATGATCCGCGGACGGGCCGCCGAGCTCACGCCGTGGTCCAGCTACGGGCGGAGGACCGGGGGGGGCGCATGTGGAACCTGGTCGGCTTCCAGACGCGCCTTCGCAGGGGTGAGCAGGAGCGGGTGTTCCGGATGATCCCGGGCCTGGAGAAGGCCGAGTTCCTGCGGTATGGATCGATTCACCGCAATTCGTACCTCTGCCACCCTCTCCTCCTCGATCCCCACGGAGGTGTTCCGGGCCAGCCCGGTCTCCTCTTCGCGGGGCAGCTTACCGGGGTGGAGGGGTATACGGAATCGATAGCCAGCGGACTCATGGCAGCGGTAAACCTGGACAGGATCCTGCGCGGCGAGTCGCCGGCCGTGCCGCCCCCGACGACCATGCTGGGCGGCCTGTACCGCTACCTGAGGGATGCGGACCCTCAGCACTTTCAGCCGATGAACGCCAACTTCGGACTGCTCGACGGTCTCGCGACGCGAGTGCGCGGCGGCCGGAAGGCGAGGCGCCTGGCCTACTCGGAGCGAGCCATGCGAGACTTCGACGCGTGGGCGGATGCCCATGTGCCACATACGCCGGCTCCGGCCGAGATTCCGGCTGAATCATGACTGGGGACCGAGGCGCCGCGATCGATGATTTCCTTCACTACGTGCGGACGGAACGGAGACTCTCACCGCACACGGAGGCGGCCTATCGCCGCGACCTGGCCGACTTTTCCGCCTTCCTGGCCGGCCATATGGAATCCGCCGACTGGGCGTGGGAGAGCGTCCGCCGGCTAGACATTCGAGCCTGGCTCGGAGCCCTCGAGGGGAAGGGACGAAAGCGGTCGACCGTCGCCCGGAAGCTTTCCGCCGTCCGGGCGTTCTATCGCTTCCTCCACCGTACCGACCGGATCGAAGCCAATCCCGCCCGGCTCGTGCGAACCCCTCGGAAACGCAAGGACCTTCCGGGGTATCTGACTCGTGCTCAGGCGGACGACCTGTTCGAATCGCTCGAGCGGTATGCGGCCGCCGGAAACGCCCTGGCGGTCCGGGACCGGGCGATCATCGAGGTCGTCTACTCGTGTGGCCTGCGGCTCGCGGAGGTACAGGGGCTGGATGACGCTGATGTAGACCTCCAGAGAGGCCTCGTCAGGGTGCTGGGGAAAGGGAATCGGGAGCGGATCGTGCCCATCGGCGGACGAGCGTGTGAGGCCTTGCGGGACTACCTTGGACGTCGCGACGAGGTGTCGCGAAGCGCCGCCGGCGGAGAGGGGCGACCACTGTTCGTGTCTCGACGGGGGACACGCATCTCCCGCCGTCAGATCCAGCGGAGCACGGGGGCGTGGCTCGCCTGGGCGGCTGGTGGGGAGGGCCTATCCACGCACGCGCTCAGACACACGTTCGCCACCCACATGCTGGACGCGGGGGCCGACCTGATGGCCGTCAAGGAACTACTGGGCCACGCGAGCCTGTCGACCACGCGTATCTATACGCACACGTCGCGGGAGCGTCTGCTTCAGACATATCGGCAGGCCCACCCGCGAGCCGAATGAAACAAGCGGCGGCCCGCCACCCCGTAAGGTCCGGAAGGAGAATGCCGTGAGCTCACTCAGAGCGACGACCATCCTGTGTGTACGCAGAGACGGCGACGTGGCCATAGGAGGTGACGGTCAGGTCACCATGGACGACACCGTCGTGAAGGCCGGCGCCACGAAGGTCCGGGTGGTGAAGGGCGGAGCGATCCTGGCCGGTTTCGCCGGCGGAGTCGCCGACGCACTCACGCTGTTCGAGAAGTTCGAGTCCCAGCTCGAAAGGCACCCGGCCAACCTGATGCGCGCGGCCGTGGAGCTGGCGAAGGACTGGCGCAGCGACCGATACCTGCGTCGGCTGCAGGCGTTGATGATCGTGTCCGATCGCGAGCGCAGCCTCCTCGTATCCGGGACTGGAGAGGTCATCGAGCCGGACGACGGCATCCTCGCGGTGGGCTCGGGGGGCAGCTACGCGCTCGCGGCTGCACGGGCGATGATCGCTCACACCGAGATGCCCGCGGCCGAGATCGTCCGCCAGGCCCTGTCGATCGCGGCCGATATCTGCGTGTACACGAACTCGAGCATCACGGTTCTGGAGCTGCCGGCATGAGCGACGCGGTGGCGGACGGAGACTCGACCTACTTCGGCGCCCTTACTCCACGTCGGGTTGTGGAGGAACTCGACAAGTACATCGTGGGCCAGGACGAGGCCAAGAAGGCCGTGGCGATCGCCCTGCGCAACCGATGGCGGCGCCAGCACGTGGAACCGGACCTGCGGGACGAGATCCTCCCCAACAACATCGTCATGATAGGCCCGACCGGCGTCGGGAAGACCGAGATCGCGCGGCGGCTGTCCCGTCTGGCCGGGGCTCCGTTCGTCAAGGTGGAGGCCTCCAAGTTCACGGAGGTCGGCTACGTCGGGCGCGACGTAGAGTCTATGATCCGCGACCTGGTGGACATCTCGGTCAACATGGTGCGCAGCGAGCGCGAAGAGGAATGCCGTGACGCGGCGGCTGACCGGGTCGAAGAGCGACTGCTCGATCTTCTTCTGCCGCCTGTGGCCCAGGTGGCGGGCGGAACAGCCGCCGCCGAGCAGGATGGGCGCACCTTCGTGGTGGGGGCGACGGGCGCGGCACAGCTGGCGGGCGACGAGCCTGACGAGCCCGCCGCGCCGGGCGAGGCACGCCGCCGCCGGACCCGTGAGAAGCTCAGGGGCCTCCTGCGGGATGAGAAGCTGGAGGAGCGCGACGTGGAGGTGGAGGTCACGGAGAGCACGGTCCCGACCATGGACATGGGCGCCATGGGCATGGACGGAATCGACTTCAACCTCGGCGAGATGCTGCAGGACATCCTGCCCCGGCGCACGCGCCGCCGCCGCGTGACCGTGGCCGAGGCCCGGAGGATCCTGCTGTCCGAAGAGCTCGATAAGATGATCGACATGGACGAGGTGGTGGAGGAGGCTCTCCTCCGGGCCGAGACCATGGGGATCATTTTTCTGGACGAGCTGGATAAGGTGGCCGGATCCCGCCGGGACCACGGACCCGACGTCTCGCGAGAGGGAGTACAGCGGGATCTGCTCCCGATCGTAGAAGGCTCGACGGTCCAGACGCGCTACGGAATGGTCGGGACCGAGCATATACTCTTCATCGCCGCGGGGGCGTTCCACGTGTCGAGGCCGTCGGACCTGATTCCGGAGCTTCAGGGCCGCTTTCCCATCCGCGTGGAGCTGCACAGCCTGGGCGAAGAGGAGTTCGTGCGCATCCTGCTCGAGCCCAAGAACGCGCTCCTGACACAGTACCAGGCTCTCGTCGAAACGGAAGGTGCGCATATCGAGTTCACTCAAGATGGCATCCGGGAGATCGCCCGCATCGCCGCTGACGTGAACCAGCGCCTCGAGAACATAGGGGCACGCCGCCTGCATACCGTGCTCACCACCCTCCTCGAGGACATCATGTTCGGCCTTCCCGACGAGGGCGTGGACCAGCGCTTCGTCATCGATGCCGGCGTCGTGAGCGATCGTCTGGCGCGAATCGTCGAAGACGACGACCTTCGGCGTTACATTCTCTGACTTCGATTCCCGACGCCGGGCCGGGAGCAGCGGCGCCCCGCCGCCGATGTTCCGGATGCGAAAGGACTTCTGAGCGATCATGAGCGACCTCAAGAGAACGCCCGTGTACGAGGCCCACGTGGAGCGCGGGGCGAAGATGGTGCCCTTCGCGGGCTTCGAGATGCCGGTCCAGTACCCCACCGGGATCCGGCGCGAGCATGATGCCGTGCGGTCCGCGGCCGGCCTGTTCGACGTGTCTCATATGGGAGAGTTCCTCGTAGGGGGTCCGGACGCGCTTCCGTTTGTGTCGCACGTGACGAGCAACGATCCGGCCCGTCTCGAAGTGGGACAGGTCCAGTACAGCGTGTTCTGTCTGCCGGACGGCGGGATCGTCGACGACCTCCTCGTCTACCGGCTCGACGGGGGCTTGTACCGACTGGTCGTCAATGGAGCCAACATCGCCAAGGACTGGGCGCACGTTCAGGGCCTGGCGGATGGGTTCGACGTCGAGCTGACGGATGAGAGCGACGACATAGGCCTCCTGGCCATCCAGGGCCCCGCGGCCGAGGAGATCCTTCGGCCGCTGGTGGACGTGGATCTCGCTTCCATGAGATTCTACTGGTTCGAGGAAGGCCACGTGGCTGGCGTGCCCGGCGTGATCAGTCGCACCGGCTATACGGGAGAAGCGGGTTTCGAGCTGTACGTGCAGCCGGAGGGCGCGCGGACCGTGTGGGACCGCCTGCTGGAGACCGGCTCCGGCCGTGGCCTGATCCCGGCCGGCCTCGGCTCGCGAGACTCGCTGCGCCTCGAGATGGGATACGCCCTGTACGGCAACGATATCGACGAGACCACCTCGCCGCTCGAGGCGGGGCTGTCGTGGCTGGTGAAGCTGGGCAAGGAGTCCTTCGTCGGCCGCGATGTCCTGGCCGGCCAGAAGGAGGCCGGCCTGTCCCGGAGCCTCACCGGGTTCCGGCTCTCCGAGAGAGGTTTCCCGCGACCCGGGTACGAGGTGATCTATCGGGGCGAGTCGGTCGGCCCTGTTCGGAGCGGCACCCTGAGCCCCTCCCTCGGAGTGGGGATCGGCACGGCCTATCTGCCCGCGGATGCGGAACCGGGAGACCCGCTGCACGTGCGGATCCGCGACAGGGACATACCGGCCGAGGTCGTCCGCATGCCCTTCTACACGAAGGGGTCGCTCGAGCGGTGAGCGATCATGCGAGTCTGAGGGTGGCCGTCCTCACCGTCTCCGACGGCGTCGCCAGCGGGGCGCGCGAGGACAGGTCCGGTGGCCTGATCGAGGCCTGGATCGAGAATCGTGGCTACCGCCTGGCCGATCGGCGGACCGTTCAGGACGAATCGGGACCCATCGCGGATATGGTGGCCCGTCTGTGCGACAGTGGCGAGTGCGACGTCGTTCTCACGACTGGCGGGACGGGACTGACTCCGCGGGACGTGACACCGGAGGCGACGCGAGCGGTCCTGGAGCGAGAGGCTCCCGGCATCGCGGAAGCGATTCGCATCCAGGGACTCCGGAATACGCCGAGGGCCGCGCTCGGACGTGGCGTGGCCGGAACCCGGGGCGCCACCCTGGTGATCAATCTGCCTGGAAGTCCGGGAGGGGTGGAGGACGGGCTCCAGGTGCTCGAAGTGTTCCTGGATCACGCCGTGGCCCTGGTTCGCGGCCGCTTCACCAGTCACGACTGAGCGGGACGACGACGTGGCCAGAGTCTTCGTCGAGATGGCGGACATCG
This sequence comes from Gemmatimonadota bacterium, assembly GCA_039590285.1. Taxonomy (GTDB): domain Bacteria; phylum Gemmatimonadota; class Gemmatimonadetes; order Palauibacterales; family Palauibacteraceae; genus Benthicola. The sequence continues at coordinate 31,572 of JBDHFS010000001.1, forward strand.
AGAGTGCCGTGGCCGTCCGCGAGGCGGCCGAGGCGGACGGGCACGACGTGGAGATGGTGGACGCCGTCCGCGACATCGAGGGACGGCTTCCACCGCTGGGCGAGGACATGGCCCTCGTTCTCACGGGAGGCCTGGAGCCATCGCTGGCCACGCGCCTGGCGGGAGCGTTGGGCGACCTGATTCCGCGCCCGCCCGTTCTTGCCGTGGTTCCGGAGAGCGATCCGGAGGACCTGCGCCGCGTGACGCGGCTGTTCGACATCGACGAGGCCATCCCGTCGCCTCCGGATCCCGCGGAAGTGCAGGTGTCTCTTCAGAATCAGATCGAGCGATTCCGGCTTCAGCGGGAGACCGGAATCGTCGGCCGGACCGAGGCCATGCGGGAGGTGCTCGAGCGGATCCACCTGATCGCCCCCGTCAACTCGACCGTTCTGATCACCGGCGAGAGCGGGACGGGCAAGGAGCTCGCGGCCCGGGCCATGCACCTGCTCTCGCCGCGTCGCAACCGTCCGTTCATCGCGATGAACACGGGCGCCGTGCCCGAGTCGTTGCTGGAGTCCGAGCTGTTCGGGCACGAGAAAGGGGCTTTCACCGGGGCCACGTCGCGGCGCAAGGGCATGTTCGAGCTCGCCGACGGCGGGACGCTGCTGATGGACGAGATCGCGGAGATGCCCGCACAGCTCCAGACGCGCCTTCTCCGCGTCCTGGAGACCCGGCGCTTCATGCGCGTCGGTGGCGACATGGAGATCCAGGTCGACCTTCGGGTGATCGCGGCCACGAATCGGGATCTGCGCGAGGCCGTGCGGGTCGGGATGTTCCGCCGGGACCTGTACTATCGGCTCAACGTCCTGCACCTGGAGCTGCCCGCTCTGCGTGAGAGGAAGCCGGACATCCCGATCCTGGTGCGTCGGTTCGTGCGGGAGGTGAGTGAGGCCCACGACCGCGAGTTCAAGGGCCTGGCTCCCGAGGCCATGCAGATCCTGCTGGAGTACGACTGGCCGGGGAACGTGCGCGAGCTCCGCAACCTGGTGGAGTCCATGGTCGTGCTGGCGCCGGGAGCGGTGATCCGGGCCGACGATATCCCCCCCGACATTCGATCCGGCTCCGGTCGGTCGATGCTTCCCATGCCGACGATGGGGGCGCTCGCCGGCCTGGAGCCTGGAGACGATGGCGCCGGCGTCCCCGCGGCCCGAATTCCGCAAATGGAGTTCATCTTCCGGACGCTGGTCGAGATGAAGATGGACCTCGAGGACTTGAGGGCCGAGTTCGAGCGCTACCGGAGCCGCCACCCCGAGCTCACGGGCGGGCTGGAGGTGGGGGATCTCCCCATCCAGACCATCGAGATCACGGCGAGCGATCAGCCGGACGCCGTTCCCAGTGCGGCCATCGAAGTGGATCCGATCCCTACCATCAGGCTTACCCCGGACATGACGATGGGTGATGTGGAGCGGGAGGCTATCCGCCTTGCCCTCTTCGAGGTGGGAGGGAATCGGCGCAAGGCGGCCGACAGGCTCGGCATCGGGGAACGGACCCTGTACCGCAAGCTTCGACAATACGACATGGAGCCCTGAGGGCCGGACGCGATCGACCGGACCCCCGGCGGCCGTTCGCTCTCCTACTGCGGATCGGGTGCGGCGCGCGACATCACCTTGGAAAGCTCGCGGTCGAGCACCGTCCGTATCCCGTTCCACCGCGTACCCTGGTGGCCTCCGTACTCGACGATCATCGGCAGGTCCAGGTCGATCTCGGCGGGAAATAGATACAGGGCCACCTGACTCTCCTGCTGCCTGAGCCTCTCCCGGGTGAAGTCGGGAGTCACGGGCAGGATGTCGAACGGCCGGAACACCTGATTCTGGCTGCGGATCTGCAGGTCGTACGGTTCGAAGGTGCTCTCCACAGCACGGGTGTAGAACGAGACGAACATGACGAGCGGCCAGCCCCTCTCCCCGTTTCGGCGTGCGCGCTCACGGATTTCCTTGCCACGACTGAGCTTGAAACCGTTCAGGCGCCGGTACGTGTCCGGGGCGGTCATGCGGATGACCCACTCGGTCAGCGGCGTCACCTTGATGGCCAGGTTGCCGGATCCTATGGCAACACCGACCGTGATGTCGTCCTGCGACAGCGTTCCGAGTCCGGCGGGCGGGAGGGGACGTGCCCCCGGGATCTCGAGGTCTTCGTGCCAGCCGTCATCGGTGTTCTGCGCCACCGCCGTGCTCACGCCGACCGGGGAGTCGGGAGCCGGAGCCCCGCCACACGCGGCCAGGGTCAGCGCGAAGAAACCGATCGCGGTTCGGCGCAGACACGGCGAGCTCCACGGCCCACGGGCCGGAGCCCGTTTCACGGCATCTCCGGCGGTCTCGTATTTCACGTTGCCTCCACGGGATCCGGATCCACCAGGGCGAAAATGCTCGCGACCAGAGTGTCCAGCCCCTCCTTCGTGCGGGCCGACGTGGCCAGCACCTGATCCGGCGGCGCATCCAGCTCGCGTCTGACCGATTCGACCGCCGCCTTCCGCCCGGCCCGGTTGAGCTTGTCGATCTTGGTCAGCACATACAAGGCGGGCGTCTCGCTCTCGGCGAGGAACGCGAGGAGTCGACGGTCCGCCGGAAGCACTCCGCGCCGCGCATCCAGCAGAATGACTACCCCTTCCAGAAGGGGGTTGCTCGTGAGGTAGTCCTCGATCAGGGTGGGCCATCGATCCCGCATCTCCTCGGGAGCCCGTGCGTAGCCGTACCCCGGCAGGTCGACCAGGAAGTACTCGCCGTTGACCAGGTAGAAGTTGATCTCGCGCGTCTTCCCTGGCTTCTGCGAAACGCGGGCCAGGGCCTTACGACCCGTGACAGCGTTGATCAGGCTGGATTTTCCGCAATTCGAGCGGCCGGCGACCGCCACCTGCGGCAACGAATCCGGCGGATCCTGCTCGGGAAGACCTATGGCACCCGCGAACTCGACCTGCCTGATGCGGGGCCGGCGGCCGTCGGGCGCTACGGGAGCCACAGTGATCGCGTCAGGCCTCCCGACGGGTCGGCTCGGGCTCGAGGATGAGAAGCGGCTCCGTCCCCTCTGTGATCGTCTCTTCCGTGATCACGATCTCGCGCACGTCCTCGCGCGAAGGAAGGTCGAACATGATGTCGGTCATGACCCGTTCCAGGACGGCTCGCAGGCCGCGCGCGCCGGTGCCGCGCTCGATCGTCTTCCGGGCCGCCGCGCGCAGTGATTTCGGATCGAAAGTGAGACCGACGCCCTCCAGTTCGAACATCTTGGTGTACTGCTTGACCAGTGCGTTCTTGGGCTGGGTGAGAATCTCGACGAACGCATCCTCGTCCAGGTCGTGGAGCGTGACCATCACCGGGAGCCGTCCGACGAGCTCGGGGATGAGTCCGTATCGCAGCAGGTCTTCGGGCTCGACGCTGTCGAGCGGGTCGTCGTCCTCGCCCACGAGGCGGTTCTCGTCTCCGAACCCTATCTGTCGCTTGCCGAGCCGGTCCTGGATGATATCCTCCAGCCCGTCGAAGGCCCCGCCACAGATGAACAGGATGTTGCGGGTGTCGATCTGGATGTACTCCTGCTGCGGGTGCTTGCGCCCGCCCTGCGGTGGTACGGAAGCCACTGTTCCCTCGAGGATCTTCAGCAGGGCCTGTTGAACACCCTCACCGCTCACATCCCGCGTGATCGACGGGTTCTCGCTCTTGCGGGCGATCTTGTCGATCTCGTCGACGTACACGATTCCGCGCTCGCACTCCGCCACGTTGTAATCCCCGGCCTGGAGAAGCCGGACCAGGATGTTCTCCACGTCCTCGCCCACGTAGCCGGCTTCAGTCAGCGTAGTGGCGTCGGCGATCGTGAACGGAACCTGGAGCATGCGGGCCAGAGTCTGGGCCAGCAGCGTCTTGCCCACCCCGGTCGGTCCCAGGAGCAGGATGTTCGACTTGTCGATCTCGACTTCGTCGACGACGCTCTGATTGTTGATTCGCTTGTAGTGATTGTAGACGGCTACGGCGAGAGTCTTCTTCGCTACCTCCTGACCGATGACGTACTCGTCCAGAACGTCCTTGATCTCGGACGGCGTGAGGACCTCCGCGATCTGGCTCGTGGCTTCGCGGTCCTCCTCTTCAGCGAGGATCTCGTTGCACAGCGAGATGCACTCGTTGCAGATGTAAACGTTCGGTCCGGAGATGAACTTCTTGACGCTGTCCTTGGACTTACCGCAGAACGAGCAACGCAAATGCTTGTCGCCGGGCATGCGCGAATCTCCTGACTTCGTCCTCGATCAACCGGCCTCGGGCCCATCCTCGAGGGCCTGCGGCATCGCCTTCACCTCTCCCACCCTATCCGCCGACTCCCCGGCACCGGATCCGTTCTCCGCGGATTCCTTGCCGGGCTCTATGATCCTGTCGATAAGTCCGTACTCGACAGCCTCCGCGGGAGACATGTACCGGTCGCGGTCCACGTCCTCCGCGACTCGCTCGACCGACTGTCCGGTGTGATGCGCCAGCAGCTCGTTGAGCCTCTCGCGGGCAAACAACACCTCTCGCGCCTGGATCTCGATGTCGGACGCCGTTCCCTGGGACCCGCCCGACGGCTGGTGGATCATCAGCCTCGAGTTTGGCAACGCGGAGCGCTTGCCAGGCGTTCCGGCGGCCAGGAGGAACGCGCCCATCGACGCGGCCATCCCCATGCAGATCGTCGCGACCGGTGCCGTCAGGTACTGCATCGTGTCGTAGATGGCCAGACCGGCGTACACGCTTCCACCAGGGCAGTTGATGTAGATGTTGATGTCGCGTTCCGGGTTCTCCGCCTGGAGGAACAGGAGCTGCGCGATGACTACGTTGGACACATCGTCGTTGATAGGCGTTCCGAGGAAGACGATGCGGTCCATCAACAGTCGCGAGAAGATGTCGTAGGTTCGCTCCCCGCGGCTCGAGCGCTCGATGACATAAGGCGCGTAGATTGGCATTTTCCCTCTTCGTGTCGCCTTTTCCGGTCGTTTCAGATCATCGTACCCGGTCGCGAGTCATGGTTCCGGGGCCACTCTACGCGATACCGGACTCTCCCTTCAGGTACTCGAAGACCTTCTCTACAGCAAGATTCCGGCCGAGAGCCTCGATCCCTCCCTCACGGGCCAGCCGCCGCCGCAGCTCCTGGGGCGAGAGGCCCCTTCGCTCCGCCAGCCGGTCGACTTCGGCTCGCACTTCCTCGTCCGACGCCTCCAGTTCCTCCCGCTCGATCAAGTGCTCCAGGATCATCTGCTCCTTGATCCTCTTCTCCGCGAGCGGGGCCAGCTCGGTCCGGGCCTCCGAGACCTTGTCGGGATCGGCACCCTCGGGGGCCTGGATCATCTCGTCCAGGTATCGATCCACCAGGGCCACGGGCAAAGCGAACGGGTTGGCATCGATAAGGGATTCCATGATCCCACCACGGACCTTCGCTTCCGCCTCGTCCTCGTGATGCTTCTGCAGATCGGTCCGCACCGCCTCCTCGAGCGCCGCCACATGTTTGAAGTCTCCAACTTTTGATGCCAGCTCGTCGTCCAGCTCGGGGAGTACCTGCTCCTCGACCTCGTCGAGGCGAATGTGGAGCTGTCTCGCTTCCCCGCCGCCGGGAGGATCGTCCGGTCCGGGGGCGAAATTGACCATGAAGGCTCCCGCCTCGCCCGGGGACAATTCCTTGATGGCCTTCTCGACGTCTTCCAGGGCCTGGCCGGAGCCCAGAACGAACTGGTACGGCTTGGCCTCTCCACCGGGTTCCGCATCCGGTGAAGAGAGAGGCTCGATCGCGACGGACACGCGCTCCCCATCCAGCGGCTTGCGATCCACAGGCGTCCAGTCTGCGTGCTCCGACCGAACTCCATCCAGGATCCTCGTCACCTCTTCCTCCGTGACCGGCTCGATCTCCCGCTCGACCCGGAAGCCGCCGACTCGATCCAGCTTCACCGTGGGCATGATCTCGAACTCGGCCTGGAACGTGAGACGCTCGCCGGGCGCGTACTGAACGTTGACGATCTGCGCGGCGCCGGCCGGCCTCAGCTCGGTCTCATCGACGGCCTCGCGGTACGCCTGCTCGACCAGTGAGCTCCGAACGTGCTCGTCCAGAATGTCCCCGTAACGCTGCTCGATGATGTCGGTCGGGATCTTGCCGCGCCGGAATCCCTTGATGCGAACGCGCTTTCCGAGTCGCTTTCGCTCGGTCGCCCTGGCGCGGCCCACCCTTTCCGGGGGCACCGTGATGGTGAGCCGGCGGGTCCAGCCGTCTCCGACCTCGACGGCCACGTCGAGATCCCGTTTCCCCGTCTTCTCCGTGGATGTATCTGCGGACATCAACTGTTCCTCATATCAGGTCAGGTCGGGGAGCCGACCGAACGGCGTGCCACGACCATCACGTGCACGTTTTCTGAGTCCTCGGGTGCCATCGTGGATGCGAAAGGGGGGACTCGAACCCCCACGGCCCTCGGGGCCACCAGCTCCTAAGGCTGGCGCGTCTGCCTATTCCGCCACTTTCGCCCCCGCAGCGGATCGCCTTCCGCGGCCCGACATTCTAACCCATGGCCGCACGCGCGGCCAATTCACGAACCGGGCAACGCCCGGCTCCAAATCCTTCCCCGGAAAGCGAAAGCGGCGCTTCCACGAGCGCCGCTTTCGGACTGTTCGTGATCCGGATTCCCCCGCCGGAAGCCGCCCGGCTACCTGGGAATCGGCACGGTGATCGGCAACCGGCCACCGGTCGCGGGGTTGTACAGGTCGACCCCTGCGACATCCCCCGGAGAGAGGTCCTCGACCGCCGCCCGGTACTCTTCGACGCTGCCCACGGGCTGCCGGTTGACGCGGACGATGACCCAGCCGCGATCGTTGCCGCCGCTGCGCCGCGCCCACGGGCCATACGGCTCCGCCGCCGTGATGACGACACCCGAGAGGTCTCTCGGTAGATCGAGGGCACGCCTGATCTCGCTGGTGAGGTTCTGGACCTCGATGCCCAGCGGATCGTCGATGTGGACCTCCGCGACCCTCGGCTGCTCCTCCCGTCGAAGGTCTCCGGCATCCATGAGCATGACGGGCACCGTCTCGCGGCTCAGGTCGGCCTCGCGAACCAGGGTGACACGCACCCGGTCGCCCGGCTCGAAGCGGCGGATCTTCCGCTGCAGGTCCGCGACCGACACGACCCTGTCGCCTTCTACGGCCACGATCACGTCTCCAACCGCCACACCGGCCTCGTCCGCCGCCTGGCCCTCGTTGACTCCCATGACCTTGGCGCCGGCGACCTCATCGAGACCGTAGTACCTGGCGTCGGCGTCATCCACGCCGACGATCGACACACCCAGAAGAGCCCGCTTCACCTCGCCGTACTCGACCAGGTCGTCGACCACTTCGCGAACGAGGTCGATCGGCACCGCGAAACCGTATCCCTGGTAGCCTCCCGAAGTGGACGCGATCGCCGCGTTCACTCCTATGACCTCGCCCCGGATGTTGAGCAGGGGGCCGCCCGAATTACCCGGATTGATGGCGGCGTCGGTCTGGATGAAGTCCTCGATGGCCAGGTTGTCCTCGCCACGGCTGCGAAACTCCTGGCCCAGTATGTCGATGTTGCGGCCCTTGGCGCTGACGATCCCGGCGGTCACCGTGGTCGTGAGCGGTCCGGTCACTCCGCGGAAGCCCGGGCTGCCGATGGCGAGTACCCACTCGCCGACGCGGGTAGCGTCACTGGAGCCGAGCGTCACGGGCTGCAGGTCGTCGACGTCCAGCTTCAGGAGCGCCACGTCCGTGGTCGGATCGCGCCCCACCAGACGCGCGTCGAACTCCCGCCTGTCGCTCAGCTGCACCTGGATGCGGCCGGCGCCTTCGACCACGTGGTTGTTGGTGACGATGTATCCGTCACCGCTGATGATGAAACCCGAGCCGCTGCCCCGGACCACATCCGGAGGCTGCTGCCGGAAGAAGTCCTCGAACGGCGCGGGAAGGGAGCGGCGTCCCTCGGTGTGCTCGGGGACCTCTCGCTCCACGAAGATCGTGACCACGGCCGGGCTGACCGTCTCCGCGATGTCGGAGAAGCCGGTCTGCGCGAGGGCTTCGGCCTGAACGGGCGTCGGCGTCACCACCTGAATGTTGAGGGGCGGATTGTCGGCCACGAGGGCCAGGCCCGGCGGCGTGAGGTCGAGCCGCGCCGCCACGCCGAGGCCTACCGCAAAGGCCACCGCCGCGGTGAGGATCAAGTTCAGTTTGGTTCTCAAAGCGTCGTTCATCACTTCTCAATCTCTCGGGTCCGTGAACGGCGGCCCACGCCGCTCCGATTGTCTGCCACACCTGACTACTATCGCCCGGACGGTCGTTCGGTTCCAGCCGGGACGACGAGTCGGCGAATCGACGGGTCCCGTAGAGGCCCGTCACCCGCCTTCAGATGCTCGGCGGAGGGCGGGGGTTGCCCGCCCCCGCCCTCCAGGGGGCGCCGCTCGGTCGGAGTCGGAAGGGCTTACTTCTCTTCCGACTCATCTACGATCTCGTAGTCCGCCTCGACCACGTCTTCCTCGGCGGAGGTCTCCTCGGCGGGCTCGTCTCCGGCCGTCTCCTCGGTGTCCCCCTCCCCCTCCGGCTGATCGCCCATGCCGGCCTTGGAGTAGATCTGCTGAGCCAGCGCCTGCACGGCCTGCTGAATCTCCTCCGTGGCGGCCCCGATCTCCGCCGGGTCGTCCTGCTTCAGGGCCTGCCTGCCTCGCTCCAGCTTCGACTCGACGTCGTTCCTGCCATCCTCATCCACCGAGTCCTTCCAGTCCTCGAGGTTCTTCTCGGTCTGGTAGATGAGGGAGTCGAGCCGGTTCCGGGACTCCGCCTTGTCCCGTCTCTCCTTGTCCTCCGAGGCATGCGCCTCGGCGTCGCTCACCATTCGCTCGATCTCGTTATCCGACAGTCCGGAGGAGGCCTCGATGCGTATCTTCTGCTCCTTGCCGGTGGCCCTGTCCTTGGCGCTCACGTGGAGGATCCCGTTGGCGTCGATGTCGAAGGTGACCTCGATCTGCGGGACTCCGCGCGGCGCGGGCGGAATGCCGGTCAGCTGGAACCTGCCGATGGTCTTGTTGTCCAGCGCCATCGGGCGCTCTCCCTGGAGAACGTGAATGTCCACCGTGGGCTGACTGTCCTCGGCCGTCGAGAATATCTCGCTCTTCTTCGTCGGAATCGTCGTGTTGCGGCTGATCAGAGCCGTCATGACTCCGCCCAGGGTCTCGATTCCCAGCGACAGTGGCGTGACGTCGAGCAGCAACACGTCCGTAACGTCGCCGGCGAGAACGCCGCCCTGAATTGCGGCCCCGATGCCCACTACCTCATCGGGATTGACCCCCTTATGGGGCTCCTTGCCGAAGAATTCGCGGACGGTGTCCTGGATCTTCGGGATCCGCGTGGATCCGCCGACCAGGATCACCTCGTCGATGTCCGAAGGGCTCAAACTGGCATCCTCCAGCGCCTTCTTCATCGGTTCCTTGGTACGCTCGATCAGGTCATCCACGAGTTGCTCCAACTGCGACCTCGAGAGCGACATGTTCAGGTGCTTCGGGCCACTCTGATCGGCCGTGATAAACGGCAGATTGATGTCGGTCTGCGTGGTGCTCGAGAGCTCGCACTTCGCCTTCTCCGCCGCTTCCTTGAGGCGCTGGAGGGCCATCGGGTCCTTAGACAGGTCGATGCCCTGGTCCTTCTTGAATTCCTTGACCAGCCAATCGATGACACGCTGATCGAAATCATCGCCCCCGAGGTGCGTATCGCCGTTCGTGGCCTTCACCTCGAACACGCCGTCGCCCAGCTCGAGGATCGAGATGTCGTAGGTGCCGCCGCCGAGGTCGAACACGGCGATCTTCTCCTCGGCCTTTTTGTCGAGGCCGTACGCCAGCGCCGCCGCCGTGGGCTCGTTGATGATACGCAGCACCTCGAGTCCCGCGACCTTGCCCGAGTCCTTGGTGGCCTGGCGCTGGGCGTCGTTGAAGTACGCCGGCACCGTGATGACCGCCTGCTGGACCTCGGTGCCCAGATAGTCCTCCGCCGTCTGCTTCATCTTCTGGAGGATCATCGCCGAGATCTCGGGCGGCGTGAACGTCTTTTCGGCGTGCGGCACCTTCACCTGCACCCTGTCCTGCGTGTCGCACTCGATCTCGTAGGGCACGAGCTTACGCTCCGATGTGACCTCGGAGCACTTGCGCCCCATGAATCGCTTGATCGAGAAGATCGTGTTACGGGGGTTCGTCACCGCCTGACGCTTGGCCACCTGGCCCACCAGTCGCTCGTTGTCCTTCGTATACGCCACTACCGAAGGGGTGGTGCGCGTACCCTCCGCATTCGGTATCACGACCGGATCGCCGCCCTCCATGACGGAGACGACGGAGTTCGTCGTTCCCAGGTCGATCCCGATGACCTTGCCCATTTCGTTTTCCTTTCGCTGAACACGGCTGCGCCGCGGAGCGCCCCCCCCGGGCACCGCCGCCCCGGCCGCTCGCGGCCGGTCTCTCACTGGCACGGACCGAGGAGGGTGCAAGCGATATGCCGCTCCCGGGTCCATTTCGCGCCCTTCTTCCCCTGTATTTCACGACATTCTGACACTTTCGGACCATATGGGTGCCAGAACGGCAGGGTGCGCCGGCATGCCATCCTGGCGGTAGGCCGGGGCGGTCGGACAGGGGGATTAGATTGCGTCGGTACCTGGTCGCGCCTACCGTGGGGCCATGTTTCCGCTCAGAGACGACAACCCCACCGAGCTCGTCCCTTTCATCACGTTCCTGATCATCGTCGCGAACGTGGCCGTGTGGCTGTTCGTGCAGGGAGCGGGGAGCGGCCAGGTGTTTCTGGAGTCGCTGTGCGACTACGGCGCGATTCCGGGCGAGATCACCGGCTCGGTCTCGTCCGGGACCCGGATCGACCTGGGACCCGGAGCGTCGTGCCGGGTCGGCGGGCTTCGCGCGGGAAGCCTGCTCACGTCGATGTTCATGCACGGCGGCTGGATGCACCTGATCGGGAACATGTGGTTCCTGTGGGTCTTCGGGAACAACGTGGAGGACTCGATGGGCCACGTCCGATTCGTGGTCTTCTATCTCCTCGCGGGGCTCCTGGCGGCCGGTGCCCATATCGCGACCGACCCGGGGGGATCGATTCCCACGGTGGGCGCTTCCGGTGCGATCAGCGGGATCATGGGTGCGTACATGGTGCTGTATCCCAGGGTTCGAGTACACACCCTGGTTATACTGATCGTCATCATACGCGTAATCCCGCTTCCGGCCTGGGCCCTGTTGCTGTACTGGTTCTTTCTCCAGGTGGCCGGCGGCAGCGTCTCGCTCGGTCGCGCGGGAGGGGGAGTGGCGTTCTGGGCCCACATCGGGGGTTTCGTCGCGGGCCTCGCTCTGGTGAAACTGTTCGAGAAGCGGAAGCTGGTCGCGGCCAAGCGGGCCGGCCGCGTTCTCAGGCGAGAGGAGATGGGACGTTGGGATCCATGGTGAGATGGCGGCGGGTCATGCCCGCCCTGGCCGCGATGCTCCTGATACTTCCCGCCGCCGCGTGGGCCGTACAGGAACGTGGCGGCTCGACCCTCGTTCAGACCGGCGCCATCGGGGAGCCGTTTTTGCTCCGCCTGGGCCGCGGTGTGCTGGCGCTCTCCGTCATCATCCTGGTGCTGTGGCGGTTATCGCCCAGGCGGAAGTCGATCGACTGGAGCCTCGTCGGGAAGGGCCTCGGATTACAGATCATCTTCGCCCTTCTCGTGCTCAAGACCACCTGGGGACGAGGCTTCTTCAGCGTCGTGAACGACGTGTTCATCGCGCTCATCGAGTACACGCTCGCCGGTGCCCGGTTCGTGTTCGGGTCTCTGGTCTACTACGGCACGCCGGTGACCGGCGGCGAGGGCATCGTGGAGATAGGGGCCAACTTCGCCTTCGCCGTCCTGCCCACGATCATCTTCTTTTCGGCCCTCATGACCGTGCTCTACTATCTGGGCGCGATGCAATTGATCGTCAGGGGCGTCGCATGGGTGATGCAGCGAACGCTGAAGACGAGTGGTGCGGAGACGACGTCGGCGGCCGGCAACATCTTCGTCGGGCAGACGGAGGCGCCGCTGCTGGTGAAGCCGTTCGTGAAGAACATGACGATGTCCGAGCTGAATACGGTGATGACGGGAGGTTTCGCCACCGTCGCCGGGGGTGTGATGGCGGCCTACGTGGCGATGCTGGCCGGCTACTTTCCGGCCATCGCGGGGCATCTGCTGGCGGCCAGCATCATGGCCGCGCCGGCAGGCATCGTCGTGAGCAAGATGCTGATGCCGGAGACCGAAGAGCCGGAAACCAGGGACAGCCTGGACTTCGATATCGAGCAGGACTCGGTCAACGTCATCGACGCGGCGGCCGGTGGGGCGGCGGATGGAATGCGTCTCGCGCTGAACGTGGGCGCGATGCTGATCGCCTTCCTTGCCCTCATCGCCCTCATCAATGGCCTTCTCGGTTGGAGCCTGGGGCTCATCAACGTCGAGGGGGTCACGCTGGAGCGGCTTCTCGGGTGGGCCTTCGCGCCGGTCGCGTGGCTGATCGGAGTGCCCTGGGTGGATGCGGCCGAGATCGGCTCGCTCTTCGGGGTGAAGATGGTGGCCAACGAGTTCGTGGCGTTCCAGATGCTGGCGGATGGAGTCACCGGCGGGACGGCGCTGTCTCCGAAGTCGATCATCATCGCGACGTACGCTCTCACGGGCTTCGCCAACTTCTCCTCGATAGCGATCCAGATCGGTGGTATCGGCGGCATCGCGCCGGAGCGCAGGCACGACCTGTCACGTCTCGGGGTTCGGGCCATGCTGGGCGGGACCGTGGCGACCTGGATGACGGCCACGCTGGCCGGAGTGCTGGCGTGAGCCGGCGGCCCGGCGAAGCCGCGGCCGGTCCCTGGGACGCCTCCGTGGCGGCAGGGGAGGCGGCGGAGGCGATCAGGGAACGCATCGGCGACCTCGAACCCGTAGTGGGCCTGGTGCTGGGCTCGGGCCTCGGCTCCCTCGGCGACGAGTTCGCGGAGGCGGTGCGCGTGCCGTACGGGGACCTGCCCCACTGGCCGCCGGTGGGAGTAGCCGGACACTCCGGAGTGCTCGTCGCCGGAAGACTGGAGGGCGTACCGTGCCTGGCGTTGAAGGGCCGCGCGCACCTGTACGAGGGCCATGACGCCGGACGGTCCACACTCTCCGTCCGTGCCCTCGCTCATCTCGGGATCCGGGTCCTGTTCGTGAGCAACGCGGCGGGCGCGATCCATCCGGACTTCGGGCCGGGCGACCTGATGCTCATCTCCGATCACCTCAACCTCATGGGACGGAATCCGCTGATCGGCCCGGTTGCCACGGGCGACGAGAGATTCCCGGATATGAGCGATCCGTACGACGGAGAGCTGCGCGCCGTGGTACGGGAAGCGGCCTCGGCCGAGGGGATCGCGCTGCGGGAGGGTGTGTACGCGGGCCTGCTCGGTCCGAGCTACGAGACCCCGGCGGAGATCCGAATGCTGCGGACGCTGGGGGCGGATGCGGTGGGAATGTCGACGGTGCCGGAGGTCATCACGGCTCGCGCGATAGGAGTGCGATGTTTCGGGGCCAGCTGTCTCACCAACTACGCGGCAGGGATCAGTCCCGAACCGCTGTCGCACGACGAGGTGATGGAGACCACCGAACGGGTGGGTGAGGATTTCCGCAGGCTGGTACGGGCCTCGATCGGGAAGCTGGGTCCTGTTCTCACGGGCGAGTCCAGTGATTGAGCGGGGTGCTCCCGGCCCCCAGCCCCGGAGCCGTGGCGATCGCCCGCCGCGTATAGTCCAGGCCCCGGTCCACCGCAACGCCGAGGGGTGAGCCCAGGGCGAGCCCGGCGGCGATGGCCGCCGACAGCGTGCACCCCGTGCCGTGGGCGTTCATGACCGGCAGCCGGGGGGCCCTCCACTCCCGCCAATCGGCTCCGTCCAGTAGAACGTCCACCACCTCGTCACCCTCCAGGTGCCCACCCTTGATCAGAACAGCCCGGCACCCGTCGCGCACGAGACGCCGGGCCGCTTCCCGCATGGCGGCCTCCGAATCGACCTCCATTCCGGTCAGGATCTCCGCCTCGTCCAGGTTCGGGGTCACCAGTGTCGCGAGGGGCAGCAGCTCGTCTCGCAACGCGTCCACGGCGACCGACTCGAGAAGCGGATCCCCGCTCGCCGCCACCATCACCGGATCGAGCACGTACGCCGGGATCGCGGCTTCCTCCAGCGCGCCGGCCACGGACGTGATGATGGGGACGTCGGCCAGCATTCCGGACTTGCACGCGGCCGGTCGCAGGTCCGTCGCCACGGCCAGGATCTGGCCCGCGACGAGCTCCGGATCGATCTTCTGCACACCGGTGACGCCGACCGTGTTCTGCACCGTGATCGCCGTCAGGGCCGAGGTACCGAACACGCCGAACGCCTGAAAGGTCTTGAGGTCGGCCTGGATCCCCGCGCCCCCGCCCGAATCACTCCCGGCGATCGTCAGGGCGACGACCGGCGGCGAGGCGGTCAGGGCGGTTTCCGCTGTGCGCTCCATCTCATCCTCCCGCGACCTTAGTCGACCTTCATGCCCCCGCTTTCCCCCGCCGCGCGTCCGTTCCACATTGGGCTCCTATGCCCAGCGTGAACGAAAGCAAACGTCTCAGAGCCCTGCGGCGCCGCAAGGACCGTCGGGCGCGAGGAGAGTTCCTCGTAGAGGGTCCCCGGGTGCTGAGCGATCTCGTCGAGACGGGACGTTCCGTGACGTTTGTCCTATATACCGAGGAGGCCGCGGACGAGCCAGAAGGAAGGGCGCTGCTGGAACGCCTGGTGGCGCGCGACGTGGCGAGCGAGCGTGTGAGCGAGGCGGAGATCAAGCGCCACGCCGACACCGTCACGCCGCAGGGGTGGCTGGCGGCCGCGCCGATTCCCCGCTGGGGGTGGCCCGACATCGTGGCCCCCGGCATCCTCCTTCTGGATGGCCTCCAGGACCCGGGAAACGTAGGCACGCTGATCCGGGCGGCCGAGGCGCTCGGATCGGGTGGGGTGGTGCTTCTGCCGGGAACGGCGGACCCCTGGGGACCCAAGGCCGTCCGGGCGGCGGCGGGCTCTTCCCTGCGGCTTCCGGTCATCGAAGCGGGTTGGGGAGAGGTCCTGACCCACCTCCGGGCCGAGGGTATTCCCATCTGGGTCGCCGCCTCGGACGGAGAGCCGGCCGGCCGCATCGAAGGCGATGACGAAAGACCGGCCCTCGTTCTCGGAAACGAGGGAGCCGGTGTGTCCGAGCCGATTCGCCGGGACGCCGACCGTGCGGTGGCCATCCCGATGCGGGGAGGGGTGGAGTCGCTCAACGTGGCGCTCGCCGGCGCCATTCTCATGGACCGGTTTTTCGGAGGGTAGATGCCGTACGGGCTTCAGGCGGTGTTTCTGGTCTACGCGGGAGTCCTCGGAGCATCCGTCGGCTCGTTCCTGAACGTGTGCGTGGCGCGCCTGCCGGCCGGAGAGAGCCTGGTCAGGCCTCGATCCCGGTGTCCCGCCTGCGACGAGACCATCGCGTGGTTCGACAACATCCCGATCGTGAGCTGGCTCCTGCTGCGCGGCCGATGCCGGCAGTGCCGGAAGCCGATCTCGATCCGGTATCCCGCGCTCGAGGTCGCGACGGCGGCGATCTGGGTGGCGATGGCTCTGACGTACGGTCCCACCTGGCGCTCGCTGCAGGGCTCCATCTTCTTCAGCCTCCTCCTGGCGATCTCCCTCATCGACGCGCGGCATTACCTGATTCCCGACGCCCTCAGCCTCGGCGGGCTCGGAGCGGGTCTCGCGCTCGCGCTCCTTCCGGGACCTCCCTCTCTCCTCACATCGGTGCTCGGAGCGGGACTCGGATTCGCCGTGTTGCTCGCCGTGGGGCTGCTCGGGGAGTGGATCTTCAAGAAGCCGGCGATGGGGGGGGGCGACGTCAAGATGATGGCGATGGTCGGGGCCTTCATCGGGCCGGCGGGAGCCATGCTGACCATCTTCGTGGGCGCACTGGCCGGAACGCTGGTGTTCGCCCCGGTGAGCCTGAAGACGAAGAAGGAAGTACCGTTCGGAGTGTTCCTGGGTCTCGGCGCGGCGATCGCCTTCCTGTTCGGTGAGTCCCTCGTGGAATGGTACAGCCAGGTGGTGTTCGCCTCCGTCTGACGCGGTTCCGGTCAGCCGGCTCCCTCTCCGTCGGCACCCCCGACGACTCCCTCCGCAGCGCCTCCCGCGCGTCCCGCCCCGGTTTCTCGCGTGATCCGGGCCCGCGTGACCTGGGTCTCGGTGGCGCTGAGAACCTCGATGCGAAGCCCATCGGTCTCCACCGATTCGTGCGGGTCGGGCACCCGCCCGAACGCGTGAAGCAGATAGCCGTTCAGGGAGCGATACTCCAGGACCGGGAGGCTGGTATTGAAGAAGTGGTTGATCTCCCGCAGGTCGACCGCGCCCTCGACCACGATCGAGTTCCGGCCCACCCTCTGGAAGGTCTCCGATGGCACGTCGGTCTCGTCCACGATCTCGCCGACCAGCTCCTCCAGGATGTCCTCGAGGGTGATCAGCCCGTCCGTGCCTCCGTGCTCGTCGACCACGATGCCCGCGTGGATCCTCCGGGCCTGAAACTCGTGGAGAAGCTGGCTCAACGCGACGGATGCCGGTACGAACAGGACCTCGCGCGCCAGGCGGCCGAGCGTGACATCACGCTGACCCGACACCAGGGCCTGGTACGCGTCCCGCACGTACAGAATGCCGGTGATCTCATCCAGCGACTCCGAATAGACCGGGATGCGGCTGAACGGCACTGTCTGAAGCTCGGGCGCGATCTCCGCCAGGGTCAGGTGCGCCGGCCAGGCGAACAGACTCACCCGCGGCGTCATCACCTCCCAGGCCTGTGTCGTGTCCAGCGCGAACGCGCTCTGGATGATCTCCCGCTCGTGTGTCTCGATCGCTCCCGCCTCGTGGCCGATCTCCGTGAGCGAACGGATCTCGGCTTCAGTCACCGCGGGGAGCGTCCCTTCCTTCGATGGCAGGACCGTTCGAGTCAGGGCCTCAAGCGGTGTAACCAGCGGCGCGAGCAGCCGGGAGAGGCCCAGGAACACGGGGGCGATGGCCAGAGAGATGGGCACGGCGTTACCGGCCGCGAAGCTCTTCGGAACGATCTCGCCGAAGAACAGCACGAGCAGCGTCATGCCACCGGTGGCGATCCCCACGCCTGCCGATCCGAAGGCCTGCGTCGCGGCGTAGGTCGCCACGGAAGCCGCGCCGATGTTCGCGACGTTGTTGCCGATCAGGATCGTGATCAGGAGCCGGTCGGGATTCGACTTCACGGCGACCAGCGCCTTCGCACCGCGTCGGCCTTCTTCCGCCAGCGCTTCGGCCCGCGTGTCGGGGACGGAGAACAGCGCGATCTCGCCCCCCGAGAAGAAGCCGGACAGCGCGATGAGAAACGCCAGGAAGAGAATGAGCCCGGTCACGCGAGCCCCCCCCGCCGTCGCCGGCCGCCGCCGGACGTCACCCTGCCGTTCGGGGATGACGGAGGCTGGTCATCCATGCTCCCGCTCACACCCGGAGCGAGGCGATCAGCTCCTCGACCAGATCATCGGGCGTCCTTCCCGCGGCCTCGGCCTCGAAACCGGGCACCAGCCGGTGCCGCAGGACGTCAGGCGCCATCGCGCGGACGTCGTCCAGGTTGGGGACGGGTCGTCCGTCCAGCGCTGCCCGGGCCTTGGACCCGAGCACCAGGTACTGTGATGCCCTCGGTCCCGCGCCCCAGGCCACCATCTCCCGGATGAACCCCGGAGCCCCGGGGTCGTCGGGCCGCGTGGAACGCGCGAGGCGGACCGAATAGTCGACGAGCGACGGCGGAGCCGGCACCCTTCGCACGAGGCTCTGGAATAGAAGGAGGCGCTCGCCGCTGATCACCGACTCGATCTCGCCCGGCTCGCCCGTGGTCGTGATCGCCGCGACCTCCTTCTCCTCCTCGAGCGAGGGATAGGTGATTCGCAGCTCGAGCATGAACCGATCCAGCTGTGCCTCGGGCAGGGGATACGTGCCCTCGTGCTCTATCGGGTTCTGCGTCGCTAGGACGAAGAACGGGCGTTCCAGCCTGAACGTCTCGTTGGCCACGGTGACCGACAGCTCCTGCATCGCCTGCAGCAGGGCCGCTTGCGTCTTCGGTGGAGTACGGTTGATCTCATCGGCGAGGATCACGTTGGCGAACACCGGGCCGCGCACGAAACGAAACACGCGCCGCCCCGACTCGTGGTCCTCCTCCAGCACCTCGGTTCCCGTGATGTCGGACGGCATGAGATCGGGCGTGAACTGGATGCGACTGAACTCGAGCCGCAGCGTCTCGGCCAGAGTGGAGATCAGCGTCGTCTTGGCCAGCCCGGGGACGCCCACGAGAAGAACGTGACCTCCGGCCAGCAGCGCGACCAGCAGCTTCTCCACGATCTCGCGCTGGCCCACGATGCGCCGCCCGATCTGATCCTCCAGATCCCGCCTCGCCCCGGCCAGATCCTGAAGGAGCTCGACATCGCTCCCGACCCCTGCGTCACCCGTCACCGCGCTGCCTGTCATCTTCGTTCCCCTCCGTGCGATCGGTGCCCGCGGCGGACGGGCCTCTCCGCTCGCACGGAGGCTA
>JBDHFS010000002.1:0-40419 GCA_039590285.1 Gemmatimonadota bacterium
GTACCGCTTCTGGCCCATCTGATGCCCCCTGTTCCCGGGTCTCCACCGATCCCCATACTAACTCAGAGATCGGTAGCGTTTCAGGGGGTCAGGTCACGTTTCCCTACGAGCAGCTGCGGGCCATCTTCCAGGCGCTGGTGGAGGAGGCGGAGGGGGAGGGCGGCTTCATGGAGAACTGGGTTGATTGAGAGTGTGTTACGCGGCTGCCGGTTCTGAGGTCGATCCTACCGGCTGAGCGGTCCCGCTCAGTGACCCTCTTGGAGCCCGGACAGGTCGACCCGGATGCACTCTCGGCCTCGCACCAGGCACCGTCGGACCCGGTCGGTCCGTCCACTTGGCCCCCGCTTCCCATTCTCTTACTCTGCAACGCAAAGTTGACGTGTGGCTGCGTGGGAAGCGCATCGCTGGAAGAGGGTCCACGTGCACGGGGAGGTAGTTATGAAGAAGTGGCTGAGACGCATCCGCGGTGCCGTCGGGATGGGCCTGAGCTGG
This sequence comes from Gemmatimonadota bacterium, assembly GCA_039590285.1. Lineage (GTDB taxonomy): Bacteria > Gemmatimonadota > Gemmatimonadetes > Palauibacterales > Palauibacteraceae > Benthicola. The sequence continues at coordinate 493 of JBDHFS010000002.1, forward strand.
GCTATAGCGTGGTTCGGCGCGGGCGTCCTCCTCGCGCTGGCATTCCCTGGCGCCGCCGACGTCCCCTTTCCCATCGCCTGGGCAGGTTTCGCCTTTGTCGGCGGTGTCATTTTCTCTACGGTCCTCGGGATTGGTGAGGGCCGTCGTAGGTTCGATCAGATGTCGCTACCGCGCTTTGCAGTGTGGGGGGGCGTTGGGGGTCTTCTGCTGTCCGGGATCTTTGTCTTCGCCGCGGCCCTTCTGGGGGAAACCACACCACTAGAACATCTGGGGTTGTTGGGCCCCGTATTCGCGCTGGCGGGTGCGGGCTCCGCCGCTGGTTCGCTGGCGCTGGCCAGATTGGCGGAGGACAGAGAATTGCTCGACACCAGCGCGGACGTGGCTGAGAAGGGGCTTACAGAAGGCGAGGCGCAGGAGCTGCTCGGAGGCGGGGGCTGATCTCTCCACTCGGATCCAGTCCGCAGCCCTTGGAGAACGTTTGACCGTCCTTCCCCCCGGTAGCTGCGCGCGATCTTCGAGGCACTCGTGGATGAAGCGGAGGGGGACGGTCGGTTCATGGAATACTGGGTGGCCTAGGATCGTCCTGTCGCCGAGATGGCGGCCACGGCCTCGATCAACCGCTCCACTTCCTCCTCGCTCGTGTAGCAGGCGCAGCCGGCGCGTAGCAGGCCTTGCGGCTCGAGATCGAGCCGGCCGGTCACCAGGGACGCGTAGAAGTTCCCGTGTGACAGGAACAGGCCCCAGTCGGACGACAATCGAGCGGCCGCCTGCTCGGGCGAGACTCCGCCTATCGTGAGCGAGAGAGTCGGGGTACGCGGGGTCCCCGGCGGTGGCCCGTACAGGCGGACTCCCGGAACCTCGGCCAGCCCGCTCCACAGTCTCGAGATCAGCTCATCCCCACGCTGGGACAGTCTCGCGAACACCGCGTCCAGCCGCGCTGCCCGGCTACCGTCCGCGGCCAGGGACGCCAGGAAATCCACGGCCGCCCCCGCTCCGGCGATTCCCTCGTGGTTGAGCGTGCCCGTCTCCCAGCTCTCGGGGGCCGAGTCCGGCGCCGGGGCCAGCTTCGGCGGAACCACCTCACGCAGCAGTTCTCCCCGACCCCACAGTACGCCCACGTGCGGCCCGTAGAACTTGTACGGTGAGCAGGCCAGGAAGTCGCAACCGAGCGATTCCACGTCGATCCTTTCGTGCGGCGCGAAGTGGACAGCGTCAACGAACAGCAGGGCTTCAGCAGACCGAGCCAACTCCCTCACTCGCGCGAGGTCGACTATGGTCCCCAGCGCGTTGGAAGCGGCCGTGACCGCCACCAGCCGGGTCCGCGCGGACATGGCCTCCCCGAACGCGCTCCAATCCAGATCTCCCGTCTCGGACACCAGCGGGACCGTTCGGACAACGAGCCCTCTTTCGGATTCCAGGTCCCGCCACGGCGACACGTTGGCCTGGTGATCCAGCTCGGTGACCACGATCTCGTCCCCCGGCGTCCACATCCGTCCCAGGGCCCGGGCGGCGTGAAACGTGAGCGTCGTCATGTTGGATCCCAGTACGACCTCGTCCTCGCTCGCTCCGAGGAAGTCGGCGAGGGCGGAGCGACTCGCGGCCAGGATCTCGTCCAGCTCATGCGACGTATCGTAGGCCCAATGGGCGTTGGCGTTGTGGCGGAGCATCTGCTCGGTGACGGCGTCGGCCACCGCCGCAGGGACCTGGGTGCCTCCCGGCGCGTCGAAATATCCGACCGTGCCGCTGGAGTGGACTCGCCGCAGGGCGGGGAACGCCGAGCGGATTTCCTCGACGGAGGCGACCGCCCTTCGAGGAGCGGATGGTCGGCTGGAGGCAGCACGGCCTTGCGGACTGTCGATCACGGGCACCCGCCTTGGACTGGAGTCGCGTTACCGACGCCGTTCATGGAGCCGGATCCGGGAACCTACGATCGGCCCGGCGCGAACGCAGCGGGCCGCATCCCGGCTCGGACAAATAGTCCCAGGTCGTCCGGCAGGACCCGCATCCCGGTATCCGTCTGAACGTTGTATATATTGTTATTGGACATTAGGTTATGAAAACGGCCACGACTTCTTCAAGGTGGCTCGGATCCTGCTATACGACGGCATGACGTTCGATCGGACCGCCGGGGCCACCCGGCGCGGCCCGGCACTTTCCATGGAGCGATGACGATGAGCACGATTGCGGACAAGAAGGCCGACTTGGCCGGACCCGGCGTAAGCACCTACGAGGAAGTCGCCAAGATCCTCCCCACGGACTACCAGCCGTTGCTCAGCCCGAAGGACACAATGAAGGCCCTGTTCGACGTGAAGCGCTACATCGAGGACGGGCTGGCCCGCGAGCTGAACCTGATGATGATCCAGGTCCCGCTGATCGTGCGCGTGGACAGTGGCGTCAACGACATGCTGGATCGGGACGGGTCACGCACACCCGTCGAGTTCAGCTGTGGCCTCGGCCTCGACGAGCCGATCCAGGCCAGTGTGGTCCAGGCTGCGACCAAGTGGAAGCGGATGGCGCTGAAACAGTTCGACTGCGCCGTCGGCGAGGGGATCAACACGGACATGAAGGCCGTCCGGAAGGACTACTTCCTGGATCACGACCACAGCTCCTACGTGGATCAATGGGACTGGGAGAAGGTCATCACGGCGGACCAGAGAAATCTCGCGTTCCTGAAGGACACGGTTCAGCGGATCTGGAAGGTGCTGAAGGGCGCGCAGGACTATGCGTTCGAGCGCTTCGCTCAGCTCGACGATCCACGGTATCCCCGTCTTCCCGACGAGCTGGTGTTCATCCACGCGGAGGAGATCCTCGAGATGTATCCGGATCTTCCGCGGAAGCAGCGTGAGACGAGGATCATCCAGGAGCATCCGGCGGTGTTCATCTACGGGATCGGCTGGCCGCTGGCGGACGGCTACCCGCACGAGATGCGGGCGGCCGACTACGACGACTGGATCACCGACACTTCAGCCGAGACGGGTAAAGACACGCACGGCCTGAATGGCGATATCCTGGTGTGGAACCCGGTAACGAAACGCCGGCACGAGCTGACGTCGATGGGGGTCCGGGTGACGAAGGAGACGCTCGTCAAGCAGCTGCAGATGAGCGGGCAGATGGACTACCTGGAACAGCCGTATCACCAGGCGATCATGAACGACGAGATCCCGCTGAGTATTGGTGGTGGAATCGGCCAGTCGCGCACGTACATGCTTCTGCTCCGAAAAGCGCACCTGGGCGAGGTGAGCGTAACCGTGTGGCCTGACCAGCTGAAGGAGATCTGCGAGGAGCGAAATATCGTGGTCCTCGAATAGCCTGACAGGTAACGCAACCGCTACCGGCCGCGGGGATCTCCGGATTCCCGCGGCCTCGCCTTCCGATGGCGGGAGTCGGGCCTTTCGCGCCGCTGGACTGCGGCGTGTCGGAACTTGGCCCATTTCTGAGAAATGCCACGAAGTGAAGTGGTGTAACGGGCTACGAAATAACAGTATGAAACTGGTGATCATGCTGGCGCTCGCCGTGGCCGCATGCGAACCTGAGGCCGGCTCGCCGAGGCCGAACATCGTCCTCATCGTGGCGGACGATCTCGGATACGGAGAGCTCGGCAGCTACGGCCAGAGCCGTATTCGCACTCCTGCCCTCGATCGACTCGCCGAGCAGGGCATGCGCTTCACGCGTCACTACTCGGGTAGTCCGGTGTGCGCTCCGTCCCGGGCAACACTTCTAACGGGGCTGCATACCGGACACGCCGTCATTCGCGACAACGACGAAATGAGCGAGAGGGGAGACGTGTGGGGTGACACGCTGATCGAGGGGAACCACCCACTCCCCTCAGGCACGTTTACCATCGGTCGGATGATGCAGGACGCGGGCTACGTGACCGCCGCCATCGGGAAGTGGGGGCTCGGCGGTCCGGGCGACAGCGGGGAGCCCAATCTGCAGGGTTTCGACCACTGGTTCGGTTACATGTGCCAGCGAGAGGCCCACAACTACTACCCGACGCACCTCTGGCGAAACGGCCAGAGGGAAGACCTCCCGGGGAACAGTCGCTTCCTGGCCCATCAGCGACTTCCGGCCGACGCTGACCCGAACGACCCGGGCTCCTACACCCCATACGAGGGCCGGACCTACGCCATGGATGTCATGGTGGAGGACGCGGTGGCGTTCATTCGCCGGCACGCCTACGAACCGTTCTTCCTCTACCTGCCGTTCCCGGTGCCTCACGTGGCGCTCCAGGTGCCCGAGGAGTCGCTTGCCGAGTACGAGGGAGCCTTTCCCGAGACACCGTATCTCGGCGAGCGGGGCTACCTGCCGCACAGGAGCCCTCGCGCCGCCTACGCGGCCATGATCACTCGGATGGACGACGGGATCGGCCGCATCGTACAGACACTCCAAGACCTCGGGATCGATACGAGCACGGTCGTGATGTTCACGAGCGACAACGGTCCAACGTTCAACGGCGGGACCGACTCTGACTTCTTCGACAGCACGGGTGGCCTCCGCGGCCTGAAGACCATGCTGTACGAGGGTGGGATTCGAGTGCCGCTGATCGTCCGCTGGCCCGGCCGTGTGGCGCCTGGCGGCGTGACGGACCATGTATCCGCGTTCTGGGACCACATGACCACCCTGGCTGAGATCGCCGGCGCATCCGGGCCCGCGGAGACGGACGGGCATTCGCTGCTGCCCGTGCTTACGGGCGATTCGACGGCCCAGCCACGGCACGAGCGCCTGTACTGGGAGTACCACGGCGCCCAGGCCGTGCTCTCCGGTCCGTGGAAGGCCATCCGGGAGAATCCGGATGCTCCCCTGGAGCTCTACGACCTCGTCTCCGACCCGGCCGAATCACTGGACGTGGCGGCCGGGCATCCGGACGTCGTGGAAGCCATGCTCGGAGCGATGAGTGAAGAGCGCACTCCGTCAGATTTCTTCCCGCTCGATAGCCTCGCAGCGGGCCGCCTGGCTCGGGTCCGGCGGGCCTGCGGTGTGATCGCCGCGGCAACTCGGGAGGCCTTGCTTGCCGTGCCGGAGACGGTGGCAGAATCGGGAGGGCCCGGCGCCCCGAGTCCATGGTGTACCGTGAAGCTGCACCAGGACCTGGCGTCCGTACCGGTCGGAGCCGGCCCGTCCGAGCCTATTCGGGCCGCCTTCCTGGGGTCGGGGTGGACTGAAGACGTCGACGCTGCGGCCGATGGGGCCGGTACGACGGCATTCGCCTACGAACTGGATGATGTGCGCTGCGAGGTGTCGGCCGGCCGACCCGCGAGTCTGGTGGGCGGCGAGATCGTCGACGACGGCTACGTCTATGTCGAGGCCGGCTGCTCCGCCGCCGAGTGAGGCGGGAGCCGCACGTCCGCGTCCGCCGATTTCCGGGCCGGGAATCAAGGTGAGCCATCTGGCCGGGGACCGTTGACCCGGACTCGCGAAGGCAGGAAGATGGATCCCATGAAGATACTGAGGATCGTCTCGATCGTTCTGACCTTCCTGCTTCTCGGGGCCCATTTCAGCCGGGCGGGAACGGACCTCGTGGCCGTCCTCTGCCTGGTCTTCCCGTTTCTGCTGCTCGTGCGGAAACCGTGGTCGGCCTGGGCGCTGCGCGTCGCGCTCCTGCTGGGGGGAGTCGAGTGGTTACGGACCCTGGCGCGTCTCGTCTCCGAGCGCCGCAGTGCCGGCGAGGACTGGGTGCGGCTCGCCCTCATTCTGGGCGCGGTCACGCTCGTCACGTTCGCGGCCGCGAAGGCCGTCCGCGTGCCACGCCGGACGGTCGAACCGGACACCGACCTGGGCTGACAAACACATTGCCTGACAGCGGTGAACGTCCTGACCGCTAGCGTCCGGGGTCCACCGTGCCCACTTCATCTGCGAGCGAATCCAGGCCCTTTTCGACATACCAGCCCAGGTGAGCGTGCAGGACAGGGCGGCCTCTTTCACGCAGCGTCCTGACGTCTCCGAGGGCCTGGGCCCGCTGCAGCGTTCCCAGACTCGACTCGCTCTTCGGAACCTCGACGTCCTCCACGGGATCCGCGGTCAGAACCAGATAGCGGCCGCCAGTCGGACCACCCTTGTGAAACTGGCCCGTGGAATGAAGATAGCGCGGTCCATACCCGAACGTCGTGGCCAGTCCGGTGCGAGCCCTGAGCCGCTCTCGCAGGCGGCGCACGGCGGCGGCACGCTCCGGCGTGGGCTCGAAGAAGCCCAGGATAGCCACATAACCTCCGGGGTCCGGGTCGGCGAGCCATCTCGTGAGGATTTCCCGCAAAGAGCTTCCGGGAGCGATCGGGACGTAACCGTCGGCGAACAGGTCGATGCCTTCCTGCGCGGCGTGCGGCACGGGATCGGGAAGATCTCCACCGCCCGCCCGCTGGTCGAGCAGTTCGGCCGTGGCGAGCTTGGCTGCCGACACATCGGGCTCGTCGAACGGGTTGACACCCAGAATCAATCCGGCCGTGGCCGTGGCGAGTTCCCAGCGCAGGAACTCACCACCCAGGGCCTCCGCCTCCGGAAGTCGGAATCGGATCACCGGGTGTCCCGACTCTTCGAGGACATTGAGTGAGGCGAGCACAGGCCCATCGTCGTCGCCCGCCAGCGAGTAGTGCACGAACACGCGGTCAGCTCCGCACTCGCCGGGCGAGGGAAGTGGCTCGTCCGTGACAGGAAGAATCCCGGTGCCCAGCTTGCCCGTGCTCTCGGCTACCAGCTGCTCCACCCACAACGGAAACGCGGTCGCCCCCCTGGAGGCGGTCAGGACCAGCTTGTCGCGTCCGCTCCTCGCGAGGATGCCGAGAGTCGCTCCCAGTCTCACCGCCGGATTGGAGGACTCCGGTAGCGTTGCCGAGCACTCGTGCTCCAGCTGGCGGGCCCATTCGACGACGCGCGCGACGTCGGCTCCCATGAGCGCCATCGGCAGGAGTCCGAACACCGTCATGGCCGAATAACGGCCTCCGACGTCAGGCGGGGCCTCGAAGACGCGCCGAAAACCGAGGCGTTCTGCCTCCTCGATAAGAGGGGAGCCCGCATCGGTCACCGCAACGAAATGCCTTCCTGGCGCCGGCACATCTTCCCGTTCCAGCCGACCGAAGAAGTACCGGTACAGGGTCAGAGTCTCGATGGTGCCGCCAGATTTGCTGGCGACCACGAACACGGTGTGAAGGGGATCGATGGCCCGGTCCACGCGAGAGACCGCTGCGGGGTCGACGTCGTCGAGGACCGTCAGTCGAGGGTAGCCCTCGCGCGCGCGCAACATCCGCTTCGCGACGAGAGGGCAAAGGCTGCTTCCCCCCATGCCCAGAAGCACGACGTCGGTCACGCCCCCGTCGCGCAGCTCCTCCGCGAACGCGATGAGGTCCGGAAGGATGCTCCGGGCGGCGTCGGCCCCCCGTGTCCAACCGAGTCGCCCGGCGATGGACTCGTGTAGCTCCTCGTCTCCTGGCCACAGTGTGGGGTCCCGGTCCGCGAGCCGAGCCGCGAACCGCTGCCCGTGTAGCGCTGCGAGCAGCGGGCCAAGTGCCGGAGGGGGTTCCGCCGGTCCCGACGCCTGCACCCGGAGTTCGGTCCGCATCTCGGCGCGCCGCCTGGCCAGGCCCGAGAGCAGGGCGTCGAACGGATCGAGGAACTTCTGCGCGCCCTCGGCCAGCAGCTGCTCATTGACCACCGACATGTGGATCCCGCTCGCCTCAAGGTCCGAGAACACCCGCTCGGCCTCTTCGACCCCGCGCTCGATCGCGTCGGGCGCGATGCAGCCGTCGGAAGCGAAAGCATCGATCGTGACCTCGGGCATCGTGTTGACGGTGTCCCGCCCGACGAGAGGCTCCACGTAGCGAACGGGATCGTACAACGGATTCTTGGTGCTCGTGCTGGCCCACAGCAGCCTCTGCGGCTTCGCACCGGTCTGGGCGAGCGCGCGCCAGTCATCCCCGGCGACGAGGTGCCCATAGCTCCGGTAGGCCATACGGGCGCTCGCCACCGCTGCGCGTCCATACAGGCTCTGGGGAGCGGGAAGGGAATCCAGCGCTCCGACCCGTTGAGCGAGGAGACCATCCACCAGCACGTCGATCCTGCTCAGGAAGAAGCTGGCAACGGAGGCGACGGAGTCCAGGGCTCGTCCGTCTCGGGCCCGTCGTTCCAATGCCCTGATGTATGCCCGCGCCACGCTCTCGTACGCCTCGACGGCGAACAGCAGCGTGACATTCACGTTGATGCCTTCGTACAGAAGCTCCTCGATCGCGGGCACTCCGGCAGGCGTGCCGGGAATCTTGATCATCAGGTTCGGGCGGTCGACCACCTCCCACAGGTGGCGCGCTTCCTCCAACGAACCGGCCGTGTCGTGGATCAGATACGGCGAAACCTCGAGACTGACGTAGCCGTCCACACCCCCGGAGTCGTCGTACACGGTTCGCAGCACATCGCACGCCTCGCGGATGTCGGTCACGACCAGAGATTCGTACATGGCCTCTACCGATTCGCCGCGGTCGGCCAGATCCTGGATCTGCTCGTCGTAGTCCGACCCAGACGAGATGGCCTTGTGGAAGATCGCCGGATTGGAGGTCACCCCGCGAAGGCCCTGCTCCTCGACGCGACGCTGCAGCTCGCCGCTCCGGATCATTCCTCGCGTGAGGTTATCCAGCCAGTAGCTCTGTCCGTGCTGCAGAAGGTCCAGAAGGGTCTGCATTTCAGTCGGCCTCGGATCCCGTCATGTAGTGGCGCTCCACATCCAGAAGCTTCTCGAGTCGACGCAGGTGCCTTCCCTCGTCCTTGAACCGGGACCTCATGAAGGCTTCCGTCACGGCGCGTGCCACCTCTATCCCGATGACCCTCTCACCGAGACACAGAACGTTGATGTCATCGTGCTCGACAGCCTGCCGTGCGGAGTACGTCTCGTGACACACCCCGGCTCTCACGCCCGGGACCTTGTTGGCCACTACGCTCACGCCGACGGCGCTGCCACACACCAGGACGCCACGCTCCGCCTCTCCCCGCGCCACAGCCTCGGCGACGGCACGGGCGTAATCCGGATAATCCACCGCTTGCGGCCCATCCGTGCCCAGGTCCAACACGTCGTGACCCGCGTCGCGAAGCCCGTCGGCGAGGACCTGTTTGTACCGGTATCCCGCATGATCAGATCCGATCGCGACTCGCATCAGTCCTCCTCCATCAGGCCGAGAGCCCGCTCCACGATGTTGTCGACCGAAAAACCATACTGGCGGAAAAGCTCATCCGCCGGCGCGCTGGCGCCGAACGCGTCGACGCCCAACACGTCCCCCCTGTCACCGACCCATTCGCGCCAGCCGAAGGACGTCCCGGCCTCGATCGCCAGGCGGTGGGGGACTTCCGGAGGGAGAACTTCGTTTCGGTATGCCTCGTCCTGTTCCCGGAATATCTCCCAGCACGGCATGCTGACCACGCGGGCAGGGACGCCCCCGTCCTCGAGCGCGCTCCGTGCCTCCATCGCCAGCGACACCTCGGAGCCAGAAGCGATCAGTATGAGATCGGGATCGGCGTCGTCAGCGTCGGCGAGGATGTAGGCTCCGCGGTGCAGTCCGATCGCTCTTCCGAGCTCGTCGACCTTGAGGACGGGCACGCTCTGCCGCGTCAGAACCAGCATCGTCGGGCCGTCTGTGCGAACCATAGCCTCTCGCCAGGCCTCCACCGTCTCGTTGGCGTCCGCCGGCCGGATCACCCGCAGCCCCGGCATGGCGCGCAGGGCGGCCAGGTGCTCGACAGGCTGGTGAGTCGGTCCGTCCTCTCCCAGACCGATCGAGTCGTGCGTCATGACGTAGATGACTCCGAGCCGCATCAGCGCCGCCAGTCGGATGGCGGGCCGCGCGTAGTCCGTGAACACGAAGAACGTCGCCGCGTAGGGGCGTAGGCCTCCGTGCAGCGCCATGCCCGACGAGGCGGCACACATGGCGTGCTCCCGTATCCCCCAGCGGATATTCCGTCCCTCCCGCGTGGCATGTCCGAAATCGGGAGTATCTGAGATCAGCGTATTGTTGGAGGGCGACAGGTCCGCACTTCCGCCGACCAGCCACGGTACTCTCGGCGCGATCGCGTTCAGCGTCGCACCCGAGGCCTTGCGAGTCGCCATCGGTCCGTCGGTTGGATCGAAGGAAGGAAGGTCGGTCTCCCAGCCGGTCGGCAGGTGACCATCCAGCGCTGCCTCGAACCGGGAGGCGGCTTCGGGGTGCGCTATCCGGTACTGCTCCAGTCGCTCCCGCCAGTCGGCTTCGCTCTCCGCACCGCGGTCCACGGCTTCCCGCATATGGTCCCGGACGCTGTCGGGGACAAGGAAACGGGCGTCCTCCGGCCACCCGTAGACCCGTTTAGTCAGCACGGCTTCTTCGACGCCGAGCGGCGAACCGTGCACGCCGGCCGTGTCCTGTTTGTTCGGGGATCCGTAGCCGATGTGCGAGCGGACGATGATGAGAGATGGCCGATCCCGGTCATCCCGCGCGGCGTCCAACGCCGCCGAGATCGCCTGAATGTCGTTGGCTGCGTCGCCCACGTTCTGGACGTGCCAGTCGTACGCCTCGAACCGGGTCGCCGTGTCATCCGAATACGTGAGGTTCGTTGAGCCGTCGATCGTGATCCGGTTGTCGTCGTAGATGACGGTGAGCTTGCCGAGGCCCTGATGTCCGGCGATCGAAGCGGCTTCGTGCGAGGCTCCCTCCATTAGGTCGCCGTCGCTGCATACGACGTAAGTACCGTGGTCTACGATATCGTGACCCGGCCGATTGTGGACGGCGGCCAGGTGCGCCTCCGCCATGGCCATCCCGACGGCCGTCATGATGCCCTGGCCCAGCGGTCCGGTCGTCGTCTCCACTCCCGGGGTCAGGCCGTGTTCCGGGTGCCCGGGCGTCCGGCTGTCCCATTGTCGAAAGCGGCGTATTTCGTCTAGAGGAAGATCGTAGCCGCTCAGGTGGAGCATCGCGTAAAGGAGCATGGATGCGTGACCGGCCGAGAGCACGAATCGGTCGCGGTCGAACCACTCCGGGTTGCGCGGGTTGTAGCGCATGCGCCGGCTGAGCACGTAGGCCACCGGAGCGAGCGCCATGGGGGCCCCGGGGTGACCCGAATTCGCCTCCTGGACGGCGTCGATCGCCAGGGTACGGATCGTCTGGATGGACATCTCATCCAGGGGCATGGTCTCCAGAGATGCCTCCTCCCGAGCCTCCTCGACCCGGCCTTCGGGCGTGGGGGTCTCCACCTCTCTCGTCTCTTTCGTGTGCGGTTCGATGCGGATCGCCCGGCCTCCCGGAGCGCTCGACGCCCCCACGATACCACGGGTGAGACGGTCGCGCACCTCCCGACGGATAACCCCGGGACTCCCGGCCGGGGCGGCTCTCCGGTAGCTTCCACGGGGCCCGATCGGACTGACCGGTGTCCGACCCTTCCTCGCGGAGCGAGCGCACGTGAAGAACGATGTGACCCTATTCTCCGCCCAAGATTTTGCGGCCTTCGACCAGGGCCGGCACTACAGGCTGTGGGAGAAGCTCGGGTGCCATGTTACCGAGGCGGACGGCCAGCGAGGTGCCGTTTTCGGTGTCTGGGCCCCGGGTTCACGGGCCGTGCACGTGGTCGGTGACTTCAACGAGTGGGACGGACGCGGGGCGCCGCTCACAAAGCGTTCGTCAGGGGTGTGGGAAGGCTTCGTCGCCGGGGCGGCGCCGGGTCACCGATACAAGTTCCGAGTCAAGGCTTCCGACGGCTCGATCACCGATCGCTCCGACCCATTTGCCCGCACGGCCGAGGTGCCGCCGGCCTCGGCGTCGGTCGTATGGGAGGACCACTACGAATGGCAGGACGTGGGGTGGATGAAGTCGAGAGGGGAGAGGAACAGGCTCGACGCTCCGATGTCGATCTACGAGGTACACCTGGGCTCCTGGATGCGACCACCGGGCGGAGGCTTCCACTCGTATCGGGAGTTTGCGCCCCTGCTGGCAGAGCACGTGGAGAAGACGCGCTTCACGCACGTCGAACTCCTCCCGGTGATGGAGCACCCGTTCTATGGATCCTGGGGGTATCAGGTCACGGGGTACTTCGCGCCCACGTCCCGGTACGGCTCGCCGGCCGACCTCAAATACCTCGTTGACTTCCTTCACCAGCGGGGGATCGGAGTCATCCTGGACTGGGTTCCGAGCCACTTTCCGGGAGATGAGCATGGCCTGGCCCGCTTCGACGGAACGCACCTCTTCGAATACGAAGACGAGCGACTGGGATTCCACCCCGACTGGAACAGCTGGATCTTCGATTACAGTCGGAAAGAGGTCCGCAGCTTCCTGATCAGCAGCGCCCTGTTCTGGCTGATGGAGTACCACGCCGACGGTCTCCGGGTGGATGCCGTGGCGTCGATGTTGTATCGCGACTACTCACGGGACGAGGACGAGTGGATTCCCAACGTGTACGGGGGACGAGAAAACCTGGAGGCGGTCGAGCTGGTGCGGGACCTGAACCTCGAGGTCTACGTCTCGTGTCCCCACACGCAGACCATAGCGGAGGAATCGACCGCCTGGCCGGGTGTCTCGCGACGGGTGGAAGAGGGAGGGCTGGGTTTCGGTATGAAGTGGGACATGGGCTGGATGAACGACATTCTGCGCTATATGGCCCTCGACCCGGTCCGCCGCCGCAGGCATCATGACGATCTCACGTTCAGACATATGTACGCGTTCAGCGAGAACTTCGTTCTTCCGTTCTCCCATGACGAGGTGGTTCACGGGAAGGGCTCCCTGTGGCGCCGGATGGCCGGTAACGAAGAAGAGAAATTCGCGAATCTACGTGTCCTGTATGGCAGCCTTTACGGCCAACCGGGCAAGAAGCTCCTGTTCATGGGAGCCGAGATCGGCCAGCGGTCGGAGTGGGACCACGAGGCCCAGGTGGACTGGGAGCTGCTGAACGATCCCCGCCACGCCGGGATCCTCCGCTGGGTGTCGGACCTGAATCGCCTCTACAGGAACGAGCCCGCCCTGCACGAGCTGGATTGTGACAGCGCGGGGTTCGAGTGGGTGGCCCCGGACGACTCGGAGCAGAACGTCGTCAGCTTCCTGCGCCGATCACGCGACGGACGGGACGCGTTCCTGATCGTGTGCAACTTTTCGGCGACGCCGCGACGCGAATACCGAGTGGGGGTGCCGACGGGAGGAACGTGGAGAGAAAGGCTCAACAGCGATGCGACCTGTTACGGCGGCCAGGGCTGGGGCAACCTGGGCGAGGTGGAGGCCGAGAAGATGGCTTTCCACGGACGGGAGCAGTCTCTGAGCTTGACCCTGCCACCGCTGTCGGCGGTCTTCCTGCAGGCGGACGACGAGGCGTGATGCCCGCGCTCGGTATCGGCGTGAGGGGTTCGGTCAGCCCGTAGCCGATCCGGCGCCAGGCTCGGCCCGACGGAACAGCACCCGGTTGGTCGCGTCCATGACCGCGGCCGCGGCCGCGGCCACGTGGGTCGTGCGAACGGCGACCGCGCCGATGTACCTGCTTCCCTCGGCTTCGGCGTCTCTGAGGGCGACCAGGATCACATCGGCGTCGAAAGCGTGCATCCGTTTGATCCCCACGAAACGGAACGGCGGCGTGTCGGTGACCACGCGTATCGCCTCCAGTGTGGCGAGGGCGGCCAGCCGAATCTCGATCGTGTCCGTCCCGATGCCCTCGGCCTGCGCAATATGAGAACGCTCCCCGAGGCCGACCTCGATACTCACGAGCACACGTGAGCCCGGCTGACGATCGGCTCGCGCCTCCACCAGACGAACGCGCTGGTCACCGGTCACCGCCGGCTTCTTCTGGCTGTTGGACGCGGGTGACGTCACCGATGCTCCTTGTGGCCCTGTCACTTAGGTCTGCCTCCGCCGTGCCGCCTCCGGAACCTAACGGAGGCACCATACGCGGACGACGCGCACGGCGCCACACGAATGTCGGGGCCGGGGGCGTTCCAGCTTGCCGACACGGGCTGGCGAGCCGAGCCGAGCCCGATCACATTCTCCGCATGGCCCATGCCAGAAAGTCGCGTCCACCGCTTCTCTACGCACCGGACATCGCGGGCCGGTCGGCTGACGAGGTCCTGAACCTGCCCGGCGAAGAGGGGAGTCACGTACGGGCGCTCCGCCTGGAGACCGGCGCCGTCGTCCGCCTGACCGATGGTCGCGGGTCCATGTGGTCGGCCAGGCTCCACAGGCCGGACGGCCGGACAATATCGTGCGCTCTCGAGGCGCCCATCACGGCACCCCCACGGCTTCCGGTCGAGGTCGCTTTCGCGGTAGCCAATCGCGCCCACACCCTGTGGCTTGTCGAGAAAGCCACCGAGTTTGGTGTTGCCGTGCTCAGTCCGATCGAATTCTCGCGGTCGCGCTCGGTGTCGGACGCGGGGCGGTCACCGGGATTCTGGTCGAAGGCGGAGCGCAGGGCCGTGTCGGCGATGAAACAGAGCGGCGGCGCCTGGCTGCCGGAGCTCCGCCCGCCGGTCTCCGTGCGCGATTACGTAACCCGGTTAGAGGAACATGGACCGGGCGGTGGCCACGACGGTCCACGGATCAGGGTTCTGCTCGATACGGACGGGAAGCCTCTACGGGCGGTACTGGCCTCGTGGGACGGAGCGGCCATGGCCGTCCTGATGGTCGGTCCCGAGGGCGGGCTGCTCGAGGAGGAGCGAATCATGGTTCTCGGATCCGGGTTCGAGGCGGGCAGGTTGAGTCGACTGGTGCTGCGATTCGAGACCGCCGCGACCTCGGCCGTCGCCGTCGCGGCACAACAGATGGAGTCCATATGGCCGGCCGTGCCGGCCTCTTCCGCGGCGCCCGCGGGCGCAGGAGATCAGCGATGAGCGAGGATTGTCTGTTTTGCAGGATCGCCGGTGGCGAGATCCCGGCGGATATCGTTGCCGAGGGAGACGGCTGGCTGGCGTTTCGAGACATCCAGCCGCAGGCTCCATTCCACGTGCTCGTGATCCCGCGAGCTCACGTCTCCAGCGTAGCCGAGCTGTCGGCAGCCGATGCCGAGCTGGCGGCCGAGCTTCTGCTGGCTGCGGCGGAGGTCGCGCGTGGGGAAGGCGTCGCCGAGACGGGCTATCGGATTGTGACGAACGTCGGCGAGCGTGCCGGACAGAGTGTCTTTCATCTCCATTTTCACGTGCTGGGCGGAAGGCACATGCGGTGGCCACCCGGATGACGCAGGCTGGGGGATGGCTCTGAGCGAGACCGCCCGACGCGCGGAGTCACACGCGCTGGAGGTTCTGGAGTTTCCCCGCGTGCTCGAGCGGATCGCCTCACTGGCTGTCTCGGAGCCGGGCCGCCGGTCCGTGCGAGCGCTATCCCCGTTGCGCGACCCCGGGGCTGTCGCCGAGGCTCTCCGCACAACAGATGAGATGATCAGCCTGCTTCTCCGGTTCGAGGGCTGGTCGCCACCGCCTATACCCGACGCCGAAGGGCTCGTGAAGAAGCTGGGGACTGCGGGCTCGGTGCTCGAGGCGGAACAGCTGGGGGAGCTGAGTCGCCTGCTCAGGGCCTCCCGCCTGGTCCGAGCGGATCTGCGGCAGCTCCCGGATGACCTTCCCAGGCTGGACGCCCTGGGCGGCCGCATGGCGCGACTGGAGAAGGTGGAGACCCGCGTCGATCGTTCGCTCGACCCCACGGGCGGCCTCGCGGACGGCGCGTCGCAGGCCCTGGCCCGGCTTCGCCGGTCACTGCGCGACGGCCGTGCCGCGCTCGTCCGACGCCTCGAGCGGTACGTCCGGCAGCTCCCCGATCGGCTTCAGGTTTCCGACGCCTCCGTCACCGTGCGCTCGGGCCGGTACTGCGTCCCGATCCGGCGGGAGGGCCTCTCACACGTGGGGGGCATCGTGCACGACGAGTCGGCGACTCACCAGACGCTGTTCGTCGAGCCGCCGGAGGCCATCGAAGCGATGAACCGGATCGCGGAGCTGGAGAGGGAGGAGGTGCGCGAGATCCAACGGGTGCTGAGCCAACTGACGGAGCTGTTGCGGCCGGAGGCGACCGTACTGGCGGCCAGCGTGGCCGCTCTCGCGGAGGCCGACTCCCTCTACGCGCGCGCACGCCTGGCTCTCGAACTGGGCAGTTCGCGACCCCACATCGGGCCGGGTCCTGAATCGGACGGCCGACCGGTGTACAGAGCCCGGGACGCCCGCCACCCGCTGCTGGATGGCGGCGGTGATCCGGTCGTCCCGTTCCACCTGGATCTGAACGCGGACGAGCGGGTCCTCCTCATCAGCGGTCCCAACGCGGGAGGGAAGACGGTTCTGTTGAAGGCGGTCGGCCTTCTTTCAGCGATGGCTCAGGCCGGAATCGTGCCTCCCGTGGCTCCAGGAAGCCGCTTTCCTCTGTTTCGGTCGTTCTTCGCGGTCATCGGTGACGAGCAATCGATCCAGGCGGCGCTCTCGACATTCAGCGCCCAGGCGGAGAGCCTTCGAGAGATTCTGCAGGAAGCGGACTCGGATTCGCTGGTCCTGATCGATGAGCTGGGCGGCAGTACGGATCCGGCGGAAGGGGCGGCTCTCGCCGCCGCCGTGCTCCTGAGGCTCGCCGGGCAGGCCGGGCTCACCGTCGCGACCACGCACCTCGGGGAGCTCAAGGATCTGGCGGCGGAGGAACGCTCCATCGTCAACGCGTCCCTCCAATTCGATACGAAAGCGCTGAGGCCGACTTTCAGGCTCGTGCGGGACCGACCGGGCCGAAGCTACGCGCTGGAGATCGCGCGTCGGCTGGGACTTCCGGACGATGTGCTGGAGGTCGCCCGATCCCGGCTGTCGGGCGCCGAGCGCCGGATGGAGACCCTTCTGCGCCGGCTCGAGGAGACGGAATTGGAAATGGACCGGCTCGCGGCGGAGACGCGAGCGTCCACGCGCCGAAGCCATGAGACGGAGCTGCAGCTGACGGAGGCGGCCGAGCGACTTGCCCGCAGGGAAAGGGAGATCGAACGAGAAGCTCATCGCACGGCCGAGCGCTACCTGCTGGAAGCAAGACGAGAGGTGGAACGAGAGGTGGAGCGACTACGGCAGCGAGCGACCCGGTCGGAAACCGGATCGCTCGACGAGGCGGTCCGCGGAGCCCGGGCGGGCGTCGAGGAGCTGCTTCGCGAGAGCCGCCGCCGGCTGCCGGAAGAGGAGACCGCACGGGCTACCGGACCGACGCCCGAGCCGATTCCAGGTGTACGGGTCCGCTCGATTTCGCTCGGTGTGGAGGGTCGCGTGCTGGAGATCAGGGAAGGGGAGGCGGTCGTCGATGCCGGAGGGCTGCGGTTCAACCTGAAACCGTCTGACCTCACCGTCTTGGGCGATGTCGAGGGCGGATCCCGCGAGCTTCGGGACCCGGGGCCTCCGCTGCCGGAAATCGCCCCCGCGACGGAGGTGGATCTGCGCGGCTTGCGAGTCGATGAGGTTGTGGGTGCGCTCGCTCCGGCACTGGACGCGGCCGTCATCAACGACCTCCCTGCGGTCCGGATCATTCACGGGAAAGGGACGGGGGCCCTTCGACAGGAGGTCGCGCGCATCCTGGCGGCGGATGGACGCGTACGGGCCTTTCGCGCCGGAGGTTTCCAGGAAGGGGGCTCGGGCGTTACCGTAGTCGAGTTCGACGACACGGGCGACTGAACGGAGGACGAGCGAGAGATTGAAATGTGCCGCGCCTTCGCCGGCGAGATGGACAGCGGTCGACGATGGTGAGTGACGCGCTGGTTCAGGAAATCCGGGAGCGCGCCGACATCCTGGACATCTGCAACGAGTTCGTCCGGCTGAAGAGATCCGGAAAGACGTACCGAGGCCCCTGCCCACTTCATGGTGGAGAGGGGCCGAATTTTTCGGTCGACCCCGCGCGTGGGATCTTCAAGTGCTTCGTGTGTGGCGAGGGTGGGGACGTCTTCTCCTTTCTGATGAAGCATCTCGGACTGGATTTCCCGAGCGCCGTTCGCCAGGTGGCGGCGCGTGTGGGCGTGGAGGTTCCGGAGGAAGGAGAGAAGCGCGAAGACCCCTGGGCTCACCTGTGGGAGGTCACCGCGTTTGCCGAGGAGTGGTTCCTCGCCATGCTGGCTGAAGACAGCATCGGACTCCGGGCGCGGGAGTACCTGACCGGACGAGGCATCGAGCCGGAGGTCGCGGAGGAGCTGGGCATCGGATTCGCGCCGGACGGCTGGCGCGGACTTCGCGAAGCTGCCCAGTCCAGGGGGGTCCCGGAGGAGGATCTGCTCGAAGCGGGCCTGCTGGCCACGAGCGATCGGGCGGAGGAGCCCTACGACCGATTCCGCAATCGCCTCATGTTCTCTATCCGGGACCTTCGCGATCGCCCCATCGCGTTCGGCGGCCGGACGCTCGCTTCTCACGACGAGAAGACCCCAAAATACATCAACTCACCCGAGTCGCCGATCTTCCACAAGAGTCGTACTCTCTACGGCCTCAACCGGGCTCGCCATGCGATCCGGCGGGAGCGACGGGCACTGGTCGCCGAGGGCTTCATGGACGTGGTGTCCCTGCATACAGGTGGATTCCCGACGGCCGTGGCTCCGTTGGGCACCGCGCTCACGGCCGAGCAGGCGGATCTATTGCACCGTTACGCGAGCAAGGTCTACCTGCTGTACGACAGCGACTCGGCCGGCCTTCGGGCGACGTTCCGTGCGGGCGATGTGCTGCTCGCCGCCGGCTGTCATCCGCTGGTCGTCACGTTTCCGCCCGGCGAGGATCCCGACTCGGTTCAGCGCAAGGAAGGCACCGAGGCGCTGACCGCATACCTGGAAGACGCCGTGGATGTGCTCGAGCGCAAGCTGCAGATCCTGGAGCGGCAGGGCTACCTCGATAACATCGAAGGTCGCCGTCGGGCCGTTGATGGCTTACTGAGTACGCTTCGCTCCGTCCGGGATCCGGCGTTGCTGGACATCTATCTCGCTCGAGCGTCGGAACGGACGGGAGTCCGGCGAGACACGCTGGTCGGCGAAGTGGCCAGAGAGCGAATGGCGCATCGTCCAAGGCGCGCCACCGCTGACGCCTCGTCGGCACGCACGTCCGAAGCTGAACGTCCGCCTCTGTCGCGCGCAGCCGAGCGGAGCCTGATGCTGCTTCTGGCCAGAGATGGGGGGCTCGTAGAGTTGGCCGCCGAGCGGGGTCTCGAGGGGAGACACTTTCGGGATTCGATCCTGAGGCGCATCTATGAGTCCCTGCTCGGCGTGGGTGGAGAAGGCGGCGAGCTCGATGAGGAAGCGACGGCCGAGTGGGAAGCGCTGGGCTCTGACGGAACGGAAGTCGTGCACCCGCGCGACGCGTTCGACGAGACCGTCAGACGGATCCTGCACAGGGCTCAGCTGGACAGGATGGGGCAGATTGACCGCGAGCTCGAGCTTGCCGACGAGGAACAGGCGCGCCGACTTCTCGTCGAGAAGGAGAACATAGCGCGGGAGTTGAGAGAAGCCGGCGTTCCCATCAGCTTCCTGCGCCGCTACTCGGAGATCACTACGGCCTGACGGTCGTGCGCAGCGCACGGACCGGGATGGAGAGTCCATGGAGGAGAGTATGGTAGAAGGCCTGCTTCAGTTGCAGGAGATAGACGTACAGATCGGGGAAAAACAGTCGAGACTCCTCGCCCTCACCACGGAGAGTGAGGAGCTGGCCCTGGAGCTCGAGACGTTGAAGAAAGAAACGGTCGGATTGAAGGCCAGGCTGGATGCGGCGGAGTCCGAGCTACGCAAGACGGAACGGACCGTGCAGGCGGGCAGGGCGACGCTGAAGCGTCTCCAGGCCCGAGCCCAGGAAGTGCACAACATGCGCGAGCATGCAGCCGCACGAGCCGAGGTCGACGCGGCGAGGCAGAACCTCGAGGCAGCGGAAGACGACATGCTGGATGCGATGCAGGAACAGGAGACCGCCCGCTCGGCCATGGTGGATCTCGAAGGTGACATCGCGAGCCGACAGGCCGAGTACGGACAGCGC
This sequence comes from Gemmatimonadota bacterium, assembly GCA_039590285.1. Classification (GTDB taxonomy): domain Bacteria; phylum Gemmatimonadota; class Gemmatimonadetes; order Palauibacterales; family Palauibacteraceae; genus Benthicola. The sequence continues at coordinate 20,393 of JBDHFS010000002.1, forward strand.
ATCGACCAGCTGTCCGGCGAAAGGAAGCGCCTGGAGGAGGAAATCGCCATTCAGCTCGACAAAAGGAGCAATCGCGCCCTCCGAGTCGACGAGCGGGCGCGCAGCCTGTACGACACCGCACGAGGGGGCCGGGCCGACAGCGCCCTGGCCCGCCTGGTCGACGGGGTGTGCGGGCATTGCTTCACGTCGATTCCCCTGCAGACGCAACAGGTGATTCGGGCGGGTCGGGTGCTCGTGGTGTGCGAGACGTGCGGCGTCATCCTGCACGACACGCAGTAGCCGCGGCCGGTCTTCGTCGTCGCGTCCGCGGACCGGGTTCGTGACCCGGTGAGCCGTTCGCGCGGGACGCCACGCCGGTGGATCATGCCTCTCCCGGTTCCACAGGCCCGGGTCGATCAGCTGTCCGAGGCGATCGGCCTGCCGCAGGAGGTCTCGCAGATCCTCATCCGACGAGGACTGGACTCCGCGGAAGACGCGCGGGGTTTCCTCAGACCCCACCTGTCGAGCCTCCACCCCGCGTCGGGCCTTCCAGACATCGAGCCGGCCATCGAGCGGATCGAGAGAGCGATCCGCCAGGGCGAGGTCGTCCTGGTGCACGGCGACTACGACGCAGACGGAATGTCGGCTGCGGCGTTGCTGACGCTGGGCCTCCGGCAGCTCGGGGCTACAGCCGAGCCGTTCGTTCCGCATCGAACCAGAGACGGATACGACCTGTCGGAGGCGGGACTCCAGCGCGCTCGTGAGAAGGACGCTTCGCTGATCCTGACGGCCGACTGCGGCGTTTCGGCCGTCTCCGCCGTTCGCGAAGCAGCGAACAGTGGAATCGACGTCATCGTCACGGACCATCACCGGCCGGGAGACCGGCTGCCGCCGGCCGTGGCGGTGGTTAACCCGATGCGCCGTGACAGCAAGTACGGGTTCCGAGACCTGGCGGGCGTCGGAGTGGCCTTCAAGCTGATCTCAGCACTGCACGAGCGTGCCGGCCTTCCTTCCCCGCAGCTCAACCAGCACCTGGATCTGGTGGCCATCGGGACAGTGGCCGACCAGATGCCCCTTACCGGCGAGAACCGGATTCTGGTACGTGCCGGGCTACGCGCCCTGGAGCACAGCCGAAAGCCGGGGATCAGATCTCTGCTGGCACACGCCGGGGTGCCGACGGACCATAGGGTCGAGACGGAGCACATCTCGTTCCGGGTCGCTCCCCGCCTGAATTCCGCGGGAAGAATGGCGGAGGCCGAGACGGGTCTGCGACTCCTTCTCACTTCCGATGATGCCGAGGCGGAGCGCCTCGCGGCTGACCTCGAGAGCCAGAACTCGACGCGGCGGGAAACAGATGCGCGCGTATTCGACGAGGTGCGTCGGCAGCTTGGAACACACTTCAGCGAGTCGGACAGGATCGCCGTCATCTGGGGAGATGACTGGCATCCAGGTGTGATCGGCATCGTCGCGTCCCGCCTGGTCGAGGAGCTGCACCGGCCCGCGGTCGTCATCGCATTCGACGGAGATGTGGGGCGTGGGTCAGCGCGCTCTCTCGACGGTTTCCACCTGTTCGATGCGCTTCAGGAGTGCGAGGGGCTACTGGAGCGTTTCGGTGGCCACCGGATGGCCGCGGGACTCACCGTCCGGCGCGAGAATGTGGAGTCTCTGGCCGCCCGACTGCGGGAGGTAGCGGCTCGCGAGATGCTCGGTGCGGACTCCGTTCACGAACTGCGTCTGGACCTCGAAATCCCGTTGGCTCGAGCGAAACGGGATTTCCTCCGATGGCTGAATCATCTCGCGCCGTTCGGGCCCGGCAACCCGAGTCCGGTGCTCATGCTGCGTGGCGTCGAGCTGGATCGTCCGGCGAGAGTCGGCAACGATGGAGGCCATCTTCGGATGACTCTATCGGATGGGGATGGCCGTGTGTCGGCGATCGGGTTCGGCATGGGCTGGCGTATGCAGGAAGCCCGGTCACTGCACCGCGCGGACGTCGCCATCGAGTTGGCCGACAACCGGTGGAACGGCCGACTGGAGCTACAAGCGCGAATTCTGGATTTCAGGCAGGCTGAGCGGTGACTCTGCGGATCATTGCCGGCGAGCTGGGAGGACGGAGAATCGACACCCCTCCGGGTTCCGGAACGCGGCCCACGCGCGAGGCCGTCCGGGAGGCCTGGTTCAGTGCCCTCGCCGAGCGGCTGCACGAAAGCCGGGTGCTGGACCTGTTCGCCGGCTCGGGTGCGCTGGGGATCGAAGCGCTGTCCAGAGGAGCCACCGTGGTGAGCTTCGTGGAAGCGGATCGGCACGCGTGCGAGGTCCTCAGGAAGAACCTGGAGCGCCTGGGGATCGAGGATCGAACGGAGGTGCGCTGCGGCGACGCCGAACGGTTCGTAGAGAACCTGGCTCGCGCGCGAAGGCGCGATTGGGATATCGTTGTGGCGGACCCTCCCTACGAGGGCCGGTGCAGCGAACGCCTGGTGGAGGCCTTCGATCGGTTCAGCTTCGCCAGCGTTCTATGCGTGGAGCATGCTCCCGGAATCCAGTTCTCACGGGAGGCGGACTGGCACCGCCGATACGGGGAGACGGCTCTGTCATTCTTCGTGGATCCGAAAGAAGGAACGCGCGCCCATGAGTGAGGAACGGATTGCCATCTATCCGGGCTCGTTCGACCCGCTGACACTGGGCCATGACGACATCATACAGCGCAGCCTGAAGCTGGTGGATCGGGTCGTGGTCGCGATCGCGGGAACGGCTACGCACGTCAAGGAGGCCGCGTTCACGCCGGAGGAGCGTGTTGCGCTGGTGCAGGAAGTGTACGCGGCCGAAGAACGAGTGGAGGTCGTCCTGTTCGAGGGTCTGCTGGTCGATTTCGCCAGACGAAGGGGTGCGCGGCTCATCGTCCGTGGCCTGCGCGCCGTGAGCGACTTCGAATACGAGTTTCAGATGGCGCTCATGAACCGTTCCCTGTGGCCCGAGATCGAGGTGATCTTCATGGCGCCGGCGAGCAGCTACACGTTTCTGAGTTCGTCCCTGGTGCGGGAGGTGGCGCGCCTGGGAGGCGACGTGTCGGATTTCGTCCCGCCGCAGGTGCGCCGGGAACTCGGGCGGGTGTACGGCGGACAGGGTAGTTGAGCTTCCTCGAGCGACTCCGCGAACGCACTGCGGGGGGAAGGCTGCGGATAGGTTTTCCCGAGGCTCGCGAGCCGAGAACAGCCGAAGCCATCCGACGCCTCGCGGCCGATCGAGCAGTGCAGCCGGTGGTCGTCGAGGCGGCGTCAGACGTGTCGAGTCTCCTGGCGTCCAGCCCGGGCCTCGAGTTGCTGGATCCGTACGCACCGGGGCGACGCGGCGAAGTAGCTGATCTCCTGCCGGAGGTTGGCACCGGAGGACCCGTCGATACCCTCCGCTTCGCCGTCGCACAACTGGCGAAGGGCCGGCTGGACGGCGTCGTCGCGGGCGCGCGAAGCTCCACGGGGGACGTGCTTCGCGCAGGCCTCAAGCTGCTCGGAACCGCTCCCGGCATACAGACAGTGTCGAGCTCCTTCTACATGGTCACTCGGCCATCCGATGAGGAGGAAGAGCAGGTCCTGTCGTTTACGGATGCCGGTGTGGTCCCCGAGCCGACGGCGGGGCAGCTGGCAGAGATCGCGGAGGCGGCCTGCCACGCGCGGCGCAAGATCGTGGGCGACGAGCCTCGCGTGGCTTTCCTGTCCTTCTCCACTCACGGATCGGCCGATGGGGATTCGGTCAGGAGAGTGAAGGAGGGCCTTCGCCTGTTTCGGAGCCGGCTGCCGGATGTTATGTGTGACGGAGAGCTACAGGTCGATGCAGCGCTTGATCCGGCCGTCGCGGCGCGAAAGGCGCCCGGCTCGCCGGTGGCCGGCAAGGCGAACGTACTGGTCTTCCCGAGCCTCGATGCCGGCAACATCGGTTACAAGCTCGTGCATCGCCTGGCCGGAGCGCACGCTCTCGGGCCCATACTCCAGGGCCTCGATCGGCCGTTGAACGACCTGTCGCGCGGAGCATCGTCGGCTGACATCGTTCACGTGGCGTACATTACGGCGCTGATGGCCGGCGAGGTGGCCGGAAGAAGCCCTGAATCACCCTAAGCGCAGAGGGCAGGAATGTTTTCGATCGCCGAGATGAACGGTATCACGGTCGTAGAAGTCAACGGCGAGCTGATCGTGGGTAACCGACACGAGCTGAAGAACACGGTGCTCGAGAGGTTGGAGACGGGAGATCGCCGGTTTCTGATCGACTTCACCAGCTCCAGCTATATCGATTCGAGTGGTCTCGGGGTTCTGGTCAGCCTGTCCAAGAAGATCCGGGAAGCCGGCGGCGTACTTCGCCTGGCCGGGCTGAACGAGGATCTCCGGACGCTCTTCGAGCTCACCAAGCTGGACACACTCTTCCAGATCGCCGACACGCGGGCGCGGGCCCTGAGCGATTTCTGAAGCCGTGACCTCTGGTCGGTCCTCCGCTCTCATCTGCTCGGGTCAGCCGAATGTCGCCGTCGACCTCGAGCGGGAGCTGGGCGAACTCGGGGTAGAGACGGTCGTGGCTTCGTGTCGCGAAGATTGGCCCTCCGACGCCCCCGGAGTCGCCTTCATGGACCTGGCCGATCTGGATCAACCGGTTCGTGCCGCCCGGCTCGCCTTCGGCCCCGCCACAGAGCTGATCGCGATAGTTGACAACGAGTCAGTCGACCGTTTAATTGCCGCCCTGGCAGCTGGTTGCGGTGATTACCTCTTCTATCCTCTCAATGCGGACGAGCTGGGTCTGAAGTGGCGCCGGCACGTGGCGGGAGAGGGCGGAACGCGCGCCCGACGGCCCGAGAGCCTCGCAGGGCGTCTGAATCTCGAATTCCCGTCTGACGTGAGCTTCGTCCGGGACGCGGTCGACGAGGTCGTGGAGGCGTGTGAACGACTCGCCTTTTCGGGCTCGCGAGCCACGCTCAATCTCAGGGTGGCCGTCGGCGAGGCCGTGTCAAACGCCATCCTGTACGGGAATCGGGAGGATCCGACGAGGCTGGTCAGAGTCTCGGCAGCCTTCGGAGCCGGCCTGGCCGAGGTTACCGTGACGGACGAGGGTTCGGGTTTCGATCCAGGCGCCGTCGCCGATCCGACTCGTCCTGAGAACAGAGGCCGCAGTCACGGACGTGGCCTCTTCCTCCTTCGGTCCCTGGCGGACGCCGTCCGATTCAACGAGCGCGGCAACTCCATCACCCTGTCCCTCAGAGACGACTCGGTGGAGGCGACAGCCCGCCACCTGGGCGCATCTCGGGCCGGAGCTGGAGTACGGGCCGAGGTCTCTGAAGTGTCGCGAGCCATCCGGCGCGCCGAGGGACCCATTCGAAGCGACAGGCTCGAGGATTTCCTCGGGAGCTTTCAGCGGCTCACGGGCCTGCGGTTTCGCCTGCTGCTCGAGGGGCCGGAGAAGACCATCTCGCTCCACGATTCCCTCGGAGACGCACGTGATGTCGAGTACACGGAATCGAGCTGGCCCGTGATGCCGTCCGTCCGCCTGCGCCTGGCGGCGGCTCCAGCGTCCGGCAACGAAGGACGTGTACTGGTGGCCCTGTTGCGAGAGTCCGCCAGCCGCCTGGTAGCATCGGAACGGGAAGCCCGCTTCTTCGCCGGCGAGCTTTCGGATCGCTACGAGGAGATCGAGTTGCTCACGTCCGCGGGCGAGACGCTGGGCTCCATCATACATCTCGAGCGCGCGGCGGGCCGGCTCCTCGAGCGGCTGGCCGCTGTCCTGGAGGCAGATCTGGCGGTGGTGTGGGTGCCACGAGAAGACGGCGCCACGGTCGATCTGCTCGCGTTCGGCGGTGACTTGGATCCGCAGGCCGAGCCGACCGTCTCTCCGCACGACGAGGAGATCATCCAGCAGGTGCTGCGCACGCAAGTGGCTCAGGTAGGGAAGAGCCACGGAGCGGCTGAGCAGGGGACGGATCGCGCGGTTCTGGCTGTCCCGCTCAGACACTCGGCCCTGCACGGGAGCACGCTCCCCGTCGGGATACTCACCGTCAGGGGTCGCCCGGGCAGGAACACGTTCACCCAGGCCGAAGTGAACCTGGCCGCCACTGTAGCCTCGCACCTCGCCGCCGCGATCGAGAATGGACGGCTGGTCCGCGAGAGTCTCGTCCAGGAGCGCATGCTCGTGGAGCTGGAACTCGCCCACCACCTCCAGATGAAGCTCCTTCCGGACCTGGAGGACTTCGAGGGGGTGGCGGATGTCGCAGCCCGGTGCGAGCCCGCAGATTCCGTGGGGGGAGATTTCTATCACCTGTTCCGGCTTCCCGGCGACCGACTCGGTGTCATGCTGGGTGACGTGAGTTCACACGGCTATTCGGCCGGCCTGATCATGGCGTTGACCATGAGTGCGGCATCGATCACCGTTCGCGAGAAAGAGGAGCCCGCGGATGTGCTTCGCGGCATTCACCACGAGTTGGTCCGGAAACTCGAATCGACCGAAATGTACATGACCCTCTGCTACGCGGTTCTGGATCCTGTCGCGGGGAGAATTCGGTACGCCAATGCGGGTCATCCCCACGCGTTCCGTATCAACGCCGGGGGCATCCGTCGCCTCGAGGCCCTGAATCCGCCGCTCGGCATCGCCGAGTTCGACTCATACTCCCAGCGGGACCTGGAGTGGGCCCCCGGTCGCGACATGCTCCTCATGTTCACCGATGGAGTGAGCGAGTGCCTGGAAACCGACCGCATGTGGTCGGACGAGCGCCTGACCCGCATGGCGATGGCCCGTTCCGGGGGCACCGCCCAGGAGGTGCTCGACCGGGTCTTCGAGCTCGCGTCGGCTCCCGAGGGCGTGGCGGCAGACGACCGTACTGCGCTCGTGGTCAAGTGAGGCCGTGGTCTACGCCAAGCGATCGCTGAGCCAGAACTTCCTCATCGATCCGAATATCAGGCGCAAGCTCGTCGCGGAGCTGGCGGCGGGTGAGGACGATGCGGTGCTGGAGGTCGGGCCAGGGCACGGGGAGCTGAGCGATCTACTGGCAGGTCGAGTGGCCGATCTGGCTCTCGTGGAGAAGGACGATCGGCTTGCGGCCGATCTGGTCCGCCGGTTCGCCGGCCGAGATGACGTCCGGGTGTTGCACGCCGACGCTCTGGATGTCGACCTCGCCGCTCTCCTCGGATCGTCGGGGCGGACGGGCCACGTCATCTCGAATCTGCCGTACGCCATCACATCTCCGTTGATCTTCAGGTTCCTGGAGATTCGGCCCCCTCCCAAGCGAATGGTGCTTTTGGTGCAGAGGGAAGTCGCCGATCGGATCGTCGCTTCGCCCGGAGGGCGCACATATGGAGCTCTCTCCGTAGGTGTCCAGGCCAGGGCACGGTCAAGAATCGCATTCGGGGTGGGCCGTCGGGCCTTTCGACCTATCCCGGCCGTCGACTCGGCCGCGGTGGTCATCGAGCCGAGGCCCGACTCGCCGACGCCGGCGGAGCTGGAGCGCCTGAGGACGTTGACTCGGGTGGCCTTCTCGCGACGGCGTAAGCAGCTGCGAAGGATCCTCCGGTCCGCGCCGGAATACTCCCTGTCGCTCGCAGAGGCCGACCTGGTCCTGGGAGAAATCGGGATCGCGCCCGATTCCAGGCCCGAGACCCTCACACCAGAGGAATTCGTCCTCCTGTCGGGCCGCCTGGGGCCCTGAGCGAGGTTCGGCGCCCGTGTTGAGATCGTCGTCGTGTCGGTGTATGTTCTTGTGACCACTTTCACAAGCGGGCTGATGACGACACGCAAGATCTCCGATTCCACGGTCAGGCGCCTGTCGACGTACCTGCGGCGACTCAGAGAGCTCGACCGCAGCGGCGGGTCCGTCGTATCCAGCAGTGAGCTGGCCGAAGGGAGCGGCACGACAGCGGCTCAGGTACGCAAGGACCTCAGTCACTTCGGCTCGTTCGGCAAGCGCGGGCACGGCTACTCGGTGACAGCCCTCCGGTTTGCGTTGGAGGAGATCCTGGGTCTCACGAACCGGTGGCGGGTCGCCGTGATCGGCGTGGGGAAGATTGGATCCGCCCTCCTCGGGTACGGTTTCTTCGCCCAACGGGGGTTCGACATCGTCGTCGCCTTCGACTCGGATTCGGCGAAGGTGGGTCGCGACATGGGCGGCGTCCTGGTAAAGCCGATGGAAGAGCTCGAACCGGAGTTCGAGGCGCAGGATATATCGATCGCCATCATCGCCACTCCGCCCGAGGAGGCCCAGCAGACGGCCGAGCGGGCCGTTCAGGCCGGGGCCAGCGCTATCCTGAATTTCGCTCCGATCAAACTGGATGTCCCGGACGGAGTGGCCGCGCGTACTATGGACGTCACGCTGGAGCTCGAGGGTCTGTGTTATTTGGTTACGGCGGCCGGCGCCGGGCTTGGGGAAAGGTGATGCTGGGGGTCCACAGCGAGATCGGACGACTCGTCTCCGTGGTGTGCCATTCGCCGGGGCCGGAGTTGGCCATCGTGACACCTGCCAACCGGGCCGACTACCTGTTCGACGACATTCTGGATCTCGAGATGGCGCGCCGGGAGCACCGTCGCTTCACGTCCATCTTGTCGCGGTTCGCGACGGTCCGCGAGGTACTGGACCTCATGGTCGACGTCCTTCGGATTCCTGAGGCGCGGCGATACCTGATCGAGCACTCGGGTGGCGCGATCGGAGCCCGGGCGGCGGCAGGGCCGGAGGAGATCGCGAGACTGTTCGTGGAGGGAGAGGAGACGTCGGGAGGGAGCCTCGCGAGCCTCGTGAACGAGGCTGGGTACGCCCTCCCCCCGCTGCCCAACCTCTTCTTCACGCGCGATTCGGCCGCCGTGATCGGTCACCACGTCATGGTGGCTTCCATGAAGCACGAGGTTCGCTGGAGCGAGGAGATCCTGGCGTGGACCCTCTTCCGGGCCCACCCGGAACTCACGAGCGCGGGCATTCTCTTCGACGGGGCGCACGAGCGCCGGCTCAACGTCCGCCTCGAAGGAGGCGATGTGCACGTCCTCAGACGGGATCTGCTCGCAGTCGGAATGTCGGAGCGGACGACGGCGGCCGGGATCGACGCTCTGGCGGAAGAGCTGTTTCGGGACACGGACATCTCCGACATTCTGGTGATCCTGATGCCGTCCCACAGAGCGGCCATCCATCTCGACATGATCTTTACGATGCTGGACCGAGACTTGTGCTGCGTCTATCCACCATTCTTCATGGGCCCGACGCGGCTGCCGGTGCTTCACGTTCGAAAGGGCAGCGCCGGGGTCTCCGAGGCGTCCAGCCTGTTCCACGCTCTCGAAGACCTGGGTTTGCCTCTCACTCCACTGCCGTGCGGCGGAGAGCGTCGGACGATTCAGGACCGGGAGCAGTGGTCGAGCGGGTGCAATTTTTTCGCGGTCGGGCCGGGCCAGGTCCTGGCGTACGACAGGAACGAGCATACGCTGGAAGCGTTGGCGGAGGGAGGCGGATTCCGAATCGTCCAGGGGGATGACTTCCTCAGCGGAGAAGAGAAGATAGGGGCGGACGAGAGATTCGTGATCGGTTTCGAAGGAACCGAGCTCGTGCGAGGAGGTGGAGGTCCGCGGTGCATGACCATGCCCCTGATGCGCGAGGAGTTGACGTGAGCTCGGACGGGCTCCGTTTCGCGCCGCACTCGCCTCTGGTGCAGCGGGCGATAGAGGCCGTGGGCAGATCTCCCATACCCACCGATGCGCTCGCGCGAGAGTTGTTCGGGCTGCGCCACGCTCCGCCGGGCCTCGCTTCACGCCTGGTCTTCGATCTACTGGGAGAGGATCGTCGATTTGCCGTCGATTCGGGTGGTGTGTGGCGGCTCTCGTCGATTCGACAGGATCCGCGTAGAACAACCGTGCTCGAGACCTCGTTCGCCGTCGTGGATGTGGAGACGACCGGCAGCTCGGTCGGGCGCGGAGCTCGTATCGTGGAGTTCTCAGCGGTGCTCATCGACCGGGGGACGGTGAGTGGTGAGTACACGACACTCGTGAACCCGGACGCCTGGATCCCGGCGTGGGTCACGCGGTTGACGGGCATCGAGCCTGAGATGGTCGAGAGCGCTCCCCGGTTCCGGGACATCGCCTCGCGTGTGCGAGAGCACCTCGAGGGTCGCGTGTTCGTGGCGCACAACGTCTCGTTCGATTGGCGTTTCGTGGCCGAGGAGATGCGTCTGGCGCACTCCGTCATGCCGGAGGGGGCACGTCTGTGCACGGTGAAGCTCGCGCGTCGTGCGCTTCCGGGCTTGCGGCGGCGGGGTCTGGACTCGCTGGCGCGCTACTATGATCTGACGATCGAGCAACGGCACCGGGCGGGCGACGACGCCCGAGCCACGGCGACGATACTTCTCCGAATGCTGGAGGCGGCCGATCGGCAGGGCATTCGCTATTGGGACCAGCTGCTCGCTTGGGTCGCGGGTCACCCAGTCGCCCCCGTGGCAGGTGACGGAGACCTACAAGGGAGGATGCGTGCCTGACGTCCCCGCTCTCGAGGGAAGCCGGGCCCGTGTGCGGGCGATCGACGCAGGCAGTCTATGGCTCGATGGGGGAGCGATGTTCGGGGTCGTACCCAAACCGCTGTGGAGCCGGAGCGCTCCGCCGGACGCACGGAACCGGGTACCGCTCGCCATGCGTTGCCTTCTGGTGGAAACCGACAACGCCAAGGTCCTGGTCGACACTGGCCTGGGCAACAAAGAGAGCACCAGGTTTCACGAGATATACGGGGTGAAGAACCAGGGCCAGCCGACGCGTCTCGAGACTTCTCTGGGGGCGATCGGCGTTCGGCCGGAGGAGATAGACATCGTCGTTTGCACGCACCTGCATTTCGATCATGCCGGCGGCGGTACCACGAGAGAAGAGAGTGGGGTGAGGCCCGCCTTTCCCCGGGCTCGCTACGTGATTCGCCGAGGGGAATACGAATTCGCCCGAATCGACAACGAACGGATCCGGGCCAGCTACATGGAATCCAACTTCGAGCCCCTGATCCAGGCGGGCTGCGTGGACCTGGTGGATGACGATATCGAGGTGACGCCGGGTGTCGGCGTGATGCATACTCCCGGCCACACGCCGTATCACCAGTCGGTTTGGGTCGATCTGGGGCCGGAGCGCTTGCTGTTTCTGGCGGACCTGGTTCCGACTCGGGCCCACCTGCCGCTGCCCTGGATCATGGGATACGACATCGAGCCGCTCGTTACCCTGGCGAGCAAGAAGGCGATCCTCGGAAGAGCTCTTGAGGAAGGCTGGTGGCTGGCTTTCGAGCACGATCCCTTCGTGTCGTGGGGTCGGGCGGCGGAGCCAACCGAGGGACGGGCCGGAGTGCGGCTCGTCGACGAAGTGGAACATCCGCTGGTGGACGAAGCGACCACGCCGGAGCGCTGACGTGACGGGCGCGACGTTCCCGCACGTCCGCCTCCCTGCGGACCGGACGAAGGGGGAGGGTGACATGAAGCGAATCACGATGGCGGTGCTCGCCATGTGCTCGTTGCTCTCGGCACGCGCGCCCGCCGTGCAGGCTCAGGATGCGGAGGAAGAGGTGCTGCGGGTGGTGAGCGCGCTCTTCGACGCGATGCGGGCTGCTGATTCGGCGGCGGTCCGAAAGCTGTTCCACCCGGAGCTCGGGATGATGGCCAGCTCGGCGTCACGAGGCGGTGTGGCCGGGGTCGTATTCGGGAACATGGAACGGTTCATGGATGCGGTCGGCGGCGCCGAGCCGGGCGCGTTCGATGAGCGGATCGGCGCTCCGGACATGAGGATCGATGACAACCTCGCGACGGTGGTTACCCCCTACGCGTTTTACCATAACGGCAACCTCTCGCATTGCGGCGTCAACGTCTTTCAGATCGCCCGGGTGGGCGACGAATGGAAGATCGTCGGCCTGGCCGACACGCGGCGCAGGCAGGGGTGTGAGGAGTGGTTGAAATGAACGATGTGGACAGGACGGCGGTCATTGCCGGAGCGGCCAGACTGCCGACGGGCCGATTCATGGGAGGCCTGTCCTCCCTGACGGCAGTCGAGCTCGGAGCCCGGGCGATCGCCGGCGTAGTGGAGCGCTCAGGAGTCGCGCCGGAGGACATCGAAGACGTGATCATGGGCAACGTCGTGCAGGCCGGTGTCGGGCAGGCTCCGGCTCGGCAGGCCGCCATAGGGGCCGGCCTTCCGGAGACCATCCCCGCGGTCACGATCAACAAGGTGTGCGGATCCGGACTCAAGGCCGTGATGCTGGCGTCGCAGGCCATAAGGGTGGGGGACATCCAGGTCGCCGTGGCCGGCGGCATGGAATCGATGTCCAGCGCGCCCTATCTGGTCCGAGGCTATCGAACAGGGGTCAAGTTCGGCGACCGATCGATGGTCGATGCGCTCATCCACGACGGGCTGTGGTGCTCGTTCGGTCAGTGCCACATGGGTGGGCACGCCGAGTACACGGCCTGGAAGGCGGGAGTGAGCCGGGAAGATCAGGACCGGTTCGCCTACGAGAGCCACATGAAGGCAGTGGCCGCGATCGACGGCGGTGGTTTTTCGGCCGAGCTGATTCCGGTCGAGATCGTGAGCCGGAAGAGTACGACGGTCGTCGATACGGACGAGCCGCCTCCCGAGGTAACCGAGCACTCGGTGACCGCGGGCAACGCTCCGGGCCTGAACGACGGTGCAGCCGCTACTGTTGTAACTTCAGAGGCTTACGCTCGCGCCAACGGCCTGGACATTCTCGGCCGGGTCACGGCATATTCGGTCGGTGCGACGGCTCCGCGCGACCTTTTCTTCGCCCCTGTGGATGCCGTGCGCAAACTGATGGATAAGGAAGGCACCGAGATCGCCGACTATGGCCTAATAGAGGCCAACGAGGCCTTCGCCGTGCAGGCCATAGCGGACGCGAGAGAACTCGGAATGGACATGGATCGCATCAACGTCCGGGGCGGAGCAATCGCGCTCGGACACCCTATCGGAGCTTCGGGAGCCAGGATCCTGACGACCCTCCTGTACGCGATGCGCGATCGGGATGTGGACAAGGGCCTGGCCACGCTGTGTCTGGGAGGGGGCAACGCGGTAGCCCTGAGTGTGGAGAGAGTATGAGTGGAAATCCAGCCCGTACCGTGACAGCGGAGCTCGTCGGGGAGCGTACGAGGCTCTCCAGTGCCGGAAGGCTGCTGGCCGTTGCGGGGTTTGCCGCGCTGACGGCGCTGGCCGCCCGCTTGAGCGTCCCGCTTCCGGGCATGGCAGTTCCCATGACCCTTCAGCCGGCGGCGGTGCTGCTGGCCGGCGCACTTTTGGGCTCCAGGGCGGGTGCGGCATCGCAGGTCGTCTACCTCGCGGCCGGACTGGTCGGCCTTCCGGTATTCGCGGCCGGGGGCGGTGCCGCCTATCTGTTGGGACCGACGGGCGGGTACCTGCTCGCCTTCCCGCTCGCCGCCGCCGTGGCCGGCCGGGCGTGCGGACACAGGCAGGGTCTGCTCGCCTCGGGGGGCTGGCTGATCGCCGCCCTGGCCATGATTCATGCCGGTGGACTTTCCTGGCTGTGGATTCTGGGAGGTTCTGATCTCGCCCGTTCCGTGGGAGTGATGACGTTCCTGTTGGGAGACGTCCTGAAGGTGATGCTCGTGCTGGCGATCGTCCGCGGTCTGCGAGCCGCTCGGACGCCGCCCACGGTCTGACCGCGGGATCGTCCCCAACATGAGGACCGGAGGCGACCCGCGGGAGGGACATTCCGCGGCGCCTCCACCTCGAACCGGATCGACACGCCCCGCCTGGGGGTGGCGTCTCGCGGCGTACACGACGCTCCTGTTACTCCTGACGGCGAGTTTCCAGGTCGCGGCCATCGCCGTGGCAGGATCGAATGCGGCGACGGGGCTCACGTTGTGGGGAGTCGGTCCGGCCTTTCTCGCGGCACTCCTCGTGAGCTGGGTCATGATGTCCGGGGTGGAGTCGAGATCGCCCGCCGCTCTCGGTCTGGTTGCGGGGCGTCGGGGGGCCACGGACTTCTTCCGCGGCTGCCTCGTAGGGACCGCGCTCGTGGGGTCGGTTGGAGTGACCATGGCCGCCGCGGGCTGGTTGGGCGTAGGCCTGGCGTGGCCCGGCGGAAGGGAGGTCCTGCAGTCAGGTGCCCATGTTACTGTGTTCTTATTACTTGCGGCGTTCCTGGAGGAAATCGCCGTGCGCGGATATCCGTTCCAGGTTCTTGCGGAGGCCCTGGGGCCCGGAGTGGCCGTGGTCGCCACCTCGATCGTTTTCGCGGTCCTCCACGGGGCCAATCCGGGCGTGGGTTGGACCGCGATCTGGAACACGTTTCTGGCCGGAATCTTGCTCGGAATCATGTACTGGAAAACGATGAGTCTCTGGCTCGTAACCGGAGCTCACTTCACCTGGAACTGGACCATGGGTGTCGCCGCCGGGATGCCCGTCAGCGGTCTGGATCTAGGTGTGTCCGGCGTGGAGTCGACGGTGCGCGGTCCCGAGCTTCTGACGGGTGGAGCGTACGGCCCCGAGGGAGGGTGGCTCCTCGCCACGGCCACGCTGGCGGCGATAATCTGGGCGGCTAGCACCCCCCGGCTGTCCCGAGACCCCGCTGTGTTGGCGCTCCGGCCGCTGCCGGTGCGCCGTTTGCGGGGGTCGGAAGTTTCGAACCCAGGCGTCCGGACTTCCGTTCACACCGTATCGGAGGCGAAATGAACGCGAATCAACTGGAGGCTGTGGGGGTCGTCGGCACAGGGACTATGGGCAATGGAATAGCCCACGTTTTTGCGCTGGCGGGCATCGAGGTCCGGCTGGTGGATGCGGTGCCCGAAGCGCTCGATGGCGCCCGGGCGAGGATCGAGAAGAATCTGAGTCGGCAGCTCTCGAAGGGTCGGATTGACGCGGCCGGAGTGCGGGCTGCCCTCGAGCGGGTCCAGACGGCGACCGAGATCGAAGCCGTCGGAGGTCTACCGCTGGTGGTGGAGGCGGTTCCCGAGAATCGCGACCTGAAGCTCGAGATCTTCAGCCGTCTGGATGAAGTGTGCGCGGACGATGTGATACTGGCGTCAAACACGAGCTCCATATCGATAACCGAGATCGCCGCGGCCGTGAGTCGGCCACAGCGTTTCATCGGAATGCACTTCATGAACCCGGTTCCCGTAATGCAGCTCGTCGAGGTCATTCGTGGCCTCGAGACCGATGATGCCACCACCGAACTCACGCTGGCCCTGTGTGAGAGGGTGGGGAAGACGCCGGTGGAGGTCAACGACTTCCCGGGTTTCGTGTCCAACCGCATACTGATGCCGATGATCAACGAGGCCGTCTATTGCCTGATGGAGGGGGTGGCGGAGCCGGAAGCGATCGACACAGTCATGAAGCTCGGAATGAATCATCCGATGGGACCGCTGGCCCTGGCCGACCTGATCGGCCTGGACACATGTCTGTTCATCCTGCGTGTCCTGCACCGCGACCTGGGCGACTCGAAGTACCGCCCATGTCCGTTGCTTGCCAAGTACGTGGCCGCTGGCCGGCTGGGGCGGAAGTCGGGACGCGGCTTCTACGAGTACGGCGATGCGTAGATCCTTTCTCGGGGCGCGCCTTACCGACGAGCAACGCGAGATCCTGGGCCTGGCCCGTACCTTCGCCAAGAATGAGCTACGGCCTGGCGTCGAGGAGCGCGAAGAGAGGGAGGACTCCTTCGATCGAAGCCCCGTGGACCAGCTGGGCGAGCTGGGATTCCTGGGGATGCTCATTCCGGAGGAGTACGACGGACTCGGCCTCGACATGCTGACGTACCTATACGTCCTCGAGGAGATCGCGTGGGGCGATCCGGCCGTCGCCGTATCGATGAGCGTGCACAACTCTCTTCCGACACAGACGCTTCTCAGGCACGGCACGGACGTTCAGAAGGATCGCTGGCTGAGGCCCATGGCGCGCGGCGAGCTTCTCGGCGCGTTTTCGCTTTCGGAAGCCGATGCCGGCAGTGACGCCGCCGCGATCACCGCTCAGGCGGTGCGCGACGGCGACGGCTGGCGACTCGAGGGGTCGAAGATGTGGGTCACGAACGGCGCATCCGCCGACGTGATCCTGCTGATGGTGCGAACCGATGATCCCTCCGACCGTAAAGGGACGAGGGGGATCGGAGCGTTCCTCGTCCCGACGGACACGGAGGGATACATTCCCGGTAAGAAGGAGCGGAAGATGGGCCTGAGGGGGTCCGAGACGGTCGCGGTCACCCTTCAGGATCTGTATCTGGGTCCGGAGTACCTCATTGGAGAGCCGGGCCTCGGTTTCAAGTATGCCCTCGAAGCGCTGGAGGGCGGCCGGCTGGGTATCGCCGCACAGGCGATCGGTATCGCCGAGGCGGCCATGGACCATGCCCAGGAGTATGCGGAACAGCGTGTCCAGTTTGGACGACCGATATCCGCCTTCCAGGGTGTTCAATTCAAGCTGGCCGACATGGCTACGCGTCTCGAGGCGTCCAGGGGCCTGCTGTACAGGGCCGCATTGGCGTACGACGCTGGCGCAGCGCGTAAACGCAAGCTGTCGAGCATGGCAAAACTCCACGCCAGCGAGACCGCCATGTGGGTGACGCGGCAGGCGGTACAGATCTTCGGTGGCTACGGATACAGCCGGGAGTACCCGGTGGAGCGGTTGTTTCGCGACGCCAAAGTCACGGAGATCTACGAGGGGACCAGTGAAATCCACCGCACGATCATAGCGCGGGAACTGTATCTGGAGAGAGGAAACGACCAGTGAGCACGGAAACCAGGATCGCGGATCAGGTCGTGGAGGCGCTGGACGGAAAGAGGGAGATCTTCGATCTCATGTCGGAGCACGACCACGAGCAGGTGGTGTTCACGTACGATCCGTCGAGCGGCTACAAGGGCATCATCGCGATACACAATACGGCGCTCGGGCCGGCTCTCGGGGGGACCCGTTTCTGGAACTACGACTCGGACTACGATGCGCTTATCGACGTGTTGCGGCTGTCCCGCGGCATGACATACAAGGCGGCGGTGGCCGGCCTGAATCTCGGGGGTGGGAAGGCCGTGATCATAGGCGACAACCGTACGGCTCAGCGCGAGATGATCATGAGGGCACATGGCCGGGCGGTGGAGTCGATGGCTGGACGTTACTACACGGCCGAAGACGTCGGCACTTCCGTAGCCGACATGGACTACATCCACATGGAAACCGAGCACGTGGTAGGAATGGCCGGTAAGTCGGGAGACCCCTCCCCCGTCACGGCCTACGGGACCTACCGGGGCATCAAGGCTTGCTCACTCAAGAGATTCGGAAGTGCCGAGCTCGAGGACCGGTCGGTAGTGATCCAGGGCGCCGGGCACGTGGGCTACTACCTGGCCGAGGATCTGCGAAACGAGGGGGCCACCGTGTTCGTCGCCGATATCGACGCGGACCGGGTCCAACGCTGCGTCGACGAGCTTGGTTGCGAGGCCGTGAGCGTTGACGACGTCTACGATGTAGAGGCGGACGTGTTCGCGCCGTGTGCGCTCGGGGCCATCCTCAATGATGAGACGATTCCGCGCCTCAGGGTCAGGATCGTCGCCGGGGCGGCCAATAATCAGCTCGCTAAGTCACGCCACGCGCGGATGCTCAAAGAGCACGACATTCTGTACGCACCGGACTACGTGATCAATGCGGGCGGCCTGATCAACGTGTACTCAGAGCTCGCCGGGTGGACCCTTGAGCGATCCAAGCGCAAGGCGGGTGAGATCTACTCAACCCTTCAGGCAATCTTCGAGCTGGCGGAGGCGGAAGGGATCACGAGCGCCAAGGCGGCCGACGAGGTGGCGCTGCGGCGCATCCGGGCCGTGACACAGCTTCACCGCACCTACGTGTAGAGAGAGCGCATGACCCAGGATACGATCCGTCCGGGAAGGACAGACGTCGCCCCCTCCTACGACTACCTCGAGGCTGTCGACCCAGAGGTCTTTTCCGCGATTCAGGGCGAAGCGGCCAGGCAACGCGAGGGCCTCGAGCTGATCGCGAGCGAGAACTTCGTCTCAGGTGCGGTGCTGCAGGCGTTGGGGTCCGTGCTGACAAACAAGTACGCCGAAGGGTATCCGGGCAAGCGCTACTACGGCGGATGCGAGCAGGTGGACGTCTCGGAGAACCTGGCTCACGAGAGAGCGATGGCGATCTTCGGGGCGGACCATGCGAACGTTCAGCCGCACAGCGGGGCCCAGGCCAACATGGCCGCGTACTTCGCGTTTCTGGAGCCGGGTGACAAGGTCCTGGGTATGGACCTGTCGCACGGAGGACACCTGACGCACGGGTCGCCGGTGAACTTCAGCGGTCGCCTCTACGACTTCGTCGCATACGGCGTTCGTGAGGAAGATGGCCTCGTCGATATGGAGGCGCTCGCGGCGCTCGCGAGGCGGGAAGAGCCTCGCATGATCGTGGCGGGTGCCAGCGCCTACCCCCGGATCCTGCCGTTCGAGAAGTTCGCGGAGATCGCTCGCGAAGTAGGGGCGCTGTTGCTGGTGGATATGGCTCATATTGCGGGTCTGGTCGCGGCGGGCGTGCACCCGTCGCCCGTACCTTGGTCTGACGTCGTCACCACGACGACTCACAAGACGCTTCGCGGTCCCCGAGGCGGACTCATTCTGTGCCGGGAGGAGCATGCCAGGGCGATCGACAAGGCCGTGTTCCCCGGCATGCAGGGTGGTCCACTCGAGCACGTCATCGCGGCCAAGGCCGTGGCGCTCCACGAGGCTCAGTCCGAGTCGTTCCGACGTTATGCCGAGCGAGTGGTCGAAAACGCGCGTGTCCTGGCGGACGGCTTGATGCGGAGAGGTTGGAAGCTGGTCTCCGACGGAACGGATACGCATCTACTCCTGTTGGATCTCCGCCACACCCAGCTGTCTGGCAAGGACGCGGAGGATTCTCTGGGTGAAGCCGAAATCACCGTTAACAAAAACACGGTGCCCGGGGAAACGCGGTCTCCGTTCGTTACCTCCGGGATTCGGATAGGCACCCCGGCGCTGACCACGCGGGGAATGGGCCCGGCGGAGATGAGCGAAGTGGCCGACATGATTCACAGAGTGCTCGACGGCGCCGGCTCGGAGCCGGAGATCGCACGCGTTCGGGAGGACGTGCTCGCGCTGGCGGGTGCCTTCCCGCTCGTGGCCGGTCCGGAGGTCGGAGCCCCCGGGGTTGCGTGACACGGAGGGCCCCACGCCCCGCTCCCGGGGAGCCGGAGCGGTGACGAACGTTCCGAAGCTCAGGGTCCCCGTCGGGTTTGCGGAGGCCGAGCTTCGGGTCAGAGGATCAAGGTTCATCGGGGTAGCGCACCCGATCTCCCGGTTGGAACAGGCGCTCTCGCATCGCGACGCTGAACGACGCCGCTTCCACGGCGCCACCCACCACGTAATTGGCGCGCGCCTGGTCGACGGAGAGTGTCGACTGGACGACGATGGAGAGCCGTCCGGCACGGGAGGCCGCCCTGTTCTGCGCGCTATCGAGAGCGCGGTTCTGCACGACATCGTGGTGGTCGTGACACGATACTTCGGTGGTACGAAGCTGGGGACCGGTGGCCTGGGCAGGGCGTACGGATCGGCGGCCGCGAAGGTCCTGGCCCTGACGCCGTGCCGCACCGTTGTGCGTGGGCGACGAGTCCGAGTGAGCTATGACTACGAAGATACGGGTGCGATTTCGCGGTTGTTGGACGCGATGGGCGCGGCGCGTCTGGGCGAGATGTACGAGGAGCGAGCGGATCTCGAGGTAGCGGTGGCCGAAGAGCGGGTCGACGCTTTCTGCCGAGAAGTCGCGGAGGCTACGTCGGGCCGGGCGACGGCGGTAGCGCTATCAGACCGAATGTTGCTTCCGGTCGACACTTGACTCTCTTTTCTCGTGATTTCTACATTCACGGGGCCCGCGAGGAGCCAGTCGGACTTTGGAGGCTCCACGATATCGTGCGACGTCTGTCACAACGGCTACGTGGCGAGCATGGAAGTAACTGAGCTCCAAGAGACACTCGGCCAGCTTCAGAGGCGCAATCCACGCTTTGCTGTGGCGGCCTACCTGTTCGTTCTGGGCGGTCTGCACCGCAGACTGGGTGAGCTCGATCAGCCGCGCCACATCTCGGGTCC
>JBDHFS010000003.1:0-30084 GCA_039590285.1 Gemmatimonadota bacterium
CGGCCGGACTGGTTGTGAGCGTGGTAAGTCTGGCGGGTGCGCAGGAGGCGGTGAGGCAGGTGACGTTGCAGCAGGCGTTGGGGATGGCGGAGCGGAACAACCCGTTGCTGGAGCAGTCGGCGTCGGATGTGGAGATTGCGCAGTACACGGAGTTGAACGCGTGGGGCCAGTTTCTGCCGAACCTGAGCTTGAGGTATCAGTTTTCGGACGCGTCGAGCGGTCGGTTGGACCCGACGGGTCAGGCGATCACGACGACGAGCTACAGTGCGCTGCTGGGGGCGAGCATCGATATATTCCGGGGGTTTCGGCGGTTCACGGACCTGAAGGGAGCGAAGCTGGGAGTGGAGGCGAGCGAGGCGCGCTTGCGGGAGTCGGAGTACACGACGGCCGAGACGGTGAAGATCATGTACTACAACGCGGTGGCGAACCGTGAGCTGGTGCGTGTGGAGCAGGACCGAGTGAGTCGTCAGGAGGACCAGCTGTCGTTCGTGGAGCAGCAGTTGGAGCTGGGTCGTGCGACGCGGTCGGACGTGCTGCGCTCGCAGGTGGACCTGAACAACGCGCGGGTGGCGCTGCTGAATGCGGAGAACAGTGCGCGCAACAGCCGGTTCGCGCTGGCGGAGGCGGTGGGGGTGACCGAGCCCCTGGAGCCGGTGGAGGCGGCGGAGCTGGCGGCGGAGCCGTTGCCGTACGGACGGCAGGAGCTGCTCTCGATGGCGCTGAGCGGGGCGCCGAGTCTGGTGAGCGCGCGATCGCAGGCGGCGGCGGACGAGGCGGCGGTGGCGAGCGCGAAGTCGGCCTACCTGCCGACGCTGACGTTCGACGGGGGCTGGGCGTGGTCGAACGTGGAGTACCCGCCGCAGAACCGGAGCTGGTCGCTGTCGCTGTCGGGCACGATGCCGCTGTTCAACGGGTTCACCCGGGAGAACGAGCTGTACACGGCGCGGGCGCAGGCGGACCAGTCGCACTCCCGGGAGCGGGCGGCGGAGCTGGCGCTGCGCAAGAACATGGACCAGTCGTGGGGCACCATCGAGGCCGCCGTGGCTACGATCGACCTCGCCGAGCAGACCGTCGAGCTGTCGCGTGAGGACCTCCGGGTCAGCCAGGAGCGCTACCGGCTGGGCCTGGCCACCATCCTGGATCTGCAGGCCGCCCAGATCACCCTGCTCCAGGCCGAGGTCGACCTCATCCGACGACGCTTCGACTATCAGCTCGGCCTCGCCCGACTCGAGGCCATCCTCGGCACCAACCTCAGAAACTGAGCGCCGCGGGCTCGCTGGAGCTGAGGCCGAGGCGCAGAGGATACGTCCATGAGTGCCGCCCTTAAGACGCTGCGCTGGCTACTCGTGCTGCCGGCGGCGGTGGCCGTGGTTCCCCTGGTGGACGGTGTCGCGGTGGCGCTGCTGGAGCGCGCGGGCGCCGGGGAACACAGTCTCGCATGGCTCGCCGGAAAGGCCTTGGGTCACTTCGTGATGGGCGCCGGCGCCATAGCCGTTGGAACCTGGATGGCTCCTTCCCGCAGGAGCCCCGTGGCCAAGATCCTGTTCGTTCTGGCGATTCTCGCGGCGATCGAGGCGGCGGCGTCCGGGGAATTGCCGCTGTGGCTCATCCTCCCGCTCGACGCCGCCTTCCTCCTCGGGGCGTGGGTCGCTCTCAGAAGGATACGTCCAGATTGACGTACACGATCCGGCCGGGCTCCGCTACCTGCCGTCCCGTGAACGGATCCTTCGAGTTGAGGTGGTTCACGTAGAACCTGTCACCCACGTTCTGAACGCCGAAGCGTAGAAGCACCTGCCGGGTGGCTCTCCAGCCGAAACGAAAGTCTCCCGTCACCCACCCATCCGTCGGCGTCTCGCCGCGCGATACGGCCACGCGGTTCTGCTTGCCGGCCAGCTTGAGGACGGCCTCGCCGTGAAACCGGCGGTTGGGCATGTCGTAGCGCAGCCCGGCCGAGCCACGCCACGGCATGATCCCGTACGCGGGCTCGTCGAGCTCGCGGTCCTCAGCCCACAGGTAATCGGTGCGCAGGTTCAGCGTCCAGTCAGGCGCCATCAGAATCCCGGCGCCAGCCTCGAACCCCCAGAAGAATGCTCCTCCATTCACGTATCGATAGACGACGTCGGGTGACACGGGCAGCTTCTTCTCGAGGTCGGTCGGCTCCAGTGTGATGTGGTCCGCTATGTTACGGACGAAGACGTTCCCGTTCAGCGTCAGCACGGAGTACGATCCCTCGACCCCGAGATCGAACTGCGTGCTCCGTTCGGGACTCAACTCCGGATTGCCCACGAATTCCGCAGCGAACTGAGCTTTGGAGGCCGGGAACCGATCCGAGTAGAGCTCGCTCGCGTCGGGTGCCCGGACCGCCGAGCCGGCGCCCGCGAACAGCATCCAGTTGGTGCTGACGTGGAAACCCAGCGACAGCGCTCCGCTGAGGTCCGTGCTCGATGTGGAAGTCTGATCGGACACGTTGGCCAGGAACCAGTCGCTCGCCGCCTCCGCCTTCGAGCCGGCGAGATCCAGGCGCGCCGTGCCGCTGACGTCGACCAGACCGGAAAACGCTCGGTCTCCGCGGACGAAGACCCCACCGGCCGCGGTCGTGGCATCGGGCCAGATCAGATCTTCCAGCATCAGCATGCCGGTCTCGACCATCCGGATCCGACGGATCGCGTTGCGGTTCGCCGAGTAGACGTCGCCTCCGGCCTCGATCTCCCACCCGTCGGCGGCGAACAGGCCTGCCGCACGGCCTCCGACGACCCGGGTCGTCGTCTCGATACGGATATCGCTCATGACCTCCGACGGCTTACCCTGGTTGGTCATCCCGTGGTCGGTGTTATTGTAGTAGACGTTGGCCGTGAGCCCGCCGAACGATCCCGATCCACCCTCCAGCGAATAGGTGGCCGACGCGTTCCACGTCTCGAAGTAATCGGCGTTCAGGATGCGTACGGGATAGTCGATCGGTCCCTGGTCCTGGTAGCCACCGCCGAGAAGGAGGTGTGACCGCGCTCCCATCTGCAGACCCAGCTTTCCCCTGGCCTCCCAGCTCGTGTAGTCGCCGGGCACCGGATCGCCGTTCCCGTCCTCGTAGTCCCTACCCTGGCGGTAGGCGCCGAATCCCCAGTACGAGAGGGCGCCCTGTCTGCCCACCAGTCCGCCCGAGGTTTCGGCCCCGTTCACGTTCGTGTCGTAACCCGTCGTCACGTTCCCGTGCAGGGCACCCGAGCGCTCGGGCGGGAGGGACTCGGTGTCGACCCGGATCGAGCTCAGGCTGCCGGCGCCCCACGTCAGCGCGTAGGGCCCCTTCACGACCTGAATGCGTCGGTACGCGAGCGCATCGACGTGAGTCAGGGGAGAGTCCATGCGCGCGGGTCCGGCGGGAAACCGACGCTCACCGTCCACGAACGAGGCGACCTCGGTTTCGACGAGGCCCTGCACGTTCGGGTCCAGACCCAGCGCCCCCCGGCGAGCCGCGTCGACTCCGGAGACCTCGCGCAGCAACTCGCCCGGGTCCCTCGGATTTGCCTCACGCACGGCCTGCTGCTCCATCTGGCTCTGACGCCTGAGATCCGGTCGCAGGACGGAAACCTCGATCCCGGTCATCTGGATCGGCTCGATGGTCAACTCCACTTTGACGACCGTGGTCTCTCCCGCGCGTACCGAAACCACGGAATCGACGGCGAGGAATCCGACCGCGGACACGCGCACCCTGATGGTGCCGGGTCGCAATCGGGCCAGGTGAAACCGCCCATCCGCGCCCGCAGAGACGCGCATACCCGCCTCCTGCACTTCCACCATGGCCGAGCCGACGGCGTCGTCCGTACCGTCCACGACCGCACGTCCCACGATGTCGCCAGTCTGTTGCGCCGCGACGCCCGACGGCGTGGCCGCCCACACAGACACGGCCAGGAAAACCGCGCTGACGGTACGTAACAGACGTTCACTCCCGAATCGCATCTAACCGTCTCTCCTCCGAAAGAACTGAGCTCTCCGGACCGCGGGGCGGCCGGAACACTCGAGCAACGGCCGTCGACCCTGGCCGTGCTGAGAATGCTTGTCGTCAGCTAGAGAAGAGGAGGTGCGTTGGGGTAGGGAAGACGGTGCTGGTCGGAGCGGCAGTCCGTTCGCTGAACGGCGACGAAGATATGCGCGTCGCAGGACGGGAGGTCCTCGCTTGCGGTCGGTGGCGGGACGAATCCCGCAGGTCCCGGCCCGGCACAGCAGTTGGCCATGCAATCGCACGGGTCATGCGGCTCCCCGTCCGGGGCCGCTTCGACCCCGTGCTGAGTGGATTCAGCCGCCGCGCACGGCAACGGGAACGCGGCGACCGCGCCCTCCGAATGCGACGGAGCCGACGCGTGCTCCGGCAGGCCGTGGCCCTGATCGGCTGCGCCGTGCACGCACGCCTCCACGCCCGAGGCTCCTGCGGTCAGGGCGATCAGATAGGAGAAGCCCAGCCACGCGGTGAGCCCACGCATCAAGTTCCCCGTACCGCTACGCCTGTCGAGTCGAAGCATGCCCGAAGGTCGACGGAACCGGTGGGAAGGTCAACCTTCGGCGCAGAATCAAGTCGGCGGACGAGCTTCCTCGGCGCTCAGCCGATCCCGTGCCGCGAGGAGCTCTCGCCTCGTTTCATCGCTCGCCGACGGATAGGCTAGCTCCAGGCCGCTCAGCGTCCGGCACAGGACATCGGAGACCGTGACCCGCATGAAGGGCTTGTCATCGGCCGGGATGGCGTACCAGGGCGCCCACGGCCGTGACGTCGCGTTGAGCGCCTCTTCGTACGCCAGCATGTAAGAGTCCCAGTGCTGCCTCTCCTCGACGTCGGCACCCGAGAACTTCCAGTTCTTCTCGGGCTCGTCTATCCGATTCAGAAAGCGGTGTCGCTGCTCATCGCGAGACACGTTCAGCCAGAACTTCACGATCACGGTGCCGTTGCGTGCCAGGTGCTTCTCGTGATCCGCAATGGACTCGAAGCGCTGATCCCAGATCGCCTCGGGATCGACGGGATACGGCAGTCTCTGACCCTCGAGAATGCCGGGATGCACCCGTACCACGAGCACTTCCTCGTAGTAGCTCCGGTTGAAGATCCCGATGCGCCCTCGCTCAGGAAGCCGCATCGAGGTGCGCCACAGGAAATCGTGATCGAGCTCCAGTCGGCTGGGCCGCTTGAACGAGTAGACTTCGGTGCCCGCCGGGTTGATTCCCCTCATCACGGCCCGGATCGTCCCGTCCTTTCCGGCGGCGTCCATGGCCTGGAAGATGAGCAACACGGAGTATTTGTCCTGCGCGGCCAGCATCCGCTGCAGGTCGTCGAGTTCCTCGACCCGGCGCTGGAGCTCCTTCTTCGCCTCTTTGCCGGAGGGATGGCCGCGGGGTGGCGCGGTGGGAGACGTACCGACGCGAAACGATCCGTCGAAGGGCACCAGGTAAGGACTGGGCACGGCTTCGAACATGGCGCTCACCTGTACGCTGCGGTTTGCGAACTCTGATGTGGCAGGGCGAACATGATGATACGTCGCGCCCGTCGACCGACCAACAACGACGCGCCGTCCGCCACTCCAGCCACGGAGATGACATGATTCGCTGGACCTCGCTCCTGCTGGGAACGGCCTGGCTGCTCGTCAGCCACGCGCCAGTTCACGCTCAGGACGCTGCCCGCGGAGCCAGAGCGGGCGACCAAGTGATCACGCTCGAAATGGTGCCCGAAGGCCTGCCGTTCTCACCTGCGATTCGCGTCGGCGGCCTGATCTTTCTCTCCGGCCAGATCGGAATCCTGCCCGGAACTACGGACATCGCTGAGGGCGGAACCGCGGCCGAGACCCGTCAGGCGATGCTCAACATCGAGGCGGTGCTCGCGGCCGCAGGGGCATCACTTTACGATGTTGTAAAGTGTACAGTGTTTCTAGAAGATATGGCGGATTATGACGCGATGAACGAGATCTACGCCTCGTTCTGGGATGGGCCTCCGCCGGCCCGGTCGACGATCGGAGTCGATGGGCTCGCCCTCGGCGCGGCCCTCGAGATCGAGTGTCTGGCCTCGGATCCCGCGGGGCGCTAGCCGGCCGCTGTGGAAGCGCTCCGGTGGTTGGGCCGGAGCGCGGTCGTTACGTCGAATCAGCCGCCGAGTCCCGTCAGGACGTCTGACAGGGTGGGGCGACCAATCTCCTGCAGCTCGTAGCGTACGCGGACCGATGGCTTGTGGATGTCGATCAGGCGTCGAAGGTCGATCGGCGTCCCGATGACCACGAGGTCGGCCGGGGCGGCGTCGATGGTCTGCTGCAACTCCGCTGTCTGCGCGGCACCGTAGCCCATGGCGGGCAGTACGTCGCCGGTGGTCGGGTACTTCTGAAACGTGTCGGCGATGGACCCGACGGCCCACGGACGCGGGTCGAGGATCTCGGCCGCGCCATAGCGACGGGCGGCGACCCATCCGGCGCCATACGCCATCTCGCCATGCGTGAGGGTGGGGCCGTCTTCGATGACCAGCACGCGCTTGCCGCGGATCTCCTCCCCACCTTCCAGAAACAGCGGACTGGCGGCCTCGATGATCGTGGCGTCCGGGTTCAACTCCTGTGCGACGGCGCGGGCTGTCTGGACCTGCTCCAGGCTCGCCGTGCCGACCTTGTTGATCACGATCACGTCCGCCATGCGGACGTTGGCCTCCCCGGGGTGGTAGCGAGCTGAGTGGTCGGGGCGGTGCGGATCGACGACGGTGATGTACAGATCCGCCCTGTAGAACGAGAGGTCGTTGTTGCCACCGTCCCAGATGACTACGTCCGCTTCCTGCTCCGCCTGCCGCAGAATCGCCTCGTAGTCAACGCCGGCGTAGACGACCCTTCCCGCCGCGATGTGAGGCTCGTATTCCTCGCGCTCCTCGATCGTCACGTCGTGCTTCTCGAGGTCTTCGTAGGTCTCGAACCGCTGGACCGCCTGGGCCACGAGGTCGCCATACGGCATGGGGTGCCGGATCACGACCACCTTCTTGCCCTGAGCCGTCAGGATCTCGGCCACCCGACGGCTCGTCTGGCTCTTTCCGGAGCCGGTGCGGGCGGCGCATATGGCCACGACGGGTTTCGAGGACTCGACCATGGTGCGACCGGCTCCGAGCAGCAGGTAATCGGCGCCCGCCGCGATCGTCCGCGAGCCTAGATGCATGACCGTCTCGTGTGACACGTCGCTGTAGCTGAACACGACGACGTCAACTGCCAGCTCGTCGATGAGGCGCTCGAAATCGTCCTCGGGCAGGATCGGAATACCTTCCGGATACAGGGAGCCCGCGAGCTCCGGCGGGTAGGTGCGGCCCTCGATGTCGGGGATCTGAGTGGCGGTGAACGCTACGATTTCGTAGTCGGGGTTGTCCCGGAAGCAGGTGTTGAAGTTATGAAAATCCCGGCCGGCCGCGCCGAGAATCAGTGCGCGCTGCACCATACGTTCCTCCTGCGAGAGTCATCAGTCCAGGGCGCCCAGGTGCAGGTCCGTACGGCGAAGCTTCTCGCCGAGCCCGCGGGCAAGGTTCCGATACAGTACGACGCCTATGCCGGGCCGCAAGCGGACGAGACTCTGCAAGTCCGTGTTACGCAGGATGCCGACCTCCACAGGCGTCACCGCCCGGGCCGTGGCGGAGTGCTCGCCGCCCGTGAGGACGGCTATCTCGCCCAGACATTCTCCGGCACGCACCGTTCCAATCGGCTCACTCCTTCCGTCGATGTGGATCGCGACCTTGCCCTCCAGGATGAGATACATTTCCTCGCACGACTGGCCCTGAACGAAGATGTCCGTGCCCGGACGAAAGGTACCGTGCGTGCACGCACCGGCCAGCCGCTGCAGCTGCTCCTCCTCCAGGCCGGCGAACAGGTCCACCCGATCCACCACCTCCCCCAGCCGGGGCAGGACCTCCCGGCGGCGGAAGGCCGTAAGGACGAGGTCCGCCAGGTCGCTTACCGGCGGAATGAGCATGACCTGGCCTATCTCCAGCGGAATCAAGAGCTTCGAGAACTTGACCAGGTCGAGCCGCTCGACATCGTCGAACGCGAGGGCGGGGATGTACGCCGTGGGTACGAAGCCGAGTTGAAGCACGGTGCGCTGCATCCGTGGAGCGTGGGCGCTCACGTCCAGCTCCATGTACGCGATCTCCCATTCCTCCCTGCATCGTCTCTCCAACTCGGAAAGCAGGAACCGGATGACATCATCCTGCAGCGAAATCAACTCGAACACTCGCACTACCCGGTCGAGCCGCTCGAGAGTGAAGCCGACGGCTCCCACGATGTGGCTTCCTTCACGGGCCACCAGGTACTTCGAGTGGTGCGAGATGAGCTTGAAATACCCGTATTGAAGGCGCATGGGACCGAAGATCTCTCGATTCCGAACCCGGCCCCGCTCGATCCGCAGGAGTCGCGAGTATCCCTCGGTCGTCAGCTCGCTCACCGTGAAGCCGTGGCCGAAGGGATACGGGGTCGACTCCTCGTCCACGATCACGTCCACCGACACGCGGCAGTTCTCGAGCGCCGTGCCCGCGAGCTGATAGACTTCGGGGACGATGCGCGGATTGTTGCGCCGGAGCTCGCGCCCGCGACCGAACAGCTGCACCAATAGGCCCATGTTCTCGCGATTCGTGCCGAACAGGTACTTCTGCGGCAGGAAGCCCACCGGCGCGAAACCCTGCTTCAGAGCGATCGCCTGCGTGAACGGGTGGGTTATGCGGGCCTCGATGATGCCCACGTGAAGCCGGTTCTTCACCGAGAGGAGGCGCTGCTCCAGCAGGCGGGTACCGATGCCGCGCTTTCGATAGTCCGGGTGAACCGCGAGCCGACCGAACTCGCCGACCAGGTCCGTATAGGCTCCGACCTCCAGAATGACCGAAGCCGTGCCGACGACCAGGCCGGTCTCCTCGTCTTCCGCGACGAGCATCAGCGTCTCGTCGGAGAAGATCAGCTTCTTGATCTCGTAGTCCTCGTAGTACTGGGGGTAGGCGTAGTCCTGCCCGTACGTGGCGAGATAGATGTCTATGATCCCGGAAGTGTCCGAGTCGCGCGCCTCCCGGATCGAGATCACTGCGGCCAGCCCTCCGCAAAGGCCCGGCCGGCCCGCCGGGCCACCGCGGCGAACCAGGACGCACCCACGGCCAGAACCCTTTCGTCTATCTCGAAGCGGCTGGAGTGGGCCGGAAAACCGGCACTGCCGGAGAGACGCGCCCCGAAGCGCACATAGCAGCCGGGGACCTCCTGCAGGTACCAGGAGAAGTCCTCGCCTCCCATGTTCGCGCTGCGGATGGAGGAGCGGACTCGCTCGGCTCCCAGCACCTCCTCGGCAGCCTCGCGAGCCAGGGCCGTCATCGGCCCGCGGTTGACGAGAGAAGGAGTCCCCTCGTGCAGGTCGATCTCTATGTGTGCCTCGTGAAGCTGCGCGACGGAGTCGCAGATTCGTTTCATGGAGCGGTGAAGATGTTCCCGCACTTCCTGGTCCTGCGCCCGGATCGTACCCTCCAGGATCGCCGTGCCGGCAATGACGTTCGCCGCGGTGCCCGCGTCGAACCGGCCGATCGAGAGCACCGAGGGATAAGCCGGATCGATCTCGCGAGACACGATCGTCTGCACGGCCATGACGATCAGGCTGCCGACGACCACGGTGTCTACCGTTTCATGTGGACGGGCGGCGTGCCCCTGCCGACCGCGTATCGAAATACGGAACGCATCCGTTGACGCGTTCACGGGGCCTTCGGCGGCCACGATGACCCCCGTGGGGAAGTGCCGATCCACGTGTCCCCCGAAGATGGCCCCCACCCCCTTCAGGGCCCCCGCGTCGACCATGGCCTTCGCGCCGGAGCCTACCTCCTCGGCGGGCTGCAGAATGAGGCGAACCGGCGCCGGCAACGGTCCCTCGCCGTCCGTAAGCAGCTCGGCCGCGCCGAGGAGCATGGCCATATGGACATCGTGCCCGCAGGCGTGCATCACGCCATCCACTTCCGACGCGAACGGCAGCGCCGTCTCCTCGTGGATCGGAAGTCCGTCGAGATCCGCGCGCAGGGCAACCGCGGGAACGTCCCTGAGACCGGGCAGGTCCACCAGGATACCCGTATCGAGGATGCGCTCGTAGCCGAGGCCGAGCCGGTCGAACTCCGACGCGAGTCGGTCGGAGGTCCAGCGTTCCTGCCAGCTGAGCTCCGGGTGCCGGTGGAGGTCACGCCGGAGAGCGACCATCCGCTCGAACAGGGATGGTCGGACGGAATCGATCATGGGCGATCCTCCCGGCGACGAACGTCACGCCGAACAGGCGAGCCCCGTCGTCGCCCGAAGGAATACTAGCACTTGATGGCGCTGGCCGCTCCCTCGGAAGGCGTCCTCAGCCCGGGCTGAATCTGTCCAGGAAGGCACGCTCCCTATCGGTCAGGCTGGACAGCCCCTCTGTCCGCAGCTTCTCCATGATCTCGTCATATGCTTCGCGGTTGACGGGGTGGAGAGATTCGCGGTCGATGGCGGCCCAGCGCTGCGCCGCGTCCCGGTCCTGAAGCCAGCCTCGCCGCTGGCCTCCCTCCGCTTCGCGCTTGAACTTCGCGGCCGAAGAATTCCTCTCTCGCCACTTCATGAACAGCCAGGCCCCGAGAAAGCCCCCGAGGTGGGCGTGGTGGGCTATCCTCTGCGGAGAGCCGGCCACCTCGAGCGCTATGCCGCCCACTGCCAGCAGAGTCGCGAGAATCACCATGGTGCGGATGCGGATCGGCACGGGGATCGGAATGATCAAGATCCGCTCGTCCGGCCAGTAATGCGCGAAGGCGAGCAGTACGCCGTAAAGAGCACCTGAGGCGCCGACGACGGCGGTGTACGTCGAGAAGGTCGGCAGCACATACGGAGCCGCTACCGAGACCAGCCCCGCGACGATCCCGCTGAAGAAATAGAGTTGCAGGAATACACGGCTCCCGAGCCTGCTCTCGAGCCGGGGACCGAAGAAATAGAGCACCAGCATGTTGAAGCCCAGGTGCCAGAAGCCGCCGTGCAGGAACATGTACGAGACGAGCGTCCACGGCCGGGTAACGGTCCATGCCGGGACCAGCGCCATCGTGGCGTATAAGGCGGGGACGGCGCCCGAGATGAAGAAGAGCGCCACGTTGGCCAGCAGGAGCCGGGTAACCCAGGGTGTCATGGACGGCACGGTAGGCGTCGGAGGTAGGGGGCGCCAGTCACCGGCGCGCGCCGTGCGACAGGCCCTCGCGCCGGAAACACAGGCCGTGCGGTCGGTCCGCGGCGCTCAGATGGGCAGCCAGTAGCTGGCCTTTATGGCGATGAAGCTCTGGCCGGGCTGGGACAGGCTACGCCAGGCGTCACCGGGATGCACCGGGTCGGGTCCGGTTACCGAATCGAACGAGCCGTTGTCCATCTGCCACACGAAGAACAGGGTCGAGCCCCGTTTCCACTCCCACCGGAGGACCAGGTTGCTGCGGAAGGACAGCGACTGGAAATCGCCACGCTCGAACGTGAACTGGTCGTCTCCATCCGTGACCGTGATCAGGTGTGGGGCAGGGCCTTCGGACTCCTCGATCGTCGTTCCGTCCGTTCCGTACGTACGCAGGAAACGGCTGCCCGTAGCCTCGAGCTCGCCATAGTCGAAGTACGTTCCGGAAGCGGCGAAAGGCTCGGCGTACATCTCCAGGCTGAGGTCCGGCGTGAACGCGTAGTTGAGCCGGATCTGCATCGATACCTCGCTGCGGTCGAGGTACCCGAATACGTAGCGGGAGCCGAACGTGGCCTCGCTTCCCCCGTCGAACGTGTCCACGTACTGGCGCGATTCCAGTGCTCTCCAGTACTTGGGGAAGAAGTTGAGTTGAAAGGCCCCGGCGGGCTTGAACTCGACTCGACCTTCGATGAAGTAGGCCCAGTCGCCGAGCTCGCTCCACCCGTAGCCGCCCATCATGTGGAACGTAGTCAGCTTCCGTCGATCGGAGTTCAAGCGGCCGCTCACGAGCCAGGAGCTTCCCGTGCCCATGCTGGGCCCGCCCCGCGTGAGAATGTCGCTCTGGGCGCGCGGCTGGTGATTCAGCTCGCCCCCGAATCCCCAGAAGTTCAGGAGGGTGAAGTTCGCGTCCAGCTCGATCTCACCCGGCTGCCTCACCCAGCCGTAGTTCCACGAGCTCTTGACTTCCGTTTCCACCCGGTATTCCCGGAACACCGGACCAGGCTGCGTCTCGCGGTACTGCAGCTTGGCCTCACCCTCGATCCGGTCCGCTTTACGCAGCCGCCCGACATCGTTGATATCGAACCCGGGTGAGATCGCCTCGAAGCCCACTTCCCACAGCCAGTGGACCGCACTCTCACGAGCGAACTCGAGTCGGGCCCGGTAGCCCGACAGCGAGGTCCGGGTCGTGTCGTAGTCCACGTAGTCCGCGTCGGGACGCTGGAAGAAGTGCGAGCTGAACTCCTGCACTCGCTGGATCGCCTCGGCCGTGCCGCCGATGTAGCTGCCGGCGGCGAGGCCTCGGAGCTCGTACGTTCCGCCATCGAAGCGGATGTTCCAGTCAGTCTGTCCGGCGTAGGCCTCCCGGTTCATCTCGAAACGCAGCGCATCCTGGGTTCCGAGGCTCCGGCGCACGCCGGTGCCCGAGAGTGCGACCGTGGAGGCCTCCGGACCGAACTCCTGCTTCGCGCTGAAGACGGCCCATCCCGTCGCCGGTTCGACGCGAACCTTCTCCACCTCTCCCGTGGCCACGTCGTACGTGGACGCGCTCTCCTCCGCGGTGACGGCTCCGAGGGCACCGATTGAAAGACCACCGGACGTTCGTCCCGTGAGCTTCCCGGCCGTGAGGATCGTGGTGTTCCGTGGATAGTCGACGAAGTCCGCTTCCACGTCTCCGCCCGGCGGCGCTCCGATCCGCCGCGAGTAGAAGAGTCCATGGGACTCGAGCAGCTCCTTGCCCTCCACGAAGAACGGTCGCCGTTCGTCGAAGAACGTCGGAAACGCGGAGAGGTTCACCTCGGCGGGATCCGCCTCGACCTGGCCGAAGTCCGGATTGAACGTGGCATCCAGAGTGAGGCTGGGGCCGATGCCCATCTTGAGGTCGGCGCCCGCGCGTCCATCCAGCTCGCCTTCCTGTCTGAACGGATCGTCCGCATCGATCAGGCTGGAGCTCGTCATGGTCGCCCGGGTGGTGACATAGGGGACGAGCTCGACGGGACGTCGCGTATGGATCGCCTGTATTCCCTCCAGGTCGCCGAACCAGGAAGGCCAGCCGGCTTCGTCCTTCGGAACGGCTATCCAGAAAACGTCTTCGCCCTTGCTCGGGATATACCGGTTGATGTTGACCCCGAAAGCGAAGGTGTCGCCCTGGTTGAAGCGAATCTGCGAGAACGGGATCTCCAGCTCCGCCGTCCAGCCGAGCGAGTCGATGACGGCGTTCGCCTCCCACACCGGGTTGTAGGAGTAGTCCCTTTGCCTGAAGTCGTCTTCGTCCCGGCCCGTGTACCAGTCGAGGCGCGTACCCGCGGCGGTCACAGCGAACGAGAAGTACGTGCGTCGATTCTGGTAACCGTCGATGTCGACGGTGATACGCTCGGAGTCTCCACTGTCGTCACGGCGCGAGAGTATCGCCCTGATCTCGGACGGGTCCTCGGCGTACATTCGCGCTCCGACGTACAGGGCGCTCTCCGTGTAGACGAACGCGACTTCGGTACGCTCCGTGGGTGGCGCGCCGGGGTCGGGGTCGCGCTGGGTGAAGTCGGACGTGAAGCTGGCCCTGGTCCAGAAGGCCTCGTCGAGTCTCCCATCGACCTTCACGCTTTCGCCGGGCTCCAGGGCCATCGCGCCCAGCGTCTTACCTACGCAGGACGGCCCCTCCGTCCGCCGGCACACGCCGGGCGGGCGGGCGCTCCCCGGGGTCTCCTGTTGGACGGATGCCGAAGCGGCGGCCGGAACGGTCAGGCCGATGCACAGATTCGCAGCCGCGACCCACGCGACCGCGCGCTTTTGGTCGAGTATCAGCACGTTCCCTCGGCGGCTCCGCGCCCCTGCCGCACGGGGTTCATCGATACGGAACGTCCGGAGCGCCGCGCCGCCGCCGGACGGCTTCGGCGTCCCTGATGGATGACACGCGAGGAGAGGGGAACGTTCAGCCGGAAGGCCCCGCCTCGAGCGATTCGCGCAGCGCAGCGAGCCGCTCCCCGGTGTCGCGGAAGAACGTGATGTCACGCGCGCCGTCGCCCACCATCCCGAGCAGCTTCTCGTAGCTTTCGGCAGCCTCGAGAGGCTCGTCGAGGGCCTCCAGCGCCCGCCCGCGAAGATAAAGGGATACTTGCCACTGACCTGGATCCCAGCGGTTGGCGGCCTTACTGAGACGCTCCATGTTCTCGGCCATGGACAGGGCTTCGCGCGCCCGGCCGACCTCGATCAGAGCCAGCGCCTCCTGTTCGTCCCCGGAGACCGGCGCGGGTCGGCGGGCTGAAGTACGCTCGCGACCCTCGTCGTATAGCAGCACGGCGGTTTCCGCGTCGCCGCTGTACCAGGCGGTGAGTGCATCAACGAAGAGCATACCGGCCTCGGCCTGTTCTCGTATGATGAGCGGCGCCGCGGCGATCCGAGCGGCCGCCGAATCCCGCACCTCGCGCATCTCGTCGACTCGCCCACGCTCTCCACTGTTCACCAGCAGTCCGAACAGCGCTCCTCCGCCCAGCGGAGAGATCGCATCGACTTCCAGGAATGCCGCCTCAGCCTCGTCGTGCTCGCCCAGGAAGATGGCCAGCGTTCCCGACTCAGCCAGGGTCAGAAGACGCAGGTCGTTGCGGCCGAGCTCCTCCGCACGCCTGGCGGCCGCGTGATACGTCTCCCAGGCCTCGCGGTAGCTGCCGTCGGCCACGTAGGTATCCCCGAGCAGACTTCGGACGACTATGGCCGGTTCGGGGTCGTCCGTCCCGAGGTACGGCTGAAGCGCTGCCCGGGCGCCTTCAGCATCCCCTTGCCTAAGATATGACCTAACCAGATGCTCGTAGGAGGGGATGAAGCCCGGCTCGATCTCCAGCGCCGCCCGAAACTGCTCCCTGGCCTCCTCATCGCGGCCGATCATCTCCAGGATCTCGCCGCGCGAGTCGTGGGGGTTGGCCTGTCCAGGCTCGATCTCCAGATACCGCAGGCTGAGAGAGTCCGCGCCAACGGCATCGCCGCTGCGTCCGGCCATGTAGGCCAGGTGGTTGATCCCGGGGGCGTAGTACGGGTCCAGATGTACGGCCTCCTCGATCACGACCCGGCCTTCGTCTCTCAGCCCCCGCCCCTCGAGGAATACGCCTCTCTGATATCGGGCTTCCTTATCCTCCGGATACCGGTCCGTGATCTCCAGCAGCAGCGAGTCGGCCGCCTCGAGGTCGTTCTCGAACGCTGCCGCGAACATCGCCTCGATCATGTATCGGTCGCGTTCGGTCGCGCCGTCCTTGAACCGCTCCGCGTTCTGGAAGGCTGAAAGTGCCTCCTGGTTCGTGTTGGCCTGCATACCGAGACGCAGCCACGCTATGGCGAACGTGGAATCCAGCTCTACCGCCCGCCTGTAGAGGCTCCGCGAATCCTCCTCCAGGAACCGACGCTCGGCGAGCAGGCCCTCCTGGTACGCGCGGTACGCATCCAGATTGTCGGTTGCCAGCCGCGTCACCGGCGTGAGCTCGGTCGGCGTGAAGTCCGCTCCGAGGAGCCGGCTCGACAGCTTGGCCGAAACGTCGTCCACGAGGGCGAAGACATCCGATCCCCGAGACTGCTCGGCGGCCGTGACCGTCCCGTCCCGCAGGTCTATGAGCTGGACGTCGAGCCGCACGTCATCGCCCATGGCCATGAACGAGCCCCGGACCAGCGTGCGCGCGCCCGATTGGGACGCGATCTGCAGCGCCTGGTCGTCCGGGACCTCGTCCGTCTCCATCCGGCCCGCCTGCCGCATGAGATCCAGCAGGCGCTGAGCGCTCACGACCCGCAGGTCGCTTGACTGCGCCAGGTTGGTGGTGAGCATGTCAGCCAGGCCCGGGCCAAGCCAATCGAGACTGTCCGCTCCCGTGCGATTCGTCAGCGGCAGGACGGCGAGCGAGCCTTCACCCAGATCGACCGGCGAGATACCCGCCGGCGCCAGCATCGGACTCCTCGCCTCGGGTCGATCCCGCGCCAGGATCCAGCTCGATCCGAATACGCCCACCAGGAGCAGGATTCCGACCATCAGCCGCTCGACCCTGGTAACCGCCTGCTTGCCCTCGCCTCCGTGGAACCACGAGATGATGAGCGCGATCGGGAAGCCAACGGCAATGAGGAGCAGGCCGCAGTCGAGGAGTACGCGTTCCACGGCGTAGTTGTCGACCACGAAGCCTATGAACTCGAGGGTCACCCACCCCGCGCCCAGGTAGAGCACGGCCGTCCGCAGCACGTGCCGCTCCTGGAGCTGTCGCAGGAATTCCTTGAAGTTGAACATCACGACCCCTCGGCCTGTCTCATTCGTTCCAGCCGTTCCTCGGTATCCGCCATCCACGATATCAGTCGCAGCCCGTCACCCGCGATCCGGTGCAGACGGTCATACCCGTCGATCGCTGCCTCCGTGTCGCCGGCCCCCTCGCTTGCGCGCGCGCTCCAGTAGACGCGCCCGTGCTGTACCAGCGGCAGGACTCGAGCCGAGGACCTGATCGCGAGAGCCCCCGACATTCGACGGACCCGATGCAGCGCATCTTCCGCTCGCCCGATCGAGATCAGCGCCTCGATCTCTTCCCGGAATATGTACTGCATCCCGAAGCCCCTCCGACTCTCCTCCATCAGCTCCACGGAGAGCTCCGGATCACCTTCGTAGAACGCGATCAGGCCGTCCGTGAACAGCAGGCTCGTCCTCGCGATCTCACGGAAGCTCTCCGGCACCCAGGACAGGTTTCCGGCCACGGCTTCCCGGGTGGCTCTCATCTGCTCGACCTGGCCCTGAATGCCCATCGTCCGAAAGCTTCCGAAGAACGCCTCCTGACTGTACGGGTCCATGGTCCGTACCTCGTCGTATGAGGCCCGTGCCCGCTCGAAATCCTGAAGGGCCACCGCGAGGTGACCGACATCCAGCAGGGCGATCAGTCTCAGGTCTGCCCGCTCGAGCTCGGACGCCCGTTCGGCCGCCTGCCGATAGCCTTCAAGTCCATCCAGGTAACGGCCTTCGGCCACGTAGGCGTCTGCCGAGAGCAGCCTCACCCACACGGAGGCGTCGGGGTCGTCGGTTGCCAGGAAGGTCGCGAGCTCCGCCCGCGCGCCCGGCATGTCTCCAGCGCGGAAGTAGGAGCGGGCCAGATGCATGTATCCGACGGTGAAACCCTTGTCCACCATGACTGCCTCACGGAACGCCTCACGTCCCTCCTCCTGCCGGCCCGTCAGCTCCAGGATCTCGCCCCGCGAATCGTACGGGTTGGCCTGACCGGGCTCGAGCTCCAGGTAGCGAAGGCTCAGGGAGTCCGCCGCCGCAGAGTCGCCGGCGTACGCCGAGATATAAGCCAGCTCGTTGTACGCGGGGGCGTAGAACGGGTCCAGACGGATGATGTCCTCCAGGGTACGGCGTCGATCCTCCTGGCGATCCGATTGGCCGTACACGATCGCCAGCCAGGTGCGGGCTTCCCTGTCGTCGGGATACCTGGCGATCAACTCGTCGAACTTCGCCTCCGCGGCCTGCACGTCGAAGCCGATGTAGGCGAGCAGTGCCTCGATCATCAGGCGGTCCCGCTCCGAGGTTCCCTCGATGAAGCGTTCCGCCTGCGCCATCGCCTCGCTCGCCTCGGCGACGTTCTGCTGCTGAAACAGGTTCAGGCCCAAACGGAGCCATGCGACCGCGAATGTCGAGTCAATCTGCACGGCACGCCGGAAGTGCTCCTCCGCCTCCTCCGGGAGGAATCGGCGCTCCGCCTGGATGCCTTCCCTGTATTCCCGGAACGCTTCCAGGCTTCCCGTGGCCAGCTGGGCGACCGGCGTCAGCTCCGTCGGCTGAACGGCGCCTCCGACCAGCCGCGGTGACAGACGGCGGGAGAGTTCGTCGACCAGGGCGAACACGTCCTCCCCGGTCGCCTGCTCGGCGGCGAGGATCGTTCCGTTCCCCAGGTCGATGAGCCGCAGATCCATCCGAAGGCGCGATCCTCCGCCCGCGATCGCGCCGCGTACCAGCGTCCGCGCACCCGAGGCGGACGCGATGTTAAGGGCCAGTTGCTCAGGGATTCGGTCCGACTCTTCCGTCCCCGCCCGCCGCATCAGGTCGAGCAGGCGCTCCACACCCACGACCCGAACCGTCGGAATCTGGGCGAGATTCGTTGTCAGCATGTCCGCCAGACCGGTGCCCAGCCAGTCCAGGCTGTCCGCACCCGTGTTGTTGCTGAGTGGCAGGATCGCGACGGAACCTTCGCCCAGGTCCGTGGTGGTCGCGGGGAGCAGAATGGCCGCACGCTCCTGCGCCCGGGACGCACGGCCGAGCAGGAGGACCGAACCGACTGCGGCGACGACCCCCAGGGTCGCGAGCAACGCCGCCTCGGAGCGCTTCACCTTCTGGGTGCCCTTCGGCCCATGGTGCCAGGCAATGATGAGCGTAACCGGGAGGCCCACCGTGAGCAGATAGAGGACGACGTCGAGGTAGCGTCGATCGACCTCGTAGTTCTGGATCGTGAAATCGCCTACCTGCGCCACGATCCACGCGCCGCCGATGTACAGAACGGCGGTGCGGAAGATGTGGCGCTCCTTGAGTTGTGCGGTCCATCCCTGCAGGCGGTCGGACATCGCTCCCCATCGTTGGCTCGGTCAAGAAAGAACTCAGCAAGCTAGAATACGCATTCGGACGCGGCCAGTTTCGCCCCACGAGACGAAAGCCGCCGCCCGGTTGGGATACCCGGGGCGGCGGCTCGCTATTCGTCGGTCCCGTCCGCCCGGGACTTCCGGGCCGACGGTCGTCAGTGGTTCAGCACCAGCGCACGCGGACCCTGTACTGGATCGTTTCCTCGCCGCGCGGCGGGATCTTCACGGTGAACTTGAACGTGTGGGCGTCCAGCTTGGTCGCCCGAGGGGAGGACGAGAGGATCTCCCAGTCCGCGCCGATCGGCTCGAACACCTCGACTTCGGCCTCCTCGTCCTTGTGGTTTCGCAGCTTGATCTCCCACTCGCTCTCGGTGACGCAGTCGGCGATGATGTCGAAGTCCATCTGCCGCCGGTCACCCACGACGTCGAAGGCCTCGCCCATCTTGATCCGCACCTTCTCGTCACGCGGCGTGTGGTCGATCCGGTCCTCGCCGATGAACTGCTGCGCGCCCGACGCGTCGCTCTTGTACACTCGCACGATCCCCGCCGGCAGCGGCATACCGAGTCCGTTCTTCTCACTGTTCTCGAAGTCCAGGAACACGCCCACCTTCTGGTTCGATTCCACCTGTCCGTACGAACCGCGGTAGTAGTAGGCCGCGCCGTAGTAGATCAGCCGCTTCCTGATGCCGAAGTCGGCCGCCTCGAGCAAGGTGACCTGCTTCTGCTCGTTGTTCAGGACCGTGGCCGGTCGGTTCAGGGTGTAGAGGTGGTACTCGAAGAACGCTTCCTCGGCGAACGCCTCGTCCATCGCCATTTCGGCAACGGCCATCTTACGGGCGGCCCTACCATAGGCCTCGGGCGACGACACGCGCTGCACATCGCCCGCCACCAGCTTCAGCAGAGCGTCCTCGTAGCTCGCCCCGCTCTGGTTGGTGAGCGTCACCCAACCCGTGATGTCGCCACGCCGGTCGTCCTCGTCGACGACCATCACGTAGTCGGCCTTCCAGTTGAGGTTATGAGTGAGGTACGAGGTCTCGACTCGCTGCCGGTTCGATCCGCTGTCCAGCTTCCACAGCAGCGTCGGCCTCGCGATCAGGTTGTCCGGCACCTCGGGAAACGCCAGGCGTCCCGGGTAGTTGAAGGTGATCTCGTCCCCGATCTTCAGGATCGTTCCCTGGTTCACCGACAGCACCTCGGCCTCGACCATCTCGTCGCGTCCGAGGACCTCGTTCCACCGGTACACCTTGACCGTCCGTCCCACGTACTTCTCGAGCAGCTTCTGCGGGCTCAAGAGGTCGTACTGGTAGTTCTGCTCGAGCACCGTGAGCCGCCCCCCGTCCAGTGCGCGCAGATGCACCGTCTCGGGCTGGATGCTGGAGGCCACGTCGCCGAACTCGAGCGATACCGGACCCCGAGCGAGGCTCAGGTCACGGATCTCGCGTACGAGACCGAAGTTCTGGTTGTACACGGTGATCATCACGGACTCGCGGTCACCAGCGGTGGACTGGAGGCGGGGGGCCTCCTGAGCGGGCGCGGTCCCGGGTACCGGCATCGATGCCGCCGCGACGTAGAACGTGGCGACAACCAGACCGGCCATGAGCTTCCTGATCATCTGTCTATCCTCCGAGAGTGTTCAGCTTCCGCCTTTCACCCTCGGATGACGATCAGGACTCGGGGATTTGCACATCCTTTCTACGACCGGGGGGCTCGAGAGCCGCCAAAGCCCTGAGATTCCGGGCAGCGCGGCTGAGCAGGAGGCCCACCATTCCGGCCACGCCGATGAGGCCCAGCACGTCGAACGGTGTGAACGGTACGCCGGTCAGGTGGAACCTCAGAGGTCCGATGACTACGGCGCCGGTGTTGAGCGCAATGAGCAACACGCGGGCTTCGGTTGGGCCCAGGATGCCGTGCCCCAGTTTGAATTCACCGAAGACGTGCGTCTCGAGGTACACGTTCACCGAGAGAAGCAGGTACGCTATCGTGATCGCGAGGCCCACGGACAGCAGCATGTACGGCGAGAAACCGAGTCCGAGGCCAATGGCCAGTGTCGAGTAGGCGTCCGTGAGGTGGTCCAGATAGAAGCCGTATCGGGGTCGCTCGATCTTCCGGTAACGAGCGAGAGTTCCGTCCAGGCTGTCGCCATACCATTGGACGACCAGAAGTGCGCTGGCCACCCACAGCCAGGCCGGATTCCGGTTGGTGAGCACGTAGGAGACGGCGATTCCGGTGGACGCCAGGAGCCCGAGGCCGGTGAGGTGGTCCGGCATTACCCACTGCGGCAAGGAAGCGGCCAGCTTCGGTAGAGCCCAGGCTTCGAACCGGGCGAGAGCAAACCCGGTCAGCCGCTTGTGCCTTCCCTGGGCGTCTGGCCGTGGGGCTATCGGCCGCTCGGGCTCCCCGCCGCTCACGATGGATCATCCCGGTCGAGCACGTACACGTTGCGCTGCGCGGTGGGAAGGAGCACGAGGTCGAAGACGTTGACGTGAGGCGGCCGCGTGACGACGAAATGGACGCAGTCAGCCACGTCCTCCGCGGTGAGGGGATCAAAGCCTTGATAGACCGACTCGGCCCGATCGTCGTCGCCGTGGAACCGAACGCTGGAGAACTCGGTGTGGACGAATCCGGGGTCCACGCTCGAGATCCGCACGCTGGTGCCCGCCACGTCCAGGTTCATCCCCTCGGTCAGTGCCTTCACGGCGAACTTGGTGGCGTTGTACACGTTTCCCTTCGGGTACACCTGGTGACCCGCCGTGCTGCCGATGTTGACCACGTGGCCGGTGCCACGTGACACCAGGTGCGGAAGGAGCTCGCGCGTGACGTTGAGCAGCCCTTTCACGTTGGTGTCGATCATGCGGTCCCAGTCCGCGTAGTCTCCCTCGTGGATCACGTCGAGCCCGCTGGCCAGTCCCGCATTGTTGAGGATCACGTCGGGGACGCGCCCCGCCTCGATGAGGGCGGCGGCCTCGCGCCCTACGAGGGCCCGATCGCGAACGTCGACCCGCCGCGTCTCTACCTCGACGCTGTCCTCGGCAGCCAGCTCACTCGCGAGCGACCGCAGTCTCTCTACCCGGCGGGCCCACAGAACCAGGTTCGCTCCATCGCTCGCGAAGCGTCGGGCGCAGGCCTCGCCGATTCCGGCACTGGCACCGGTGACCAGGATCAGTCGTCCACGGAGATCGTTCATGTCACCTGGTGGTTCTCAATAGGAGCAGCTGCGCCAGAAGGCGAGAGCGGCGAACAGGAGGATGAATGCGACGGCGATGACGAGCGGTCGGTTCTCCATGGGCCGGACCTCCTGGGATCGGGTCGCGCCGCCAGGCGACGGCCTCCTGAAGGTGGCGTGAGCGGCCGTCGATGGAAAGGTGGTTAGGGTCGTTGGGACGGATTGTCGCACAACGGGCGCGGCGGGATGTCGTTCCTCCGCCCGAGCCTCCACGAACGCTCCAATTCGGGCTTCCCGGGCCCGCGTCGTCGCATGCTCGAACGGTCCGATCCTTGCCCCTTCAATGAAGGTTGACCCCCGGGTTCCCGGGGCGCAGACTCCCGCGCTCATGCGCATCCCGGCCGGTCCCAGAAGCCGGCCGAGAGGGATACAGGCGATCACAGGACACACGAGAGGTTCCCATGCCGACGCGTCGGAGATCCTGGGCCGAGCCCTGGAAAGTGAAGATGGTGGAGCCGATCAAGATGACCACGCCCGACTTTCGCGGGCGGGCGATGGCCGAGGCGGGCTACAACACGTTCCTCCTGCGCTCCGAGGACGTCTATATCGACCTCCTCACGGACTCCGGCACGAGCGCCATGAGCGACCGGCAATGGGCCGGGATGATGCTGGGGGATGAGGCATACGCAGGGAGCCGGAACTTCTACAAGCTCGAAGAGACGGTGCGGGACGTGTACGGCTACCTGCACCTGATCCCGACTCACCAGGGTCGCGCTGCGGAACACATGATCAGCCAGATCCTGATCAAGGACGGCGATGTGGTCCCCGGCAACATGTACTTCACGACCACGCGACTGCACCAGGAGCTGGCCGGCGGCCGCTTCATCGACGTGATCATAGACGAGGCGCACGACCCGGAAGTGATTCACCCGTTCAAGGGGAACGTAAACCTCGCGAAGTTCCAGGCCGTGATCGATGAACACGGGGCCGATCGCGTTCCGTACATCTGCATCGCCACGTCCGTGAACATGTGCGGCGGCCAGCCCATCTCGCTGGGGAACCTGCGCGAGGTGTCGGAGCTCGCGCACCGGCACGGGATCCTGGTCGTGCACGACATGACACGTGTGGCCGAGAACGCGCTACTGATCAAAGAGCGCGAAGACGGTTATGCCGATGTCAGCATGGACGACATCGTGCGTGAGATCTGCGACCTCACCGACATTGCCACCATGAGCTCGAAGAAGGACCATCTTGTGAACATCGGTGGCTTCCTGGCGGTCAACGACCCCGAGATCGCCGAGAAGGCCCGCAACATGGTCGTGATCTATGAG
Source organism: Gemmatimonadota bacterium (assembly GCA_039590285.1). Taxonomy (GTDB): domain Bacteria; phylum Gemmatimonadota; class Gemmatimonadetes; order Palauibacterales; family Palauibacteraceae; genus Benthicola. The sequence continues at coordinate 23,233 of JBDHFS010000003.1, forward strand.
GGTCTGCACACCTACGGCGGGATGTCGGGCCGGGACATGGAGGCCCTGGCGATCGGCATCCGCGAGAGCATTCAGCACGACCACATTCACGCCCGGGTGGGCCAGGTCCACTACCTGGGCCACAAGATGGGGGACGAGGGGATCCCGATCGTCATGCCGATCGGAACGCACGGCGTCTTTCTCGACGCGAAGCGCTTTCTGCCGCACATAGACCAGGACCTGTTCCCGGCCCAGGCCCTGGCCGCCGAGATCTACATCGATTCCGGCGTGCGCTCCATGGAGCGCGGCAACGTCTCGGCCGGCCGCGACCGGACCACGGGCCAGAACCGGCGGCCGCACCTGGAGCTCGTGCGCCTCACGATCCCGCGGCGCGTATACACACAGGCGCACATGGACGTGGTCGCCGAGTCCGTCATGGAAGTGTGGGACAGGCGCGAGAACATCACGGGGCTCGAGTTCACGTACGAGCCGCAGTATCTGAGGTTCTTCCAGGCGCGCTTCGAGCGCGTGGAGTAGCCGTCAGCGCGAGGCGACCGCTCCTTCCCACCGGCCTCACCCGGCCGGCTTGACGAGCTCCCAGAGCTGGATGTGTTCGACATCCAGCTCGTCGCCGAACCGGCCCAGCACGTAGTCGTCGCCGATCTCCAGCGGGCGGAAGCGGTCCGGAAACTCGACGTCGCCGAGCCATGTCCCTTCCGGCGTGAACACGGACCAGATCCGCTCGGGTGCGCCAGGAACCTCGAACGATTGGGCCCACAGGTTGCCGATCCGGTCCACACCCATGGTCTCGTAGGCGGGAAGGGTGGCGGGGACGGGTATATCCTCCCAGCGGCGCCGGATCATCCTTCGCTCGTTGTCGTCATCGGCTCTTTCGAGTTCTTCCGCCATAGCCCTGTCGATCAGCGCATCGTCGACGACGACCGGGTCGAAGGTCCGCCGCGCCATCGCTTCCAGCCTTCCGTCAAACCCATAGCGGCGGATCTCGAACAGGTCTGTATCACCGATCCAGAGCTCGGTGTCACCGGCCGCTACTTCGGTCGAGCGGGCGAATGCGGAGCTCGAGATCGTGATGTTGAAACTGCCGTCCGTCGTTCCGGCTTGCAGCACGACCATTTCCGGACCCGGGAAACGGCCGATCTCACGTACCGTGTCCCCGGGTGCTCCGCTCACGTGGATACTGATGGTGTCGCGTCGGATCTCTCCCTCGGGAGGCGGTCCATCCGCACCGCCGCCGAACACCCTCCACGTGTAGACGGCCCTTCCGTCCGGGAGCAGCACCTCGACGAAAGCGAAACCGTTCTCGCCGGCGCCCTCCAGCGTCCGGGCATCGAGGAAGGACCCGTCAGGGGCGAAGCGGGACAGCCTGCGTTGCCGGAAGTCGTAGGTGAGTACCGTGTCCCCGGGCCCGGCTGCCACCTCCGTCAGACCCGTGAACTCGCCCGGCCCCTCACCCTCCCGGCCGACGGTCCACAGGTGCTCGCCGTCGGCGGTGAAACGGCGCAGGTCGTGGCTCCCGAAGCTGCCGAGAACGAAGCTTCCGTCGGACAACCGGGTGCCGCCGCTCACCTGGAAGAACTGCGTCTCGGCCGGACCGTCCAGCCCGCCGATATGCAGGAACGGCTCGTCCGCCAGATGCCATTCGTGTCCCTCCTTCCAGCCCGGCGCGGCGTTTTCGACGATGAGTATGCCGGCGCTGTCCCGCGATGAGCTCCGCTCCTCAGCGGGTACCGTGTCGCCGCACGCCGCCAACGGCAACGCAGCAGCGCACGCGAACACGAACATCGACCTGAATAGCATCGGGACCTCCATTCCAGAATCTCCGCGGCCTGCATCGCCCGGTCCTCCCCTGGGCCTTTGCGACCCCGGCCGCCGAGTAATTGTGACCCCTCGTCGTTGTGTCCGCACCATAGGTAGACAATCCGGCGGCACCGGACGTTGACCGCTCCGCCCGGTCAGGCGGCCTCGAGACACGAATTCACGACCCGCACCGGCTCCTTCGCATCGGTGTGTGTAAGGCTCGAGACTTGCAGCACAGTGACCCCTGGATCGGCCTTGTTCCGGCGGCCGGTCAGCGCAGTCGTCGATGGTCTTCGGGCGCTCTCGCCGGCGGTAACCGCAGGGGACAGCGCGAGAGGCGCCGAAGCCCTCATGTGCAGTATCTTCATCCCCGGCACCACAGTCGTCACCGGTATCGACAGGAGCTCGTCTCGCCATGGAATACAGGCTCGCCATCATCGGTTTCGGGAACGTGGGACAGGGCCTCGCCGAGATCCTCCGCGACCACGGTCCCAGGCTGCTCGAACAGTTCGGCGTCCGGTTCACCATCGTCGGCGTGAGCGACAGCCTCAAGGGCAGCGTGCACGATCCCACAGGCCTCGATCCTGACGACCTTCTGGACGCCATCCGCCTGTCCGGCAACCTCGGGGGGATAGAAGCACCCGACCGCGGCTGGGACGGGAACGAGATGGCCACGCGCAGCGCGGCCGACGTCGTCGTCGAGCTCAGCTACACCGACCTCGAGACAGGCCAGCCCGCCACCGGACACATCCGTGCTGCGCTCGAGGCCGGAAAGCATGTCGTGACGACGAACAAGGGTCCGGTGGCTCTGCACTACGCGGAGCTGGCCGAGCTGGCGCGGGAGAGAGGTCTCGAAATCGGAGTGGAAGGAACCGTGATGAGCGGCACGCCCACCGTGCTCGCCGGGATGAACCTGCTTCGGGCGGCCGGCATCAAGCGGGTCCAGGGTATCCTGAACGGCACCTGCAACTACATCCTCGGACGGATGGAGGAAGGGTCCACGTTCGAGGAGGCCCTGACCGAGGCCCAGGGAAAAGGCTACGCGGAGGCGGACCCGACCGGCGACGTGGAAGGCTTCGACGCCGCGGGAAAGGTAGTGATCCTGGCCAACCTGCTGATGGGCGTTCCGCTGGACATGGCCGACGTGAACCGCACTGGAATCTCGGGGCTCACGCCCGCCGACATCGCGGAAGCGGCGGCTTCCGGCGAGCGCTGGAAGCTCATCGGGGCCCTCGAGCCGGCCGGCAACGGAAGCGTCAACGCGTCGGTCGCGCCCGAGCGCGTCCCGATGACGCATCCCCTGGCCTCGGTAGGCGGCGCCATCAACGCGGTCACGTACTCCACGGAGCTCCTGGGCGACGTGACCCTGGTCGGGCCGGGGGCGGGCCGGGTGGAGACCGGATACTCCGTGCTCGTGGACCTGCTCGAGATCCACCGAACGGCTCCGCGGCATCGTTGAGCGGCAGATTCGACAATAGATCGAGGCGAGCTCGGGCGGTCGGCAGAGAGGCCGCCAGAAGAGATAGAGGGAGGCAACGATGCGGATGTACGTGAACGGGCAGTGGATAGCGGGGACCGAGACGCGAGAGGTTCGCGACCCTGGAAATGGCGAGGTGATCGATTCGGTTCCGGAGGCCACGGCCGACGACATGCGGGCCGCGATCGCCGCGGCGAAAGAGGCGTTCGAGGTCAACCACCCGCTGCCCGCTCACCGCCGGATAGAGATCCTCCGTGGGACGGCCGAGCAGGTGGCCGGCCGGCACGACGAGTTCTCCAGGACGATCGCGCGCGAGGGCATCAAGACGATCCGGGAGGCCCGCAAGGAGGTGACCCGCTGTATCGAGACGCTTCGCGTCAGCTCCGAGGAGGCACGCCGCATCACCGGTGAGACGGTGCCTTTCGACCAGAGCCCGGGCGCGGAAAACCGATTCGGGTTCTATACGCGGGTGCCGGTGGGAGTCGTCGGGGCGATCACCCCGTTCAACGATCCCCTCAACCTGGTGGCCCACAAGGTGGGTCCGGCGATCGCCGCCGGGAACGCCGTCATCGTGAAGCCGCACGAGGAAACGCCGCTCAGCGCCCTGCTGCTGGCCGAGGCGTTCGAGGCGGCAGGCTTGCCGGGCGGCCTCCTGCAGGTGGTCACCGGTGCGGGCTCCGTCGTCGGCGACGCTCTCGTCACGGATCCGAGGGTGCGCACCCTGTCGTTTTCGGGAGGACGCGAGACCGGCGAGAAGATCCTGGGCCGGGCGGGCATGAAGAAGATCGGGATGGAGCTCGGCAGCATCGCCCCGGTGATCGTGATGGCCGATGCCGACCTCGACGAAGCCGTGGCTTCCAACGTGAGCGGCGCGTACTGGGCGGCCGGTCAGAACTGCCTGCACGTGCAGCGCCTGCTGGTTCACGAGGACGTCTACGACGAATTCGTGGACCGCTTCGTGGTCGCCGCGGAGGCCTACAAGGTAGGCGACAAGCTGGACGAGGAGACCGACATGGGGCCCCTCATCACGGAAGATGTGGCGAAGCGGGTCGAAGCCTGGGTGCAGGAGGCCGTGGATGCGGGCGCCCGACTGCTGACCGGCGGTGAGCGGAACGACAGCTTTTACACCCCGACCCTGCTCGATAGGGTCCCGGAGCACTGCGCGGTGGCCGCTCGCGAGGTCTTCGGACCCGTGACCGTGATATGGCCGTTCACCGATCTGGATGCAGCGCTCGAGAAGGCCAACGAGGTGGATTTCGGACTCCAGGGAGCCATCTTCACGACCGACCTGGGAACGGCCTTCCGCGCGGTGGAGCGCCTGCGCTGCGGCGGTATCATGGTGAACGACAGCACCGACTACCGGATCGACGCCATGCCTTTCGGCGGGATGAAGGGGTCCGGACTCGGCCGCGAAGGCGTCAAGTTCGCGCTGGAAGAGATGACCGAGATCAAGCTCGCCTGCTTCAACCTGTAGCCGAGCTTTTCACACAGGATGGGTGAAGATGGAGACGACGACGATGGACACGCCCGCGACGCCAGAGGAAATGACGGGCCAGGACTTCGCCGCCGCGCGGTTGCTGTCGCCGCGCCGCCGAACCAGCGAAGCCGCCAACCTCGAAGAGCTGGCCGCGGAGCAGCTCGAGCACTTCGGAATCAACGCCCACGGTGCCTATGGACAGTCCCTGCACGCCGCCGCGTTGAACCTGTACCGGGCACACGCCGACGTGACACGGCTTTGGGAGATCACCCTCGAGACCATCGACGGGCTCGATCGCAAGGACCGGATCGCGTACTTCAACGCCAAGAAGTTCCTGTGCTTCCAGATGGCGAAGGTGCTGGACACGTTCCAGAACCCATTCCGTAAGTCGTTTCAGAGTCTCGGCTTTTCCGATGCGACTCTGTACTCCAAGGGCCCGTACCCGGTGTTCGACAACGTCACCGCCGTGTTCGCGGCCAACCCGGTGATCGTGCGCTCGGCGACGTACATCTACGCGTGCACGGAGTGGGTGAACGACGCGTTCGAGGGCAAGGAGCTGCTGCTCGAGATCTACTCGCGGCTACTCAACCCGACCTCGATCTCTCTGGCCAACTACATCGTGGATGTGGAATGCGGGCCGTACGCTTCCGAGTACATGGCTTGGAACTTCAACAGTGGAATGGCGGCGATCGATGCCCTCCTGAGCCATCGCATCAAGCGGGACGAGGTCGTGATCTCCTCCCGGAACGTGTACGGAGGCACGTACCAGTTGCTGCACGACTGGTTCGCCCGCGAGGACAAGCTGAACATCCACCTCGAGTGGTTCGACGGCCATTCGGGCGAGGAGTTCGACGCTTTCCTGGCCGATGTGGAGCAGCGTCATGCGGACGTCCTCGCCTGCCAGTCGGAGATCTTCATCTTCCTGGAGTCGCCCTGTAACCCGCACGGCTACGTGGTGGACTATCCGGCGATCTGCCGGGTCGCCCATCGGAAGGGGCACGTCGTGGCCCTCGATTCCACGGTAGCCACGCCCTTCCTGCAGAAACCCCTGCAGCACTCGGATCGGTCGGAGCGCCCGGACTATGTGATCCACTCCTACACGAAAGACCTGACGGGGAACGGCAACGCGACGGCCGGCGTGGTGATCGGGGAGAACCACCGGATGTTCATCCCGAAGGGCGAGAGCTTCGGCGGCGTGAGCTGGGACGACACGTTGTTCTGGGGCGTGTACTACATCAAGGGTGCGTTCCTGGATTCCGACAAGGCGTTCGAGGTGATCAGCGGCATGAAGACGCTGGAAGTCCGCATGCTGCAGAAGTGCATCAACACGCTGATCCTGGCGCGCTTCCTCGACACGCACCCCAGCATCAAGGTCAACTGCAACGCGATCCAGGGAGACCCCAACCGGCCCGTCCGGAACAGGGTCCTGAAGTTCGGGCTGTCGGCGCCTTTGTTCACGATCGACTTCGAGGACGCCAGCCTGTCGAGCGAGACCTTCATCCGTTTCTTCGACTGCATGTCGCCGGCATTTCAGCACCAGGTGAGCCTCGGGCAGTCGAACACCGTCGTCCTGTGTCCGGCCATGACATCGCACTCCGAGCTGGACGACGAGGCGCTCGCGGATGCCGGGATCGCTCGCACGACGATCCGGATCGCGGTCGGTGACGAGAGTCCGAAGGAGCTGATCTCCCACTTCGTCAACGCGGCACGGCTGGCCATAGACCCGGACGCGCCTGGCTTCAGCGACGGCTTCCTGTCGCCGTCCGAGACCGACGAGCTGACACGGCACACCTACCTGAAGGTCCACGAAGCCTACATCGGCAGCGTACCCTCGATGGAGGACGTCCTGAGCTAGATACGGTCGGCCGATACGGGCCTACACTCCCGCCGTGGCCGCCTCTGTAGCCTTCTCCAGAGCGCGATCCATGTCTCGCTCGAGATCGTCGTAGTCCTCGCACCCGACCGCGATCCGTACCAGGTCGTCCGTGATCCCCGCTTCGAGCCTCTTCTCCGGTGGGAGCCCCGCGTGCGTCATGGAGGCGGGGTGCTCGATGAGGGTTTCGATGCCGCCCAGGCTGACGGCCAGCGTCGCGAGGTCGAC
>JBDHFS010000004.1:0-28248 GCA_039590285.1 Gemmatimonadota bacterium
GGTGGTTCTCGCGAGGGGGTCACACCTGGTCCCATCCCGAACCCAGCAGTTAAGCCCCTCAGCGCCGATGGTACTGCAGCCTCAGGCCGTGGGAGAGTAGGTCACCGCCGGCTCTAATCTCAGGCCCCACCCGTCTCTCGGGACGTGGTGGGGCCTGGTTCATCCCGCCCGCCCTGATCCCCATGATTCACTCCTCCCCGGCTTCCGCGCTTCGCTCATTGCATGCCCGCGCGCCCCGAGATAACCTCACGGCGTACACTGACGGAGACCGGGTCGACCTTATGGGAGAACGAAGATGAAGAGGCATTCCGCCGGACGTGGTTTGAAAGCCGGGCTCACCGTCGGTTTTGGCCTGGCGATGTTCGCGGTTCCGGACCGGGGCATCGCGCAGGACACGGACTACGATCTGGAGAAGAAGAAGCTCGAGGTGGCTCAGGTGATCGAGGAAGTGACGACGGACGATCCGGGACTGCAGCGGTTCTTCGACACGTCTCACGGATACGCCGTATTTCCCAGCGTGGGCAAGGCAGGGTTCGTGGTCGGCGGCGCCCATGGCAACGGGCTCGTGTACGAGCAGGGAACCCTCATTGGCGAGGCCTCCCTCAAGCAGCTGAACGTCGGCCTTCAGCTCGGCGGGCAGTCGTACATCCAGATCATCTTCTTCAAGGGCCAGGCGGACCTGGACCGGTTCAAGGACAACAAGCTCGAGTTCAGCGGCCAGGCCTCGGCCGTCGCGATCACGGCCGGCGCCTCGGCCGACGTCGACTACGCGAAGGGCGTGGCCGTGGTCAGCAAGGCCAAGGGAGGGCTGATGTACGAGGCCTCACTGGGAGGCCAGACGTTCGACTACAAGCCCATCGGGAACTGATCAGGCGCTGGAGCCGGCCGACGACGCCTCGAGAAGCCGGCGCACGACATCTCCCGGATGCCGGGCGTCCATCACAGCGCCAAGCACGGCCACACCGGCGCCCCGGGCGGCCACGGCGGCCGCGTTCTCCGGAGTGATGCCCCCGATTCCCACACAGGGGAGACCCGAGGCGAGGGCCACCTGTTCCACGCGTGCCGGCCCCACGGCCTCGTCTTCCAGGCCGGGCTTGGAGACCGTCCCGTATACGGCGCCCACGCCCAGGTAGTCGGCCCCGGACTCCGCCGCCGCGAGCCCGACCGCCGGATCGTCGGTCGAGAAGCCGATGAAGAACGCCGGACCCGCCTCGCGCCTGGCCGCGGCAACCGGGATGTCCTGCGGGCCCAGGTGAACGCCGTCCGCTCGGGCCGCGAGAGCCACATCCAGCCGATCGTTCACCACTAGCAGCGCACCGTGATCCCGGGTCAGCTCCAGGAAGGAGACCGCCTGGTCGTAGAGCGCCGCCGCCGTGGCCTCCTTGTCCCTGAGCTGGATCGCGCGGCACCCGGCCTCGAGGCACTCGGCCACGACATCCCGCAACGAACCGCCACCCGCCGGTCGCGGACGCGTGATGACGAGGAGGCGCAGGAGGTGCCGGAGGTCAGTTTCCTCTCTCACGCTGGATCCGGTTCCTGGCGTTGACGTGTTCCCGGTTGGTCCGGGTGAACTCGTGCGTTCCGTCCGGTCGGGCGACGAAGAACAGGTACGGCACGTCCGCGGGGTAGAGCGCCGCGTCCAGGGCTGCGGCCCCCGGTGAGGCTATGGGGCCCGGCGGCAGACCGGCGTGTGTGTAGGTGTTGTACGGATGGTCGGCGACCCGATCGATGTCGGCGTAAAGCAGTCGCTCCCTGGGCTCGCCGAGCGCGAACTGTACCGTCGGATCCGCCTGCAGGAGCATGCCGATCTCGAGTCTGTTGGCGTACACTCCGGCGATCACCGGACGTTCCTCGGCGACCCGGGTCTCTTCCTCCACGATGCTCGCCAGCGTGACGAGCTCCCGCTCCGTCATGCCCAGGCTGTCCAGGCGAGCTCTCTTCGCCGGCGTCCAGAAGACCGCGTAGCGACCGACCATCTCCCGGAGGACCTCCGCGGGATCGACTCCCTCGGCGAACCGGTACGTGTCGGGGAACAGGTACCCTTCCAGCGTGGGGCCGGGTACCCCCACCGCCGCGGCGAAAGCGGAATCCGCCGCCAGCCGAAGCACCGAGTCGGCGGCCACGCCCGTCGCTTCTTCCACGCGCGGCGCGATCTCGCGGAGAGTGAAGCCTTCCGGAACGGTGAGGGGGAAAGTCACGACCGCCCCTCGCGCCATCATGTCCAGGATGTCCGACCATCGGGAGCCGGCCGCCACGTGATAGCGCCCCGCCTTGAGCGAGCTCTCGATGCCCCTGAGCCTGGCGGTGAGGGCGAAAGCACGCGGGTATCGAACGAGACCCAGCTCCCGGAGTCGGCGCCCGATCGCGTGAGCTCCCGATCCGGGGTCCACCACGACCTCGATCACTTCGCCTGGCGTTGGCGCGTTCGGGGGCGGTCGCATGACGAACCAGGCCGCTCCACCGAGGAGGATCGCGGCCAGGGCCGCCGCCAGAAGAGTCCTGCACCAGGATCGCCTCATGTCTCGGCCAGGAAGTCCTTGAGCAACAGGGTGGCCGCCAGCATGTCCCTCAGTCCCTTCTCCCTCCGCCTGCGGCGTGGCAGCTCCATGCCGCGCAGCAGCTCGTCGGCCTCGAAGCTCGTCAGCCGCTCATCCCGCTCGACCACACGCAATCCGGTCAGGGCCGCGAGTCGGGTGGCGAAGCGTCTCCCCTCGGCCGCCATCTCCCCTTCCGTTCCATCCATGTGGATCGGCATGCCCACCAGCACCAGCTCGGGCTCGAGGTCGGTCAGGAGATGGAGCAGGGCGGTTGGCGGCTCCATCGGGGGATCGGCGTTGACCACCGTGCTGTGCGGGGAGGCGATGGTACGGAGAGGATCGGAGACCGCGACGCCGATGCGCCGGCGACCGTAGTCCAGCGCCACCACGCGTCCGGAAGTATCGCTCAGATTCCCTCCAGTGCCTGCTCGAGCGAGGCGCCGCTCTGCAGTCGGAGTCGCACGTGTCGCAGTGCCGTGGGCGACCCCACCAGGTATCGGATTCCCTCACCTCCGTCGTGCGGAGCCTGGACGGCCGCAACGGGCTCCTCTGCGGCGGCCCCGAGCAATCCCTCGATGAAACCCTCCGTGAACGGGGCGAAGCGGCCGCCGGTCTCCCGCCCCGCTCGCGTAGGGGCGTCGACCACTCGATGAACCACCAGCTCCGCGTGGCCTCCCAGTCCCGCCTCCCACTCGTACGTGCCCAGACCACGCGCTCCGGTCTCCGCGTTCACGGCGGACCAGAAGTCGGCCATGTCCAGCTCGGCCAGCGACACGAGCGCCGCGATGCGATGGACGATATCCTCACCGGCGGCCCGCCCGGCATCGCGGACGGCGGAGGTCACCGGCTCGCCATGGCGCCGCGCCGCGGTCGCCAGCGAGTGCACGGCGGTCCCCGGCAGGCGGATCTCGCCCTCGAGACGGAATTCGGTCATGAAGCCCCTTCGTCTGCGACCGTGATCGATCGATCGTCACTGAAAGTAGAGCAAGCCCGCCGCCGGGCAAGCGAGGGCACTTTCAGACCTCCCGAGGTTACTGGCTTGAGGGGACCCGTCGCACCACTCTTATGGACATCGATGTATCGCACGGTCTGGAGGACGAGATGGAAAACAATGATGACTACAGAGAGGCTCTCAGCTTCCTCACCGGTTTGACCGTGGGCGCTCTTATCGGGACCGCCGCCGCCCTTCTGCTCGCACCGCAGAGCGGCCGGCGAACGCGGCGACAGATCGCTCGCACCGCGGGGTCGTGGGGGGACTCTGCCTCGGACACTCTGGAGGAAGCGCGGGAAGATGCCAGGGACCTGGCGGACCGCGCCTCACGCGAGACCCGCAGGCTGGCCCGCCGGGCCCGCCGTGGCGTGGACCGCACCGGGGAGCGTGTCTCCGAGGCCGTGGAAAAGGGCCGCGACCGGATCCGTCACTGATCGACAGCGAACATCCGCGTAACCCCCACGCCGGAGGCTCATGCTCCCCCAGGAGCTGATCGCGAAGAAGAGGGACGGATACGAGCTGGCTCCCGAGGAGCTGCGATATCTCCTCGACGAATACGGGGCCGGCCGGTTACCGGACTACCAGATGTCCGCCTTCCTGATGGCGGTGCTTCTGCGCGACCTGAGCGCGTCGGAGCTCCTGACGCTCACGCGCGCGATCATCTCGAGCGGCAGCAGGCTCGACTTCCGTGCGGACGGCGGGCCCCCAGCCGTGGGCAAGCACTCGACGGGCGGAGTCGGCGACAAGGTGTCGCTGATTCTGGCGCCCCTGCTGGCCGAGTACGGCCTGCGCGTCCCCATGATGTCGGGCCAGGGCCTCGGCCACACCGGGGGGACGCTCGACAAGCTGGAGTCCATTCCGGGCTTCCGGACCACCCTCTCCCTCGACGAGTTCCACGCCGCGCTGTCCGCGGTGGGCTGCGCCATGATCCGCCAGACGCCCGAGCTCGCGCCTCTCGACGGCCGCCTGTACTCCCTGCGGGACGTGACGGCCACGGTTCCGTCCATTCCGCTCATCGCGGCCAGCATCATCTCGAAGAAGGTGGCCGAAGGGACCGAGGCCCTGGTCCTCGACGTCAAGTGCGGTTCCGGGGCTTTCATGTCTGACGCCGACGACGCGGTTCGGCTGGCCGAGGTCCTGGTCGAGCTGGCGGCCGGGGAAGGACTCGGGACCACCGCCCTGATCACGGCGATGGACCAGCCGCTGGGCCGGATGGTCGGCAATGCGCTCGAGGTCACGGAAGCGCTGGATTGCCTGCAAGGTGGCGGGCCGGCCGACCTGCGCCAGGTGACGCTCGCATTGGCGGCCGAGGCGGTCGTGGCGGTCGAACCCGGTACGACGCATGAGGAGGCGACCGATCGCCTGGCCTCCGTCCTTGACCGTGGGAGTGCGCTGGAGCGGTTTCGCATGCTGGTGGAGGCGCAGGGAGGAGACGGCCGCATCGTCGAAGACTCTTCGCTTCTGCCACGGGCGCCGGTCAGCGCTCCTCTACCGTCCCCGGCGGACGGTTTCGTCGGAGCCCTCGACGCCTATGGAGTCGGTGTCACGAGCGTTGAGCTGGGCGCGGGCCGGCGGCGAATCGAGGACACCGTGGATCCGGCCGTGGGGATCGAGCTGCTCGTGGAGATCGGCGATCCGGCCGTGACCGGAGAGCCGCTGGCCATCGTCCACGCACGATCCGACGAGGATGCCGCCGCCGCGGCCGCCCGGCTGGTGAAGACCTGCACGATCGTCCCCGAGCCCCCCGCCGAGCGCCCTCCCCTCATTCGCCAGCGTGTCACGTCCGGCTAGGACCGTCCGAGGCGACGCGGCCGGCTTTCGTGCGCTCAGTCAGAACTCGAAATCGTCGGACACGGGCAGGGCCAGAGAGTCCCCCAGCACGCCGAGGCTGTCCGGCAGAAGGCGCGTTCCCCACGGTCCGTGCACGTCGCACGGTTCACGCGGTTCGGTCTCCGGGATGTAGACCTCCGTGTAGACGGCTGCCGGCGGACACCAAGTGGTGGCCAGCATTCCCGTCGTCCGATCCACCAGCCGCTCGATGAGGCCCGTAGGCCGGGGCCACGGAGGCGGCGCCGGACGGTCGGCATAGAACCACTTGAGCACCTCGGCGTTGACCGGGGCCGCATCCCGACCGCCCTGAGCCTCGTCCCGGATGTAGGCCGGCATGTCGAATCCCACCCACGTGGCGGTGACCAGCTCCGGCGTGAAGCCTACGAACCAGGCGTTGGTGTTCTCGTTGGTCGTTCCGGTCTTGCCGCCGACCGGGATCTCCCAGGGCACCCCCAGCAATCGGATCCGGATCCCCGATCCGCGGTCCACCACGTCCCGGAGCATGGACACCACCACCCACGAGGTGCGCTCGTCGAGGACCTCCTCCCGTTCCACGGGTGCCTCCCACAGCACCTCGCCAAGCACGTTCTCGATCCGCAGGATGGGACGCGGGGTCACACGGATGCCCATGTTCGCGAAGGTCGTGTAGGCTTCGACCATCTCGATCGGCTTCACGGACGGGGAACCGATGGCCGTCGATGGCACCCGGTCGATCTGGGTCGTGATCCCCATCCGATGAGCGTACTGGGCCACCGTCTCGAGGCCGACTCGAACCCCGAGCTTCACCGCCACGACGTTGATGGACGCCGCCAGGGCATCCCGGATCGTGACCGGGCCCTTGAAATCGTTGGTGAAGTTGCGGGGTGACCAGATGGAGCTGTCCGGCTGCGGGAACTCGATCGGAGTGTCGAAGATCACCTCCGACGCGGGGATGCCGCTCTCAACGGCTGCCGTGTACACGAACGGCTTGAACAGGGATCCCGGTTGACGCTGCGCCTGCGTGGCCCGGTTGAACTCCGAGTCCTGGAAGTCGCGGCCGCCAACCATGGCCAGCACGTCGCCGTTGCCGGGATCCACCGCGATGAACGCGCCCTGAATGTAGGGCATGTCCGGCCCGGCAAGGCTGTCTTCGGGCCACGCCCTGGTCTCCCGGTAGGTCGGGGCCTCGAACCCCGGCTGTGTCTCGATCCACTCGAGCTGTGCGTGGATGGCGGAATCGGCCACCGTCTGCATGGCCGGATCGAGCGTGGTGTAAATGCGGAGACCGGCCTCGTAGATCTGCGTCCCGTACCTGTCGATGAGGATCCTGCGGACCCATTCGACGAAGAAGGGGGCCGGGATGCGCTCGCGCGCGTCGGGATTGACCAGCAGCGGGTAGGACTGAGCCCTTGCCTTCTCGTCCTCCGTGATCATGCCCTGGCTCGCCATGAGGCTCAAGACCAGGTTGCGTCTCGCCACCGCGCGCTCGGGGTACAGGATAGGGTTGTACCGGCGCGGCGCCACGGGCATGGCGGCCAGAGTGGCCGCCTCCGGGAGGTTCAGGTCACGGGAGTTCTTGCCGAAGTACCGCTGGGCGGCGTTCTGGATCCCGTACACCCCATCGAAGTTGATCTGGTTCAGGTACGCCTCGAGGATCTCCGGCTTCGTGTACGCCTGCTCCAGAGATCGCGCCACTCGCATTTCCCGCAGCTTCCGGCGCACCGAGATGTCCTGCCGGTTCACGACCGACGCGAACATGTTGCCTGCCAGTTGCTGCGTGATGGTACTCCCGCCGGCAGCGTCGTATCCGGCGAACGCGAACTCGACGGCGGCTCGACTGAACCGGAGGTAGTCGATCCCTCGATGCGACCAGAAACGCTTGTCCTCGACCGCGATGAAGGCGTCCACGACGTGGGACGGAATCTGGGCGTACTCGATCGCCGTGCGCCGCTCGACGGCGAACTCGTGCAGCAGGCTGCCGTCAGCCGCGTACACACGCGTCGCTTCCTTCGGCTCGAACGCGTAGATCTGGGCGATGGACGGGCACTGGTCGCAGATATGCGACCACGCTCCCCACGCGATCCCGATCCCCAGGGCCAGGCCGGATGCCGCGACGGTGGCGATGACCCAGCGTGCTGTCGGCCCGGGTCTGGGCAGCCTGAATCTCTTGTTGCTTCCGCTCTCCGCCATATCTATGCTATGCGATTCCGAAGGTCCTCACGAATCTCGGTGCCCATTCTACGAACGTGGACGGCGAATGTTTCTCTCCGTGGACGAGCAGCTCGAGAGAATCCGCGACGGGGTAGCGGAGATCATTCCGGAGAGCGAGCTCGAGGTCAAGCTCGAGCGCTCGAGGAACGAGCACAGCCCGCTGATCGTCAAGCAGGGGTTCGACCCCACCCGGCCGGATCTCCACATCGGCCACGCCGTGTCGATTCACAAACTGCGCGTCTTCCAGGAGCTGGGCCACCGGGTCGTGTTCGTCATCGGTGACTTCACCGCGCTCGTGGGCGACCCATCCGGCCAGAGCGATGCCCGGCCCGTCCTATCCGGGGATGAGATCGAACGGAACCTGCAAACATACCGCGAGCAGGTGTTCCGGATCCTGGATCCCGAAGGAACGGAGATCCGGCTGAACAGTGAGTGGCTGTCGGGGCTTCGACTGGAAGACGTGTTGCGGCTGACCTCTCAGTACACCGTGGCCCGGATGCTCGAGCGCGACGACTTCGCCGCCAGGTATGGGGAAGGGAAGCCGATCTCTCTCGTGGAATTCCTGTATCCGATGATGCAGGCGTACGACTCGGTGGCGCTCGGGGCGGATGTGGAGCTCGGGGGGACGGACCAGATGTTCAATCTGCTGCTCGGACGGACGTTGCAGGAGAAGGCGGGGCAGGAGCCGCAGGTCTGCGTAACCCTGCCGCTGCTGCGTGGCACGGACGGCGAGCGGAAGATGTCGAAGTCGTACGACAACTACATCGGCCTCGCCATGGATCCGGCCGAAGCGTTCGGTCGCGCCATGTCGATCCCTGACACGCTGCTCGAAGAATGGATCGACCTGGCGTCCGGCGCATCCGCCGCCGAGCGCCAGACATGGACGAAGGCGGCATCGCGCGAGCCCCTGGCCGCGAAACGCTGGCTGGCCGAATCGGTAGCCGCCCGTTACCACGGTCAGGAGGCGGCCGTGGCGGCCCGCGAAGCGTTCGACCGGGTACACCGGGAGCGTGAGATACCCGAAGAAGTGGCGACCTGCGTACTCGAGACCGGCGAGGAAGGGACGCTGTGGATCGTACACGCCCTGGCCCGCTCAGGACTCGCCGCCTCGGCGTCCGAGGCTCGGCGCCTCCTCAAGCAGGGAGGGATCCGGGTCGACGGAAAGGTCGTCGATGATCCGGAGTGTCACTATCCGCCCGGGTCGTACGTTATGCAAAGAGGAAGGCGGAGGTTCCTGCGGTTGGTCGTACAGGCTGCCGGGGAACCCGACAATAGCCCCTCGACAACCGACGGGAATTCCGGACCAGGTTGACACGGGCACCGCGGGGCCTCAGCTTTCCGAACGAAGTTGGCGCGACGTTACTTACGGCGGTTCGCGATGCCGCCGCGGGGGCGGTCGCGGGGGTGCTTGCGGCTATTGACACCCGGTCGGTGCACCCGTAAGCTTCTCCGGTCGAAGAACAGGACTGCAGTTCTTCGGAACTGACATATATATAAGGACCCCCTTCCAACCTCTTCGGGTCCTTTGAGAATGTCGCGGCCCCTGTGCGGCCGTAGTTACAGCTGAGGCTGGAGCGCGCGGGCGGCGCGCTGAACCATAGAACGAAGTCGACGATAAGAGGCTGTCTCCAGGTAAATCGGCGATCTCAGACGTAAGGACTGCATCATGTCCGCCGAACAACCTGAGGCTCTACAGGAGGTCGGTCGGCGCGAGGCCGGCTGGCGACCCGATTCCTCCAGACAGGGGAGGGTGTTATCGGCTCCACCTTCGTTCGTACCCAGGAGACCTCCACGGTTCTCCAAATCTGTCGTCTCTCACTCACTGGTCGACCCGCACGCAACCACGGCGCGAAGGGCCGCGAGGGGGCTTTTTCGTCTCGTGGACGTGTGGTGCGGTCGACGCTTCTCCTTCATGCCCTGAGGAGGGTGATCCATGCTGCGTGATTCGTTGAGAGGGGCTTTTCGCTCAAGCCTGATGACGGCCGGGCTGGCGCTATTTGTAGCCAGTCCGCTGTTCGGTCAGGCAAGCACTGGAAAGGTCCAGGGTCGAGTAACGGATGCGGCGACGGGCGCTCCAATCGCGGGAGCGCAGGTCATCGTGGACGGCACGACGCTGGGCAATCTTACCAACGACCAGGGATTCTACTTCATCAACGAAGTGTCGGCGGGTCTGCAGACGGTGCGGGCCCAGTTCATAGGCTACCGGCCCTTCGCGATTGAAGGACAGCGTATCCTGGCGGGTCAAACGACGACCTTGAACTTCGAACTGGAGCAGACGGCGGTCGAGCTCGAGGCGATCACGGTCGAGGGTGAGCGGAACCCACTGGTTCCGCGTGACCAGACTTCGACCAAGTCGATCGTGCAGGGTGCGACGATCGACCAGCTTCCGCTCGACAACGCCACGAACATCGTGGTCCTGCAGCCGGGCGTGATCGAGACCAACCAGGGTCGTACGATCCGCGGAGGCCGGCCGAACGAGGAAGCGGTGTTCATCGATGGTGTGCTCATCCGCTCGTTCGGACAGGCCACGGCGGACAACGTGGCGCTGCCGACGAACGCTCTCGAGCAGGTCGACGTGAACATCGGTGCGTTCGCGGCCGAGTACGGCGAGGCGCAGTCCGGGGTGGTGAGCTTCGTCACGCGATCGGGCGGTCCTCGGTTCACCGGATCGATGGAGCTGTTCACGGACCAGGTCACGAACTCGTGGCGCACGAACTTCAACCGTGGGGAGCTCACGCTCGGCGGACCGATCGCGGGTCCCCTGACGTTCTTCATGGCGGGCACCATGCAGGGGCGGTCCAACAACGTGACGCAGAACGCCCCCGAGCGCTGGATGGCCAGCGGAGTCGAGTCCTGCCCGGCGACCGGGACCAACGGGGCAGATTATTCGAGCCTGTGCGAGGCCGGGCAGCCGGCGATCTTCGCCGAGCCACGTGGCTCGGCGACGGACGGCGCGACGGATCTCGTGGACGTGGCGGCCCTGAATTACGTCCCGTGGGACAATGCCCGCACCGTCCCGCACAACTGGGCCCAGCAGGATCTGTTTTCGGGCAACCTGAACTGGCAGCTGCCACGCGGGTCTCGAATCAACTTCGGGTACACTTACAATCGTACTCAGAACTACGGTCGGGGTACGGGGTTTGACGACCAATTCGACACCGACCGCATCCGGGGTAACAACCTCCTCCAGAACGTGTTCACGCTCGGCTGGTTCCAGACGATCACTCAGTCGGCCGATCAGCAGCTAGCCCTGGATCTCAGGGCCAGCTACCAGACGGACCGGTTCGACTACGGCCTCCTCGAGTCCTCGTGGTGGCAGGACAACCGGGATCCGTTCCTCGGATACACGTTCTCGCGTCCCAAGTTCGTCAAGGACGACAGCTTCACGATCACCGGCTTCAACGCGTTCGACTTCGACGATGAGTACCTGAATGCGTACCGCTCGAACGCGGTGCCGCGTGAGGCCATGCAGGCCTTCCCGGAGCGGACGGACCTCGGCGACTCGCAGTCCCTGCAGGGCCTGAACGACAACATTCGGCAAAACCCGTTCGGGCAGCGCACCGGCTATTGGATCAACGGATACGGACAAGCCCAGTCAACCTCCAACGCCACCGCGGCGTATGGGCAGACGAACGAAGACCGGATCCAGGTCCGTGGAACGCTGGACTGGCAGATCGGCCGGTTCAATCGCGTCAAGCTCGGAGGCGAATGGCTGAGCGTCGACCTTATCTCGAACTCCATCCCCTTGGCTTCCAGCTTCCCGCTGCCGGAACACGCGACTCCGACCAAGATCGGCGCGTTCATCCAGGATCGACTGGACATCGGTGACCTGGTGCTCGAGGGAGGCATTCGGTGGGACTACCTGGATCCGGGGGCCGAGTACCCACGGACACCCGGGTTCGTGTTCAACATCCCGGATAGCCTGAAAGCGGGATTCGTCAGGTACGACGCGTCCGCGGATGCGTACGTGCCGGCCAACCTGTGCGGACCCGAATCGGCGAATCCGTCGGGACCGTGCCTGAACAACTTCATCGAGGGCAAGACGAAGTCCGAGTTCAGCCCGCGGCTCGGGGCCAGCTTCCCGGTCACGCCCACATCCACGTTCCGTCTGAGCTACGGAAGGTTCGTGCAGACCCCCGCGTTCTTCACGGGTGGGGGTTTCGCGACGGGTGAGGCGGGTGTCGCCGACGCCCAGATCGGGTTCCTTCAGAACACGAACTCCGACCTGGTCAACCAGAACACGAACAGCACCTTCGGCCGGGATGTCGACATGCCGAGCACCAGGACCTTCGAGTTCGGGTATCGGCAGTTGATAGGCCAGGACCTGGTGCTCGACATCTCCGCGTTCAACAAGAAGCAGCGGGACGCGCTGTCTTCGCGGAAACTCCCGTTCGCCGACCCGAACCGGGAAGGTGCCTCGATCTTCCTGAACACGGTGACCAACAAGGACTGGACCGAGTCCAACGGGTTCGAGGTGAAGGTCGACAAGGCGTTCGGGAACCTGTCCGTGAACAGCCTGTCGTACAGCTTCATCGACGCGCGTGGCACAGGCTCGGATCCTTACACGTACGAGGATATCGTGCTGCGCTCGAACTCGGCGATCGCGCTTCTGACCGGATTGCCGGAGGCACCGCCGGAGGTGTTGCTGCCGCTCGACACGAACCGGAGGCACAACATCTCGGTGACGAGCAGTCTGGCGTTCCCGGCCGATTACATGCAGGGCTCGACGCTCGGGGCCATCCTGTCGGACTTCGGGATGTTCGCGATCCTGAGAGTCCGCAGCGGCCTGCCGTACACGGCCATGATCAACCGGGGCAACGGCCAGATCGGGCCGCCGAGCTTCGCCGGTCTGGGCGGAACTCCCCAGAGCTCGCTGAACAATACGCAGACGGGCTGGAGCACGGGGTTCGACATCCGCTTCAGCAAGGGCTTCAGCCTCGGGAAGACCTGGAGGCTGACGGCCTTCGTCGACTGGCGTAACCCGTTCGACATCACATCGAACACCGTGGTGTTCCTCGAGACGGGCACCACCGTAAACGACAGGTTCTTCGAGGCGGAGCTCCAGACAGCCCTGACCGACACGCGGCTGGACGGAGACAACCTGATCGACGATTTCGATATCATTGCCGAGTCGCCGGAGACCCAGTTCAACAAATACTCTCTGATGCGAGCCGAAGAGAGGTGGGGTAACGGCGACGGTGTATTCACGGTGGAAGAGCAGACCAGCGCGTTCGAACAGGAGTACTTGAACGACAACGGTCAGAATGTCAGGTTCGAGCGGTCGGACCAGCTCCTCCGCCTCGGCTTCAGGGTTGCCTTCTAGGAGGCCCGGGAGGAAACAACGGCGAAGGGGGAGCGGTCGATTCGGCCGCTCCCCGATTCCCGAACAACCAGGAGTGGCCATGAGACTCAGCATGTTTGCACGATTTGGCCGTAACGGCCGAAGGCTGGTCTGGGGCGGGGCGCTCAGTGTGCTCCTGCTCGCGGCCGGCAACACGCTCATCGGCGACGTCTCACCGGAGGCCAAGCGTGCCCGAGCCGAGAACGGATTCTCATTGTTCGCGGGCCCGACCGCGGTGCTGACCGGAAACCAGCTGGCCTGCGGTCTCTCGAGCCAGGGGCAGGTGTGCACGAACGTGTTCGACAGCCCGACCGGCGGTGGAGGTTTCTGGCCCGTCGGCACCACGAACGGCTACATCTTCAACACGGGCCTGCAAATCGCGGGCATCGTCGGCGAGGACGGCGGACCGTGGGCCAACGACACCACGGCGACCTTCTTCTTCGACGCGCGGGGAACGAACCAGCACGGCACGGCGATCACGAATATCTTTGATTCCCTCAACCCGGACGACCTGGAGGACTGGCCTGATGAGGCCCGGATCCCCGTCGATCCGATCTTCCAGCCGGTCCTCTGGGGTCGAAGAGCGGCATCGCAGCAGGACTCCTGGGTGCAATACTGGGACGGAGACCCGGCCCGCAATTCGGGCCGATTGCATCCCCTGGGGATCCGGGTGACGCAGCGCAGCATGGCCTGGAACTACCCGGCCGGTAACGAGTCGGTAGTCTATTTTCTATACACCTTCGAGAACGTGACATCCGAGGCGGAATTCCAGCGTCTCAACAACAACCAGTTCTTCGGCGGCGATCCCGCTCTGCCGGCGTCCGGGTACACGATCAACGAGGCGTATGCGGCCTTCGCGGCGGACAACGACGTGTCGAACGCGTTCGATGAGAACTTCTCGACCGCGATGTTGTCTTTCGACATGGGAATCTCGTACCACGGCGGTTTCGCGGCGACCGAGTTCAGTTACGTGCCGGAGATCTTCTTCCCGCCGTTCTTCACGAGCTCTCCGGGACTCGTGGGTGTGAAATACCTGAAGAGCCCGATCCGACCGGGAAGCGACCCGCCCGAGGAGGTCGGACTGACGCTGTTCTCGATCACACTGAACGCTTCGTTCGGATTCCCGGACCCGTCGAACGGACGGCAGCTCTGGCGTTACCTGTCGGGTAAGGTGTCGCCCTCG
Source organism: Gemmatimonadota bacterium (assembly GCA_039590285.1). Taxonomy (GTDB): domain Bacteria; phylum Gemmatimonadota; class Gemmatimonadetes; order Palauibacterales; family Palauibacteraceae; genus Benthicola. Next base: position 14,073 of record JBDHFS010000004.1, read on the forward strand.
CTGGGCGACAATCCGTGCAACGTACAGCCCGAGGTCGTTACGGCGGATCCTACCCTCACGCAGCGCTCAGTGTGCTTCATTTTCCAGGAGTCGGAGGACACCCGTTTCTATCAGTCGTCCGGTCCGTTCTCGATCGGTCCGCAGGACGAGCCGGCCACGATCGTGGTGGCGTATGTCCTCGCGGCTACCGTGGCGACGATGCCGGACGGCAGCCCGAGCGGGATCATCCCGAATACGTCACCCAACGACAACGCTCCTGGAGTACCGTCGTTCCACCCCGGGTTCACCAGTGCTCGTGGCTGCACGCCTGAGGCAGTCCTGGCGGAAGATCTCGGGGGATGCAGCGACGTGCTGTCGGCGGCTGCGAACCCGGTGAAGCCGATCGAGCGTGGAGCGGGTTGGTTCCAATACACAGGCGCCGATCCTTCCGGTCGTCTTAACGGATCCCTCGAGGCGCCGGACAACAAGCTGGATCAGTTCAACGTCGTCACCGTTCCGAACAGCCTCCTGGGCCGGGCCCTGGTGGCGCAGTCGATCTTCGACAACGCGTTCCTGCTCGGGTTCTCGCCCGAACAGCCGACTTTCTACCTGGTGCCCGGCGACGAAGAGGTCACGGTGGTCTGGGAAGAGAGTCCCACGGAGCTGAACGGGGACCCGTTCTACGAGGTGGCGAGCAACCCGGCGAGCACGCTCTATAATCCGAACTACCGCCAGTTCGACGTGGAAGGCTACCGGGTATGGCGCGGGACGGATGCCACGGTGCCGGATCTGCTCGCGCAGTTCGACAAGGCCAACTCGGTGTTCGAGGACTACACGTGCGAGACGGTACCGCCCGACGAAGATGCAGGCGTCACGCGGGATGGCATCCCGGTGGTCGGTTTCGTTGCGGGTGAAACGTGTCCGGGTTCCTTTCCGGACGTTCAGGTGGCGGCGCGAAACATCGCGACGGGCGACCTGATCTTCAACAACGGCGGAGGGGGCGGACTCCCGGGCGCGGGCGCATCCCGCAGCATAGATCTGACCGCCCTCGGCGTGAACATCACGAACATCATCGTCGACGACGACGCGGGTACCGGCGTGCCGGCGCTCGACACCGGCGTCCCGTTCGTGTTCACGGACAGTTCGCCGGCGAACAACTTCACCTACTGGTACGCCGTCAGCGCGTTCGACGTGAACTCGGAAGCGTCGGGTCCGCACACGCTCCGGTCGAGCAAGGTGGCCCAAGCCACCGTGCCTCGCAAAGACTCGCCGGAAATGGTAGGGGCCGAGCTGCAAGCGTCCATCGCCGGTGACGATGGCGTGCCGCTAGATTTCAACGCGTTTATGCCGTCTCTGGATCCGGACCACGGGACGTTCTCGGGCCCGATCCCGGCGACGAACGGAGTGGAGCAGGGGTTCGCCCCACTCGTTCCCCGTCTGCTGCCGCAGTTCGAGCTGACGGCAACTGTCGACAGTATCAAGCCGGACTGGGTGGCGCAGGAGGGGTGCGGAGGTACGTGGGATTTCACGCAGACATGCTTCCGGGCGTTCCTCACCGTGGACGGGAATCCTGTGGAGGCCGTGGGGCCGGCCTTCACCTGGGGAGGTGGCTTCAGCACCGCGGGCTTCACGGAGGTGCTAGCCGTCAGCCAGGAAATACCGTTCGATCCTGAGGCGCTGCGCGCGTTCGGGATTCCCTCGGGATCGGGATTCGCTACGGCCGTCCTGACCTTGGATGAATCGATCAATTTCATCAACTGGGAGGGCGAACAGAACCGCCGCGGGAGGTTGTCGAGAACGATTCACGGCGGCCCGCGCTGGTTCAACGGCACCGAAAACACGATACCGGATCCGACGAAGTACATCCGAGTGGGTCGGCTGGCCGAGGTCGATTCGGTGTGGATCCCGATCCACCACACGCAGATGAGTCCGACCGGAACGACGGGTACATCCTGTGTGGAATGCATCGCGAGCAGCGGTACAGTCCAGTACTTCGGCTACTATCAGGGTTACCTCGGCCGGGCGGCCGACCTTCGGGTGACGTGGGCCGACGGTACGATCTCCGTCCGCGACGTGACGCACAACGTGGACGTGTCGTTCAGCGCCGACTACGGGTCGTCGTGGGGCTTCCTCAACGACGATGTGACGGGTGACGGCTCGGTCTCGTGGGAGGACTTCTTCTGCGTCGGTCCGGGGCGTGTCGAGTACGAAGCCGAGGAGCTTGTAACGTGCAACTCGACGGCGGCGCTGTCGGCGACGCCGACCATCCACTCGATCTTGCTGGGGCCGAACGACGACGGTGGCTCCACCACCGGCAACGGCTTCACACTGTTCCTGAATGGCATGCGTCACTTCTTCCTGACGGAGGCGCTGCCGGCTGACGGAACAGAGTGGACGCTGAGGACCTACAACGGGTCGATCAGGTCCGCCGCGTCGAGCTACACGACAGACGATCCGGATGGATACACGTACACACCCGTCTACGATACGCGTTCAGCAGCGGGCTTACGCAACCCGTTCATCCCGGGCTTGACCATCGGGTGGCTCGTCGAGTCGAACACGGTGGCCAGCGGACCGCTGGACCTGACCGAGATCCACACGGTGCCGGATCCGTATCTGACGTCGAGTCAGCTCGACAGAGGCCCGACGTCGAAGGAACTGGCGTTCGTGAACCTTCCGACGCAGGCGACGATCCGCATCTACACGCTGACCGGCGTCCTGGTGGATTTGATCAATCACAATGACGTCAGCGGCGGCGGCCGGGCGGTGTGGGATATGCGGAATCGCAACAACCAGTTCGTGGCGAGCGGCGTGTACTTCTATCACGTGGCGACACCGCAAGGCGAAGAGTTCGTGAGCAAGTTCACGATCGTGAACTTCGCCGGCCAGAATTAACGAGAACCGGGCCCGTGGAGAGGCATGGACCTCTCCACGGGCATTGACCAGCTCCCTGAGGAGGTATCCATGCGGCTACTCAGTCGACCGGTAACCGGCCTGTTTCTGGCGGTTGCACTGCCGGGGCTGCTTTGGGCGCAGGAAACGCCGACCGAACCGGACAACCCTGTCCAGATCGCCAGTGACAACACGGCGTTCGGTGGTTCGTCGGGCGAGTTCCTGCTGCTCGGGGCGGGTGCCCGAGGCATGGCTCTCGGCGGGTCGTTTGCGACGATCGTGGACGACGTGAGCTCGCTATACTACAACCCTGCCGGCCTGCCCATGATGGATGGTGCGGAAGTGTCGCTGACGCTGATGCCCTACTTCGCGGACACGGACTATTACTGGACGGGCTTGGCCTTCCCGTTCTCGGACGGCGACTTCGGCATCGGCTTCTTCCTGGGAAGTTTCGGGTTCGGGAACCAGCCGATCTACACGGAGGCTGATCCGGACAACGTGTCGGGCGAGACGTACGGCGTCAGAGAGACCGTGGCCGGCATGTCGTTCGCCCATGCGTTCATCGACCGTTTCTCGGCGGGCTTCACCCTGAAGTTCATCAACGACGACCTGGCGACCGGCTCGCTCGGTGGTGCGTCGGCCTCGGCGTTCGCGATTGACTTCGGTGTGAATTTCCACAGCGAACTCGGAGATCGTCCGATCCGCCTGTCATTCGTCGTTCAGAACCTGGGTAGCTCGCTCGAACATACGGGCGAGGCGTTGCGGTTCCGCGATGTGGAGAGCAGCTCTCAGGATCCGGCGGTGCCAGATCAACGGGTGGACTATCCCCCGGCGGAGCTCAAGGCGGGATCGTTTCCGATGCCGAGGCTCTTCCGCGCGGGCCTGAACTACGACATCATCTCGTCGGAGTCCAACACCCTCGCCCTGATGACCGAGTTCATCGAGTCCAACCAGCAGAAGGCCGCGTTCGGCTTCGCCGGCGAGTACCGCTACCACGGAGTGGACGTCCCGGTGGGTGTCGCGCTGCGGGCCTCGTTCCAGACGCAGCCGGACAACGAGTACATCGGCGGCACGTTCGCGGCGGACCAGGGCACGGACGGATTAGGCCTTGGCGGTGGACTGTTCTACCGGTTCGCGGATCGATACCGAATCCAGTTCGACTACGCCTACAGGAACTTCGGTGTGCTGGGGAGCGCGAACGCGTTCACGGTCTCCTTCGGCGTCGAATAACCGACTCGGTCGGCAGATATGCGTGTCCGAACTCCTCCGGGATGCTGGAAGCTGCAAGGCGTGAGCGGCGCCAGGCAAGTGGCAGCGCTGTGCCTCGCCGCCGTGTGGGCGCTCGTGCCCACGGAGCGGGCTTCCGCTTCCGTAACGGCTCCGCAGGTTGCGGATGCCGCAGGCCTCGAGGTCACACTCCTCAGGACCTGGGCTCCGGAGGATGTCACGGTAGTAGACGGTCTGGTGAACGTGCCACTGGCGATGCTGGCCGGAGGGACGACGGGCGCCTACCGGTTCGAAGTCACGGTGTTCGATGGACAGGACGCCCAGCTGTATCGAGACAGCTGGGAGAGGCAGCTCAGCCAGCAGGCAGCAGCCTTTGCGGAGTCCGGAACCTCCGACCTTCTCGAGGCTTTCCGGTTCGGATTGATGCCCGGCGCTTATGAGGTAGAAGTGCGGGCATACCCCACGGATGCGCCGGATCTCGGCGTAATGGCACGCATTCCCCTCATGGCGTTCGACGACCGCCCGGTAACGTCGGATCTGTTTCTGGCGACGCGAGTCGAGCCGATAGCGGAGGGGGCGGGAGGTGGGAGCTGGTCAGTCACCCATGGAGGTTTCGGTATCGCCACGGCAGCGCGCATGGCGGTTCTGCCGACCGAACCGGACATCTACTACTATCTCGAACTCTACGGCCGGGGCGATCAAACGACCCGGGCCCAGGTCAACGCCGAGGTGCGATCCGGTGAGCGGGCGCTGTTCCGCACGCCGGTGACCGAGGTGGATGTAGAGCAGGGAGGGACGCCGTTCACGGGTCAACTTTCCCTGGAAGGACTGCCCCCGGGCGAATACGAGCTCGTAATGAACGTCGAGACGACGACCGCAAGCACGGGCAGTTCGGCGACGTTCCGTATGCTCGACCCGGTGGACGAAGTCGCCGTGGGCGGCGACCGGAGCTACGAGGGTGACTATTTCGCCTCACTTTCAGATGAGGAGTTGGAGCGCACCTTCGGTGGCGTGGCCGTATTGATCACGGACACGGAGCGCGTGACGTTCGAGGCTTTTCCGCCCGATGCGAAGCGGCGCTACCTGACCGAGTTCTTCCGGCACCGGGATCCCGACCCGGCCTCCGTGGGGAATCAATTCCTCGACGATTACATTGAGCGGGTGGCGACGATTCGAGCCCGGTACGAAGAGCGGGTGGGTACGGAGGAACGCCTGCCGTGGTTCACGGACCGTGGCCGGATCTATCTGGTGTATGGTGAGCCGGAAGAGCGGCTGGTCAACTATTCGCCGACGGAGTTTGGCACTCCCGGTGGGGTCATCGGGTCGGGCGGTTTCGCCGGCGAACCACCGTACGAGATCTGGCGATACCAGACAACCGGATTCGTTTACCTGTTCATCGAGAGCGACCAGTTCGGGAACTGGCGGCTGATTTACAGCACCGATCCGGACATCGCCTCACTGGCGGACTGGTACGAGCGCAGCGGACCGGCGGCGCTTCAGGACCTCAAGACGAATTTCGGTATCAACCCCCGATTTGTGGGATTTCAATAACATGTGCCGGCGGTACGCAGATTAACGGTGTCATATCGAGAGAGAGGGTATCATGAGAGTTGGCTTCGTGCGTAATGTAGGGCTCCACATTACCGCGCTGGCTGTCCTCGGACTCGGGGCGTGCAACGACAACCCCGTGGACTTTGACGTCAAGCAGACGACACGGGTCACGGTGAATCCTAGCTTCATGGTCGTTGCTGCGGGACGCACGTCGAAACTCGAGAGCCGCGCGGTCAACGAGGGCAACGAACCCACGTTCGACGAGGTGTCCTGGGCGATCGATCCCACCTGCGGTTCGGGGGCGATCACCGTCGCGGACGATCCGGATTGGCTTCCCGAGATCCAGCCGCCCGGATTCTTCGAAGTGACCGGTGGCGCGACGTTGGGTCCGACCTGCATCAACCTGTCGTCGGGTTCGGCCTCGGCACAGGTCGAGGTGGTGGTCGTGGTCGACGGCATCCAGATCACGGCGCCGGTGCCAGACGAGGTGTTTCGCGCCGGTGCCACGGGACAGATCGTGGCGCAGCTCATCGACTTTGATGGCAACCCGGTAACTCCGTACGATCCCGTGGACGCGGTATTCGCGTCGAGCGATTCGGACGTCGCGACGATTGACGACGACGTCGGCAACTTCACGACGACCACGTCCGGGGCCGCCACCCTGAGCGCCACCTGGGCCGGACAGGAGGCCAACGGGACGGCGGGGCTCGGTGTGGTCCGGCAGGATCAGGTGACGATCCAGGTAATCGCGAACGTCGCGGTGGCGGCGGCCTTCGAGAGCGACCCGCTGGGTGCGTTTCTGGTTGGAGACGTGGATGAATTCCCCGTCATTGTCGTTGACGCAGTGGGCAACCAAAACACTATTCCCGACGATATCACTGCTGTGACGGCGCAGTCGTCGGACGAGGCCGTGGCTACGGTGACATGGCGTATCGCCACGGATGACGCTGCTTATGGGCAGGGAGACGTACCCGTCGTGGAGGTTACAGCAGTTGGCGGCGGCACGACGACCATCTCCGGGGTCGTGCAGACCACCAATGGTGACTTGCCGTTCTCGGCCGTGTACTACGTGCCGGTGCCGGTGATCACGGCGCTGTCCGTGGCGTCCGGCGGTTTCGCGGAGACGGTGACGATCACGGGCGAGCAGTTGCAGTTCCCGGGCCTCATCACGGCGGTAACGGCCGATGGGTACCTCCTCGGCAACTTCACCGTGGTTTCCGATACGGAGATTACGGCCCAGATGCCGACGTACACCGAGCCGGGCGACCACGAGATCATGGTGATCGTGGCTGGCGTGCTTTCGAACACTACGACCTGGTCGCAGACGAACTCCTGCAATGCGCTGGACTTCCCGGAGAACCCGGGCTGGGACGGACCGTTCGTCGACGTGTCGCTGCCGCTGTGGTGCAACGGCACGGCGTCCGGACCGCAGGACGACTGGTTCTTTACGCCGGTCTCCACGGACGCGTTGCTCGGAGAGACGTCGATGGACGTGACGTTAGCCCCGACTTGGGGCCCTCCGCTCAAGGACATCGACTTCTACTGGTGCGAGACCGACGATGTATTCGCGTGCCACTTCGAGATCGACCAGCCGCCCGAGACCGCGACCGTCACGATCGGTGTCGGGAACAACGTCTGGGTGATGGACGACTTCGCGGGATTCGACGGCGACCTCACACCGCAGGACTACACGATCATCGTCACGACTGCGACGATGCCGTAGGTCTTGGCACCGCCGTCGTGTCTTCAGACACGCGGCGCACATGAAGGAAGCGCGGAGCCCCTGGGTCTTCCAGGGGCTCCCGTTTTTGGGCCCTCAAACGAAAGGCGAGACTTCAGGGTGCGCTCAGCTCCGGGTGCGCGACGACGGGTGAGCTCCGGGATCACTGAGGCGGCGTTCGCGCTCGGTCTGGGGAGTAACGTGGGGGACCGGCTGGCCAACCTGCGCAGGGGAATCGGATGCGTCGAGAAGCACGCCCGCCATGTACGGGTGTCGGCTATCTACGAGACCAGGCCCACTGACTTCGAGCCCCAGCCGGACTTCCTCAATGCCTGCTGTGTGGGATACACTCGCCTGACGCCACGAGAACTACTTTCGGCGCTGCAGGAAGCCGAGGCAGCGGCCGGCCGGGTACGGGGGCCTGATCGCTATGGACCGCGGGACCTGGACCTGGACATCCTCCTGTATGAAAACCTGGTCATGGACACCGCCGAGCTGACCGTGCCCCATCCGCGCCTGCGGGAACGCGCGTTCGTCCTCGTGCCCCTGTCGGAGCTGGCGCCGGATTGGATCGTGCCGGCGCGTGCCCCCGGGGAGCTCCCGTTGCGCGTCGCCGAGCTGGCGGCGGCCGCCGCTGGAACGTCCGGCGTCGAGCGCACGGATCTGGAGCCGTGATGAGAGAACAGGCCGGATCGAGACGTGGGCACTTGATTCGCAGGACGTTCGTCACGCTGTGCGTCGTCTGTCTGACCGCCTCGATCACATCGTGTGCGGAAACCGATGCTCCCGGGGAAGGCTCACGAGCTGAGGAGCCCGGCGCGCAGGCCACCGCCGACACCGCTCTTCGCCGTATCGCGGCCGATCTCCTGCCCGCGGCCGAGCAGCGCTCCGGCCTCTCCGCGCGGATGCCCGTCCGGCTCGCCACACGGTCGAGAGACGAGTTGGAGGCCTTCCTGATCGCCGAGATGGCCCGCCAGCTCCCTCCGGACCGCCTGGAGGCCGTCGTGCGCACCTACGCGCGCCTGGGCCTCGTTCCCGACACGCTAGACCTGGAGCCGCTCCTCCGGGAGCTGCTCCTCGAGCAGGTGGTCGGATACTACGACCCGGGGCGGGACACCTTGTACGTGGTGGAGGGCGTGGCGGAGAGCCAGCTGGAGACGGTTCTCGTGCACGAGCTGGTGCATGCCCTGCAGGACCAGTACATGGACCTCGACTCTCTGATGAACGCGAACCTGGAGGCCAACGACCGCGGCACGGCAGCCCAGGCGGCCATGGAGGGCCACGCCACGTTCGCCATGCTCGAATGGCAGATGGCTCAGCTCATGGGGAGCGACGCGGACCTGACGCAGCTCCCCGGTCTGGAGGCGTTGCTGGAGGACGATCCGCTGGCCGCGGCCGGTCTCGAGATGCCGGTCCTGAGCGAGGCGCCGGCCCTCATCCGCGAATCCCTCCTGTTCCCGTACCTCGGGGGGCTCTTGTTCGTCCAGCAGCACTGGCGCGGCGAATGGGGCCGCGTCCCACCCCTGGGCACGGAGATGCCGGTCTCCACCGAGCAGGTGCTGCATCCGGAGCGGTTCGTCCCCGGCCAGCGGGACGTGCCGACCGAGGTTTCGTATGCCCAGCCGCTTCCCCGCGGTTGGGACGAGGTCCTCACGGATGGCCTGGGCGAGCTGGAGACGCGGCTCTTGCTCAGGGAGTTTCTTCCGGAGCGCGAGACGGCGGACCGCGCGGCCGAGGGTTGGGACGGCGATCGCTACCGGCTCCTGGACGGACCGCAGGGAGAGGCCTTTCTGTGGGTCACGGTGTGGGACACCGAGCGCGACGCGCTGGAATTCGCGCAGGGCGTGCGGGCTGCCCTGGACGCCCGCTACGGCGGCGACCCCGGAGCGGCCGGTCGCAGAGTCACCGTGGAGCGTGGCGTCAGGTTCTCACGGCATATCGCGATAGTCACGGATGTACCCGCCGGAGCCGCCGACAGCGGCGAGGGTCTGCCGCCCGGCGCGGAGCGGTTCGATCTCGCGGAGGTCGCGCGGTGAAGGCCGAGCCGCAGGTCTCCTTCTGACGATGTCGATCGTGCGCGTCGCCGTACCCGAAAGGGCAGCAACAGGTTACGAGATCCGCATCGAACCGGGCGGGCTCGCCCGCCTGGCCCACGCGTGCGCGGCCGCGCCGGCGCACCGCTACGCCATCATCGCCGACAGCCACGTGGCGGAGCTGTACGGTCGCAGGGCGCTTTCCGCGATGTCCGATGGCGGGCTCGACGCCGAGCTGTTCGCGTTTCCGGCCGGTGAATGGAACAAGTCGGCCGAGCAGTGGTCGATTCTGTGCGGCGAGCTGGTCCGGGCCGGTTTCGGCCGCGACTCCGCATGCATAGCGCTCGGCGGCGGAGTGACGGGTGATCTGGCCGGATTCGTGGCGTCGACCTACATGCGGGGAGTCCCGGTGATCCAGGTTCCGACGACTCTTCTCGCCATGGTCGACAGCTCCGTCGGCGGCAAGACGGGGATCGACGCCGGGCCGGTCAAGAACGCCGCAGGGACCTTCCTGCATCCGGCCGCCGTGGTCGTGGACCCGGAGCTGCTGTCGACCCTCCCGCGCTACCAGAGGATCTCCGGTCTCGCCGAAGCCGTGAAGGCGGCAGCGATCCGTGATGCGAGCTTCTTCGAGTGGATCGAGGAGAGGGCGGCGCTTCTCGAGGCAGGGGACATCGAGGCGACGACGGAGCTGATCCGGCGGAGCGTGGGCATCAAGGCCGCCGTGGTCGAGGAGGACCCGGAAGAGAGAGACCTGCGCGCCATACTGAATTTCGGCCATACGTTCGGGCACGCGCTGGAGTCGCTGTCGGGCTTCGCGATCCTGCACGGCGAGGCGGTGGCGGCCGGAATGCGGGTGGAGGCCCGGCTCGGCGAGAGCCTCGGCGCGACCGACCCCGGCGTGGGTGGCCGTATGGATCAAGTACTTGCGGCATGTGGACTTCCGGAGGTGCTGGAGCCGCCGTTGGACGTCGATGATCTCCTGGAGCGGGCCCGTCCCGATAAGAAATCGCGGGAAGGCACGCTTCACTGGGTACTGATCCGCAAACCCGGTGAGGTGGCCCTCCCGGACGGTGGTGGCTTCACGCACGCCATACCGGAGACGGACTGCCGGGAACCGCTGCAGGCGGCTTTACGCAGCGCGTTCGAAGCCTCAGATTCCACGGCGTAATGGACACGGCGCACGGATCGGCAAGCGGAGGCCTCGCGGAGGGCCGGGTGATCTCTTGGAGTTGAGGCAGGAGATTTCCGGCGTTGCCGCTGCGTTCTACGCTCAGCGCGAAAAGCGTCCGAACGGCGTGTTCCTCACGTACGGCGAGCGAACCTGGACGTGGGCCGAAGCCGCGGCCCAATCTCATGCCCTCGCCTGCTCCCTGCAGGAGCTCGGCGTCGAAAAGGGTGACGGCATCGCGGTAACCATGCCCAACTGGCCCGAGTTCGTCCTCACGATGCTCGCGGCGGCCGAGATCGGCGCCACCGTGATCCCCCTCAACCCAGCCTACTCGCCGCGAGACATCCAGTTCGTGCTGAGAAACACCGAGGCGGTAGTTGTCGTGACGGCGGAACGCTACGGCGGAGTCGAGTACCTGGAACTGTTCGAATCGCTGCTCTCCGGACTTCCCAGCCTTCAGTACCTGGCCACCGTGGGCGAGGAGGACCTGTGGTACGACGACCGGGTGTTCCAGTTCGAGGACCTGGTATCGGCGGGTCGCGGCCATGCCCTGATACCCGTGGATGTCCAACCGGAGGATCCGTTCGCTGTCCTGTACACGGCCGGGACGTCCACCAAGTACAAGGGCGTGGTGCACTCCCACGACAGCCTGCTCAGGACGGCGGCCGCCACGGCGGATGGGCTTGGAATGATCCCGGAGGACGTGACGCTGTGTAACGTGCCTCTTTTCAACATCTTCGGGCTCGGAGTAGCCCTTCTCACTTCGATCGTGAGCGGTTCGGGCCTGCTCCTGCAGGAGAGCTTCGATGTCGGCGGAACGCTGGAGCTGATCGAGGCGGGACGGCCGACGATCATGCATGGCGTGCCGACCATGTTCGTGATGCTGATGCGCGACGGACAGATGGAGGAAACGGATCTTTCCTCCCTGCGCGCCGGTATCATTGCCGGTGCTCCAGTGGCGCCGGAGCTGGCGGACGGAATCCGCAGCCGCCTGATGTCTGGCCTGGAAATTGCTTACGGACTAACGGAGACGGCGCCTACGGTATGCATGACTCGCCCCTCGGATGGTCCGGAAGCCCGGGCTGGTACGGTTGGCCGCCCGATCGACGGGGTGGAGGTACGGATCCTCGGTGAAGCGGACGAACCGGTGCCGGCAGGAGCCGAAGGAGAGATCGCGGTTCGCGGTTTCAACGTGATGTCGGGGTACTTCAGACAGCCGGCAGCCACGAGTCGGGCCATGACCACGGACGGGTTCCTGAAGACCGGGGACCTTGGAACGCTGGACGAAGAGGGTTATCTTCGCATCGAAGGTCGGAAGCGTGACCTGATCATCAGGGGTGGATACAGCGTCCACCCGCGCGAGGTGGAAGATCACCTTCGCTCACTTCCCGCGGTCGCGGATGCGGCCGTCGTAGGTCTCCCGAACGAGGTCCTGGGGGAGCTGGTGTGCGCCTGCGTCGTCCTCGTGGAGGGCGCGCTGGTGACGGAGGACGAGATCCGCGAGCTTTGTCGGCCGACGCTCGCGGAGTACAAGCTGCCTGACGTGGTCCACTTCGTCGAGGAACTGCCGAAGACGACTACGGGCAGCTCCCGACGCGCCGAGATCGCCCGCTCCATGCGGCTCGAGCTCGCCGCCCGTCGAGAAGAGGAGTCGGCCGACTGAGAACGTGGAGAGACCCGTCGCACCGTCCCCCCCGGGAATCCGGGGGCGAGGTCGACGGGCCTCTCGCCCGCCAACGTGGCGGGTCCTGCTGAGACAACAACGAGCAGTAGAAGAGAGGAAAATGAACGAATCATACTCGCGCGCGCCGCATAGACCGGCCGCGCCTGCCGAAGCGCATTCACCACACGCGGCGCTCCTGATCGATTTCGACAACGTCACCATGGGGATCCGGTCCAACCTGGGCCAGGAGCTCACTAAGTTGTTGGATTCGGACATCATCCGTGGGAAGGTCTCCGTCCAGAGGGCCTACGCCGACTGGCGACGCTATCCCCAGTACATCGCCTCGCTTTCCGAGGCATCCATCGACCTGATCTTCGCTCCCGCGTACGGGTCCACGAAGAAGAACGCCACCGACATCCGACTCGCGATCGACGCCCTGGAGATCGTGTTCATTCGCCCGGAGATCGGCACCTTCATCCTTCTCTCGGGTGACTCGGACTTTTCGAGTCTCGTGCTGAAGCTGAAGGAATACGGCAAATACGTCATTGGAGTCGGTATACAGGAGTCCAGCTCGGACCTCCTGGTCCAGAACTGCGACGAGTACTACAGCTACAACAGCCTGTCGGGTATGACCTCGGCGTCGGACATGCAGAACATCGAGAAGCACGACCCATGGGAGCTATCGGCCAAGGCGATCAGCCGGATGACGGAGCGGGGCGACGTCATGCGCTCGGATCGGTTCAAACAGGTGATGCTGGAGCTCGATCCGAGCTTCAGCGAAAAGTCGATCGGCTTCAGCAAGGTCAACCGGTGCCTGACGGAATCAGCCTCCCGGGGCATCCTGGACCTCCACAAGGCGGCAAACGGGCAGTACGAGGTGGCGTCCGGTCCCCGCGTGGCGGCCTACCTGAAAAGTGCTGCGGGCGGCCGGGAGACCTCACGGCCGGCGCGGGAGGCAGGAGCGGGAGTCTCCAAACCGAGGGACGAGGGTCGCGGCAGACGCCAGCGCAGGGAGGATGGGTCGCCAGCGCCAAGGAGTGGCTCGAGCCGGGGCCGGTCCCGGGGTCGGGGAGAGGCCAGGATGGCGACGGAAGAGCCTCCCGACGTCGATGAGGATCGCCTGCGCGAGGCGTACGAGCTTCTTCGCTCCGTGGTCGAGGACCGTGCCGGCAAGAACGGATCGGTGCGCGACTCGGAGGTGAAGCGCCAGATGCTGGAGAAGAGCCCAGGGTTCGACGAAGGAGTGCTCGGGTTCCGGAAGTTCAACCGTTTCCTGCGCCAGGCCCACGATGAGGAAGTCATCAACCTGGAGAGAACGGGCGAGGGGAACTACCGCATCTCGCCGGTAGGCGGGGGCGCGGGTGGGGAGGCGGACCGGGCCGCTCCGATGCCGGATGAAGTTTCCGCCGACGCGGGCGCCGGCTCGAGCCGGCGAAGAGGCCGGCGGGACAGGCGCGACCGTAATGAGGGCCGCCAGCCGAGATCGCGCAGGGCCGAGGCTAGGGAGGAGGAGTCAGCGGAGGTGTCCGAGGGAGGACCGGGGCCAGTCGAGTCGCCGTTTGAGGCCGCTCCCGATACGGTACTCGAGCGCGCGGAACCGGATGCCGGGCCGAGCCGGACCGAGCCCGTCCACGACGGTGGAGTCGCGCAGCAGCCCCAGCCCGAGGCAGGTCCCAGCCCGTCGCGCCTGATGGGCCGAACGCGCCGCTCGCGTAAGCCGGCGGCGAGCGGGGGCCTCGTCCCCGGTCCGGTGGATGACGAAACCGGCAAGAAGGAGACGGAGTCGACCGAGGCGGTCATGGATGAGCCAGAGGTGCCGGCGGAGAAGCCGGCGAGCTCCGGCAGCCGGTCGATGGGTCGCTTCCGCCGCGGATCCCGATCCGGCTCGACGCAGGTATCGGCGTCCGCTCCACAGGCAGCCCCGGAATCGGCGCCGGCTG
>JBDHFS010000005.1:0-27463 GCA_039590285.1 Gemmatimonadota bacterium
CGCTCAAAGTGGATGCGGGAGTGGGATCGAGCTGGTACAACAGCAAGGGAGGCTGAGGGACTCTGCGCCCCGCGAGGCTCACTAATCGGAAGAGAGTGAAATGAGATTCCGAACTTCCAGAACCTGTGATGAAGGAAGAGCCGTGTTCACCAGAGCGATAGCAGCGGCAATCGTGTTCCTGTTCGCGAGCAGCACCGGCCTCGTGGCCCAGGAATCAGGATCCGGGAATGAGGAGCTTGCCCAGACGGCAGCTAATCCGATCGCGAACCTCGTCAGCCTCCCGATTCAGAACAACACCGACTTCGGACTCGGTCCGTACGACCGTTCCGTGAACGTGCTGAACGTTCAGCCCGTCGTTCCACTTGCCGGTGGGAAGATCATCACGCGCACCATCTTCCCGTTCGTGTGGCTGCCGGACCTCAGTTCCGAGAGCGGGAGTTTCTCGTCGGGACTCTCCGACATCACGTTTACGGCGTTCTACGTACCGTCCGAGGGTCCCACGATGTGGGGTCTCGGTCCGGTGCTGGTATTTCCCTCCGGGGGTTCGGAGCGCGGGTCCGAGAAGTGGAGCGCCGGAGTGTCGGGAGTTGTCCTGGCTCAACCGGGTGATTGGACCCTGGGGCTGCTGGCCAACAACGTCTGGTCGTTTGCCGGCGACTCGGAGGCCGATGAGGTCAACAAGGGTCTCCTCCAGTATTTCATCGTCTATCAGCTCGGCAACGGCTGGTACGCCAACAGCGCACCGATCATTACTGTGGACTGGACGGCGCCTGAGGGCCAGCAATGGCGCGTCCCGGTAGGGGCCGGTGGCGGCAAACTCTTCTTCCTGGGGAAGCTTCCCGTGAACATCCAGAGCCAGGCTTACTACTTCGTCGAGAAGCCTGACTTCGGCCCCGACTGGCAGCTCAGGATCCAGGTCCAGTTTCTGTTCCCGCTTCCGGGTAGCTAATGCGGAATCTCGCCGCCCCGCGAGGCAGAGCTGGCGGAAGGACGCCCTCCCTGTCGACGTTGGTCCTGATCGCCCTGGGCCTGGGCGTTCGACTAGTACGCGCACGAATGCTGCGCATCGGTCAGCCCTGCAAGCCCAGGCCTCGCAGGGCAGGCAGACCCGACTCCGCCCGGTCGACACTATGTCCCACCGTTCGACTATCGATGGCCATTCTGTCGGTTGGGCCAGCTGACATTCCCCAGTTGGGCCTACATAACTAATTGCTGCATAATCAGTTGACGATCTACGCGCGAGTGCCCGGTACTCGGAACACTCCTTGCGCGACGAGCGGGCTGCCGAGTCGTGTCATATCATCACGTCACCCAACTTTCGACACGGAGCCGATCATGCTCGCGAAGTTCAACCTGCGATTCCTGGCCCTCACGCTTGCGCTAGCGATGACTCCCCTGGCGGCATCTGCACAGGAATCATTGCTGGATGTTCAAGAACCTGACCCTCAGCCGGCCAGCCAGCTGGTTGCGGATGAACAGGCCGTTTCGGATCCGGGGTCCGTCATCGCGGCACTGACGTCGTCAACTTACCATGCGGCACTTCTGGCGCCGCCGGCCTTCGACCTGCAGACAGCTGAGGATCTGAGGGTGGACGGCGAGAACATGCCCTTGGCTCCTGCCAGCAAGGGCTCGGGTACCGGGCTTGGATTCATGATCGGGGGAGCTGCGGCTCTGGTCGGAGGCCTTTTGATCGGCGGAACTGGAGGCAACATCATAGCTGCCGGCGGGGTCGCTCTGGGCGTCTACGGGGCCATCGTCTACTTCTAAGCCCAACTCGGGTGGTAGCAATGGCAGAGGAGGCCACTAATGAAGCACGCCAAGGCTCACCAGGTGGGAGCCGTCGTTCTCGTGACCGGTTTGACGTTGCTGACCTGGCAGTGCGCGCCTGAGCCCGACACTTCCGAGGTCGTGGCGTCGGCCGACCGGTTTGCCTACGACGCCGGGGCCTTCCCGGGCGCGAAACCCTGGACTCACGAAGACTTCAGGGACGATAACCACAATTTTCAATTCGCCGTCATTGGAGACCGCACGGGTGGGGCGAACGTTCAAGGCACGTTTGCCCTGGCGATGGGGCAACTCAACCTGCTGCAGCCGGAGCTCGTGATCAACGTCGGCGATATCATCGAGGGTTACGCCGACGATCGGGCCGAGCTCACCGCAATGTGGGAGGAGGCCGAGGCCCTCACGGCCCAGCTGGAGATGCCGTTTTTCTACACCCGGGGCAACCACGACGTGAGCTTCCCTGGCGGCAAGGAAATGTGGCTGGAGAGGCGCGGCCCGGGCTACTACTCGTTCGTCTACAACGAAGTGCTATTCATGGTCCTCGACAGCGAGGACAGCCCTCGGCCCGAGCCGCCCCCTGACATGTTGGAGAAGATCGATCTGTACAAGCGATTGCAGGTCGAGGATCCGGAGAAGGCCAGGGAGATGCTCGCCGAGTTCATGAGCGACGAAGCCATCGTCGCCGCACTCGGTCAGCCCGTCGAGTTTCCGGACACGCAGATGGCCTGGATCGAGGGGACGTTGCGGGCGCACCCCGACGTTCGTTGGACATTCCTGTTCATGCACGAGCCGTGTTGGGAGAATCCCTCGGAGAGCTTTGGGAGGGTGCAGGAGCTGCTTCGGGATCGGGATTACACGTTCTTCGCGGGGCACCTGCACTACTACGACTACGATCTTCTCGACGGGCGCGATCACATCACCATGGGGCCTGCGGGAGCTTCCTGGCATCACGATGGGGAAGGCAACGTAGACCACATCGCATGGGTGACCATGACCGACGACGGACCGCAGATCGGCAACATCGCCTTGAAGGGCGTGTTCGATCGGATGGGCCTGGATAGCACCTTGTTCGGTGCCTACGACCGCAAGGGGGTGGATGCGGCGGATTCCGACGGCTGACCACATGACGCCGCGGCTTGACGCCTACCGCGGTCCTTGGCCCGTGGTAGGCGTGCATCGATCGGATCGCAGGCCAGCAGCTCCCAGCACCCGCTTGAGGCAATCCGGGGCCCCCTTTTGGCGCATGTCCAGCTTCCATCGCGGCTACACCCAGGGTGCGCACCGAGGCAACTACCTCGTAGCGCTCCAGGGCGAGTACCGGTGGAACTTCTACGGCCGGTGGGGCGCAGTCGGATTCGGAGGGCTCGCTACGGTGTTCGAGGGGATCAACGAGGCGGACAACGGTAAGATGCTTCCGGGCGCGGGAGTTGGGTCCGCTTCACGGCTTTCGAGGACAGCCACATGAACATGGGGCTGGATTTCGCCGGTGGGGAAGGCGACCGGGGGCTGTACTTTAGTTCGGAGAGGCATTCTAAGGAGATCCGGCCAGCCGTTCGGCGAGGAAAGGAACAGGCCAGTGACCAGCCTTGGTGATGCGGGCAAGCGGAGGCGCTTCTCACGCAGGACCTCGATCGGAGTCGTGACCGTGGGGCTCCTGGTACCGCTCTACGTGGCCGCCCTGGTCGTGGCTGACAGGCAGCTCACGCGAATGCTTCCGGACGCACTGGCCGAAGCGGTCGGCGGGCGAGACGCAGCCCGCTATACGGTCACGGTGGATGGGGTGAAGCTGTCCTACTCTTTGCGGGGAGTCACCGTCAGGGACCTCAGGGTCTCCCTCGATTCCGCCGCGACTACCGAGACCACAGAGCCCGCGCTCATCAGTGCCGCGAACCTGGGCCTCCTGCGCGTATCGGGGCTGCGACTGATCCCTCTTCTCCTCGGAAAGGGGATTTTCGTTTCCTCGATCGAGATCGATGGACCGGTGATATCGCTCGATTTCGCGGCGGCGGGAGGAAATGCCAGGGAATTGGCTCAGCCGGAGGATGCCGAAGCGATGGCCCAGTCGGATTCCTCTCGGCCACCCAACGCGACGCTGCGAAGCGTGAGCATTCGGAACGGTTCGATCGACCTCAAGAGGCCCACCGATTACGGTGCACTCACATCCTTCCTGCGGAACCTGGAGCTGAAGCTCACCGAGATACAGATCGACACGGTGACCCTGGCCAATCCGGTAAGTGCTCTGACGAACTCACGGGTCTCGCTGGCCTTCGATACCGTCTACCACGTGCTCGATGACAGTCTGTACGCCGTCACGGCCACGGGATTTCGTGCTGAAAGTAGAGACTCCGTCATGGAGATCGGCACGATCCAGCTCACCCCCACCCTGGAGGCCACACCCTTCTTCGGCCGCCTGCGGCAACGAGCGGACCGGCTGGGTCTCAGCGCCGGTCCGATCCGGATCGAAGGACTCGATTTCGCCAAGTACATCAGTGACGAGGCCCTGGCGATCAGGCTGATCGAGGTGGACTCGCTGGACCTGAACGTCCACAGCGACATCGACCTCGACTGGGGTCCCAAGGCCCGCCCGTGTCGCTACCACATGGGCTTCAGCGAGATTCCGGTCCCGTTCCGCATCGACACCGTAAGGGTGAACGACGGCTTTATCCGCTACTCCGAGCTCGCGAGAGGTTCCGTGAACCCCGGTGAAGTGACGTTCGAGGAGGTAGTCGGGCTCATCACCAACCTCACCAACGATCCGGACCTGATGACGCCAGCAACGCCCGCCGTCGTCAACATGACGGCCCGCCTGTTCGGGGAAGGAGACATGGAGGCGACCGTCCGATACCCACTTCTCTCGCCCACGCTCGATTTCGACGTCGAGGCATCGGCCGGACCCATGAGTCTCACGACGGCCAACCGATTCGCCTCGAACGTGGCTGGCGTCGAGGTGACGAAGGGAGACCTGGACAGCCTGTGGGTGGGCCTCGAATCACGAGACGGAAAGGCGACCGGACGAGTCCACATGCGCTACCGGGATCTCGACTTCCGGATGTTCGACCGGAACACCGGCAAGGAAATGGTCTGGCACTCGGTACTCGGGTTCGCCGGGAGGGTCGCGACCCGCGGCAGCAACCCTGGCAAGCCGGAGGGCCAGCCACGCGATGGGAAGATCGACTACACGTGCGGGGACGACCACATCGTGTTCTTCGAGTACTTGGTGGGTTCCCTGGTGAATGGCGTGAAGCGAATCGTCCTGATCCTGTAGGAGCTGGGGGGCGACCCGCGGCCCCTCTCCGTCCTATCTAGCTGCCTCCGCGTAGGCCTTGAAGCTCTTGAACTGGGCGTTGGCCGCCTTCTTCGTACCGCTTTCCAACGCGCTACGCTTGATCCCCTTCACCTCGCCATCGAACCGAAGTCGCTGTGTGAGCAAGACGTATACGCCTTGCGATGGATCGGTGTCGGAGACGGGCAGCACGGCGTAGACCTTCACGCCTGCCTGCATGTAGTGACTCGCGTAGATCTGCTTGACGACCACGAGCATGTCCGAGTCTTCCCCGCCCCGGATGGACATGTGATTCAGGAACACCGTGGGCTTGAGGCTGAGGTCCTCGATCGTCCAGTAGAACAGGTTGTCGGCGCCGGCCGACTCGCCGTTCGGATACTCGCGTACGTACCGGTAGAAGTCTTCGTCGTACTCGAGTAGCAGGTCCGTCTTGCGCAGGAGAATGTCGAGCCCTTCCGCAACGCTCTGCGGCTCCTTCTTCTCGGCGTATACCGTCAGGGCATCCCGTCCCCGCTGCTGGTAGGCAGTGAGGTAGGAGGCAAGCCACTCCGCCATGAACAGATTCGCCTGTTCGGCACTGTCCACCTGGCCCTGCACCGCGTTCAGTGCCTCAGCCGGGAACTTGAGATTACAACTGCCTGGCCGGCACTTGCCGAGATCCTTCACGTCGCCATCAGGCAGACGGAGCGACGAGGCGTCAGCCGCCGCGGGATCTGCCGAGAAGATACCCACCTGCATGACCTGATCATTCCGCTCCACGAGGCCGAGGACGTCCCTGACCATCCCCGTGAGTCGTGTCGGATCGGTCTCGATGCGCACGACGGCCAGAAGCGTCACCTCGGTCGCATCGTCGGCCTTCGGGACCCATACGAGCGGTTCTCCGCTATCCAGCTTCGCCAGCTCCTTCTCCGACAGGCCGGTTTCCTGGAGCCAGCGATCTACGGACTGAGCAGGAGCCGTGCGGGGCGTGAGACCCAGCAGGGCGCCGGCGACGATGCAGCACGTGATCCTCTTCGCAAGCACGGGAGTGGCTCCTGTCCGCTGCTGGTTGTCGACTTGATGATCTCCAGCCATACATTACGGCATGGCGAGGAAACACAGAAGCGACAGGGGCCTGGTCTACTCGACCGACACCGGTCGTACCTGCCCCGAGTGCCGGCGCCCCTTGACCGAGTGTCGCTGCAAGAAGAAGGCGGTGGGCTCACCGCCCGGCGACGGCACCATTCGTGTCGGACGGCAGACGAAGGGCCGCAAGGGAAAGGGCGTCACGGTCGTGACGGGCGTGCCGCTCGGCCAGGCGGATCTCGAAACACTCGCCCGCGACCTGAAGAAGAGATGCGGTTCGGGCGGAACGGTTCGCGACGGGGCCATCGAGATCCAGGGCGAGCATCGCGACACACTGGTCGAGGAGCTCGGCCGGCGCGGGTTCACGGTCAGACGCGCCGGAGGCTGAGGAGAGCGACCCGGCAGTAGCCGGCGGCCTCCAGAAGCGTTTCAGCTGAAACGTTTTTTGGGGGTTCTACTTCCCCCTGCGCGCGATTTCTGATTACCATTGCATGGTTGGATCGTCGCGTCCTCACTTCCTGGAGGCACCCATGGTCCCAATGATGTCGCTGTGGCTCCCGATCCTGCTCTCCGCCGTAGTCGTGTTCGTGGCGAGCTCCATCATCCACATGGTCCTCGGATACCACAACAGCGATTTCTCGAAGCTGCCGAACGAGGAGGGCGTTCTGGACGCCCTGCGTCCCTTCGGGATCCCGCCCGGCGAGTACGCTATGCCGAAGCCGGACAACCACAAGCAGATGGGCGAGCCCGACTTCGTGGCGAAGATGGAAGCCGGTCCCATGGCCTTCATGACCGTGCTGCCGAACGGCGCGCCGAAGATGGGCGGGCAGCTCGTACAGTGGTTCGTGTACAGCGCCGTCGTGGGCCTGTTCGCGGCCTACATCGCCGGCCATGCCCTCGGGCCCGGGGCGGACTACCTGGCGGTGTTTCGCTTCACCGGCGCTACGGCGTTCATGTGCTACACGGTCGCCGGATGGCAGACCTCCATCTGGTACAAGCGATCGTGGAGCACCACGGCCAAGAATACGTTCGATGGGCTCGTGTACGCGTGCCTGACGGCCGGCGTGTTCGGCTGGCTGTGGCCAGGCTGAACCAAGGCTCCATGGGGGGCGGGCGGGTGATCCGCCCGCCCGATGTCGCCATATCCGTCGATGCTGGGACGCCCGACTTGCATCAGCCCAGACAGGAGTGGTCCGCATGCGCTCCGAAGCCGCGACCGTAGGACAGTACCTGGCCAAGCTCCCGGACGATCGCCGCGAAGCCCTGGAGAGGGTCCGCTCGGTGATCCTCGACAACCTCCCGGACGGCTACGAGGAGGCCATGAACTGGGGAATGATCACCTACCAGGTCCCTCTCGCGACCTACCCGGAGACGTATAACAAGCAGCCACTCATGTTCGCGGCGCTGGCCTCGCAGAAGAACCACATGGCCGTGTACCTGACGGGTATCTACATCTCTGACGAGGCCCGTCACGAGTTCGAGAACGCCTACCGCGCCACCGGGAAACGGTTCGATGTGGGTAAGTCCTGCGTCCGCTTCCGAAAGCTCGACGATCTGCCGCTGGAGCTGATCGGCGAGACGATCGCCGCGGTCCCGGTGAACCGCCTGATCGCCAGGGTCGAGGAGGTCGGCTCCGCCAGGAAGGCCAGGCGGAAGTAGCCGGGGATTCCTACAGCGGAGCCCGCCAGGCGGGATTTACCGAGAACATCCACTCCCACTCGCCGTCGTCGAGGCCTCGCGCCGCGTCCAGGCGGACCAGATCCCAGAACAGAGCCACACCGGCGCCGAGGGATGTCTTGATGCGGGCCGTACCGGTCACGCCGAACCTCTCGGCCGCCTCCCGCGAGACCGTCGTTACCTCTGACCATCCGGCCGCACCGAGGACGCGCAGACGGAGCCACGGGCTTGCTGCCTCCCTGGAGACGGCCACGAGCGTGTAGGCCGACTGGTCACCCCCCCAAGGACGGAACGAGTATCCGGGTACCGTGCCGCGGCCCCCGATCAGAAACAGCCGCTGCTCGGGCGTCGTCCCCGTGGCCAGAGCGATCGCGCCGGCGGCCTCCCACTGCCAGATGGCGTCGGGATCGGGAGGCGCCGCCTCGAATGACGCTATCCACCGGGTATACCCGAAGTCTCCCCCACCGGCGAGCTGCGACGTCAGGGCGACGGTCCACGCCGCCGAGGCGGCCGTTCCCAGGCGGCTCCGGAGCTCGAGATCGAGGCGCAGGTCCGTGCCGTCCGTGATGGGCCTGACCGGACGGGGCTCGACGCTTCCGATCGGGCCGGCCTCCAGGTCGGCCGATCGCTGTTCTTCCCAGGCCACACCGCCGGTCGCGCTCCAGGAGCCGATGGGAAGCGTGACCGACGCGCTCACGCCATCACGGAAATAGGGGTCGAGGTAGTCGTCCCCGCGGAATCCCGCTCCGAAGCTCGACACGATTCCGCTCGCCGCCGTGAACGGTCCCACGTCGGTGTGCCGTTCCACGAAACCCTCGAGCTCGAGAGTCGCGCTTGCCACGTCGTGCCGCACAACAAGAGTCGCCTCGGGGACCGCGCGTGCGAAGGGGTAACCGACCCAGCCGAACACGGCGGTCCGGCCGGCCGGGCGCCAGCTTACTCCTCCACCGAGAAGCAGTCCCTCGGTCCGCCGGTAACGAATTCCGGAGGAGACATTGGGAAGGAAGAAGCGGACCGTCGATGTGCCCCCGAGATACTGGCCCGCCGCGATGTTCACGACCTCCCGCCGGATCCTCTCGAACCGCGTGGCGTCCTCGGACGCGCCAAGGGCTGAGATTCGCATGTCCTGCCGCCGCCACCCCGCATAGCGCTCCAGTTGCTCGCCCGGCAGCGCAGCCACTCGGTGTCCGCCCCGGAGGGCGTAGTGGGGCTCGGGATCCAGATCGTACTCCAGGATGTCGAAGCTGGAGCGGATCGTGGTGGAGAACGGCAGGTCCATCCATTCAAGCCGGCGGCGCACCTCCACCCTCTGTCGAACAGGGAGCCACCAGCGGCGCTCCACCCACCCGTTGACCAGCACGAGGCTGATGCTGCTCACAGTCGGGTCCACATAAGAGGAGGGCGTGAACGATGTCGTCATGCGCGCGATGGCCAGCGTCTCGAAGTCCATGTCGAGAGTACCCACGACGCCCGGATCATCCTGGCAGGCCGGGCGAACCTGAATCCGGTACACCTTCGAGGTATGGGGTCCGACCATCACGGTGAGCGAGTCGATGAGCCGATACTGGTAGTAGCCGGGAGCTCCCGGAGCGATCGGGTGGAGCACGTCCTCCACTTCGTCGCCCTCACCGACCTCGATCGTCTGCCCGAAGTTCTCCATCACCAGGCTGAGGTGATCGATATGATAGTGAATGCGCGTCGGCGCCCAGCTCACGTGGCGCCGTCCGACCAGCGTCTGCAGAGACCCCCGCTCCCGAGTCCAGTTCAGCTCGAGAGCTATCCGATCCGTCCGTACGTTCTGCTCACCCCCGAAATCGCCGAAATCGGCCAGGAAGTCCACCCGCCCCTCGGCATACGCGTCGAACGCGCTCAGCGTAGAGTCGGAAAAAGCGTTCTGTCTCTCCCGCACGGCCTCTCGTACGATCCGGCGCACCCTGGATCCGTCCCATCCCGGATCCGACGCGTCGGCATACGGCCGGCACACCCGGTCCGCCGCTTGTGCCAGAAGGGGAGTCGCGTGCAGGAGCGACCCCCAGCCAAGGGCCCACATGAGGATCGCCGCCGGCAGGATGGAAAGCCGTACCGGGTACGCTGGGATCAGGGTCCGGGGCGCCAGGGCCGGACCTCGCGAGGTAAGCGGTTTCTCTTCAGACACGGGGGATGAATACCGACGAGCGCGGCAGGGGTTTCCTCGTTCCCTGCCCCATGCGGCGGCCGGTCAGTCTCCGGCGAACAGATCTTCCTGCGACTGGGGCTCCTCGGTGCCACCTCCGCCCAGGGCGCCGAGCCGACGCATCCACCCATCCACGTCGAAATCGCCCTCACTCTTGAGCATCCGCTTCAGGACCGGGGACAGGCCGCCGAGGGTCTCCTCGAGGCCTGAGAGCGTGGCCATGGCCTCCGCGGAGCGGGACATTTCGTCCAGTCCGGCCATCGCGGCGAGGATCGTCTGCTCAGACCGGGAGGCGACGATCGGCTCCTCCCGGGAGGCCACGTAGACCTCCGTCCGACGTCCGGGGCCACGGCCTTCCTCGATAGGCAGAAGGCCGACGATCTCATCCGAGCGCCAATACTTGCCGTATCCGAGGTAGATCATGCGTCCGGGAACGATCTCCACAGGTGCCTCCGGGAACAGGTGCAGAGGCATATTCCACACCTCTGGATGGGGTGTCAACCGGTTCCCGAGCGCTGTACCCGATGTCCACCAGAATGCCTCGACTTACCTCGCACGGAGGCAGGGTATTTGCTGTATGTTCATCTCATCCCCTCGCGGGACCGGCGAGCGCCCGGCAGGAACCGGAGCGGACCGCCGGCCGGAGATGAGGACATCGAACTGGAGCGGGAACCCGTGGCCAAGATTCGGAAGGAAGTGGCGCTTCGCTATCACTCGGAGGGACGACCGGGAAAGATCGAGGTCATTCCCACGAAGCCCTGCGCCACTCAGAGAGACCTGTCCCTGGCGTACACTCCCGGCGTGGCCGAACCGTGTCGCGAGATCGAGAAGGATGTGGAGGCCGTCTACCGCTACACCGCCCGCGGAAATCTCGTGGCGGTCGTGTCGAACGGGACGGCAGTGCTCGGGCTGGGCAACATCGGCCCCGAGGCATCGAAGCCGGTAATGGAAGGTAAGGGCGTGCTGTTCAAGCGCTTCGCCGACGTCGAGGTGTTCGACATCGAGATCGACGCCAACGATCCAGCGGACGTGATCCGCTTCTGCGAGATGCTTGCCCCCACGGTCGGCGGCATCAACCTGGAGGACATCAAGGCGCCGGAGTGCTTCGAGATCGAGGACACGCTGAAGGAGCGGCTCGACATCCCGGTGTTCCACGACGACCAGCACGGGACGGCCATCATCTCGGGCGCGGCCCTGATCAACGCTCTGGAGCTGGTGGAGAAGAAGATCGAGGATGTGCGCGTGGTGTTCTCCGGCGCGGGCGCCTCGGCGATCGCGACGGCCAACCACTACGTGCGCCTGGGCGCGAACCCGAAGAACCTGTGGTTCGTGGACTCGAAGGGCGTCATCAGCACGAAGCGGGACAATCTTACCCCTCATAAGGCCAGGTACGCCCAGGACACGGACCTGGTGACGCTGGCCGATGCCATGACCGGCGCGGACGTCTTCGTTGGCCTCAGCGTCGGCGGGATGGTTACGGGCGAAATGGTCAAGTCGATGGCCGCTGATCCGATCGTCTTCGCCATGGCGAATCCGGATCCCGAGATTCTCCCGGAGGAAGCGCTGGCGGCCCGAGACGACGTGATCATGGCCACGGGGCGTTCGGACTATCCGAACCAGGTCAACAACGTTCTCGGCTTTCCGTTCATCTTCCGCGGCGCCCTGGACGTGCACGCGACGAGCATCAACGACGAGATGTTCCTGGCCGCGACGCTGGCCCTGGCCTCGCTGGCCAAGGAAGACGTGCCCGAGTCGGTGGCCGCGGCCTACGAAGGCAAGCGGCTGCACTTCGGCCGCGACTATCTGATTCCGACGCCGTTCGATCACAGAGTCCTGATCTGGGAGGCCAGCGCGGTCGCTGAGGCGGCGATGCGAACAGGCGTGGCCCGGCGGCAGATCGACATCGAGGAGTACAAGGTTCAGCTCGAGGCGCGGCTGGGACCGGCACGCGAGCTCATGCGCACGATCATGGACACGGCGAAGCAGACGCCGCAACGAATCGTGCTTCCCGAGGGAGAGCTGGAGACGATCGTACGGGCCTCCCACTCGATCGTCGAGGAGAGGCTGGGCACACCCATACTCCTGGGAGACCCGGACGTGATCCGCGAGATCGCCGAAACGGAGGAGATCGACCTGACCGGTGTGGAGATGCTGGATCCGGCCCGCTTCGAGCGGCTCGACGACTACGCGAGCCGGCTGTTCGAGCGCCGGAAGCGCAAGGGCGTGACGCAGGACAGCGCTCTGCGCAAGATGAAGGATCCGCTCTACTTCGGGTCCATGATGGTGGAAAGTGGCGATGCCGACACCCTCATCGCGGGTGCGAACCTGAGCTACCCGAACGCCCTCCGGCCGGCCCTGCAGACGATAGGAATGCAGCCGGGAGTACAGAGCGTGGCGGGTCTGTTCATGCTGGTGTTCCAGAACGAGCTGTACTTCTTCGCCGACACGACGGTGAGCATCGAGCCTACGCCGGAGGACCTGGCCGAGACGGCCATCTTGACGGCTGATTTCGTGCGACGCCTGGCGATCGCGCCGAGAGTAGCGATGATCTCGTTCTCCAACTTCGGCTCGGCCAGGCATTCGGAGTCGCTCAAGGTGAAGCGGGCGGTGGAGATCGTGAAGCACCTGAGGCCCGACATCATGATCGACGGTGAGATGCAGGCCGATACGGCTGTGGTGGACGGCATCCTCAAGACGCGGTATCCGTTCTCCGACTTGAAGAGACCGGCCAACGTCCTGGTGTTTCCGAACCTCACGGCGGCCAACGCCTCGTACAAGCTGCTCAGCCGCCTCGGCGGAGCCGTGGCCATCGGGCCGGTGCTGCTGGGAATGGCCAAGCCGGTTCACCTGCTGCAGCGCGGGGCGACCGTCGAGGACATCACCAACCTGGCCGCGATCAGCGTAGTGGATGCGGCGCAGAGGGGACGGGAAGCCGAGATCGTTCCGACGCTGGAGCGGGAGCCGGTAGGAGTCTGAGCGTCTGAGCCAGGCGGTGGGCAAGGGCAGCGCGCCCCTGCCCCACCCGCGCCCACTCATTCCGGGATCGCCAGCTCTCGTTTGCGGGTCGGCGCAGGCGCGGCTCATCTTCTCTCCGGCCCCGTCCCGCCGCCGGGGCGCCCCGCCACGTGTTCCGGAGGAGTCGCGTGCCAAATTCCACGGGCCGGACGGTTCGGGATCCCCTGTGGCAGAACATCCACCTGGATGCCACGGCGGCCGCCGTGGTGGACACGCCGGAGTTCCAGCGGCTCCGGCGTGTGAAACAGCTCGGTTTCGCGCACTTCGTGTATCCGGGCGCCGTGCACAACCGCTTCCTGCACGCGCTCGGCGTGTATCACCTGACGGACCGGGCGATCGAGATTCTCGAGTGGAAGGGCGCGCTGGAGGCGCTCGACACGGAGGAGCGGCGCACCGTCCCCGAGGTCAAGCTGGCCGCCCTGCTCCACGACGTGGGTCACTACGCCTTCTCCCATGCGATGGAAGAGCTGGAACCCGAGTCGATCCCGGGCCACCATGAGGAGGTGGCGGACCGGTTCCTGGCGCTGCCGGGAATTCGGGGCGCTCTGGAGGGTCTCGGCGTCGGTGCGGGCGAGCGGATCGGGGATCTCATCAGAGGTCGTTCGGCCCATCCCCTTCAGGGTCTCATATCGGGGTCTCTCGACCTCGACAAGATCGACTACCTTCGACGCGACAGCCTGTTCTGCGGGGTTCCGTACGGCGCCGTGGACGTCGACCGTCTACTCGATTCGCTTACCCTGACGCGTGAGCACCCGGACGCCCCGACCGAGATCGGCGTGACGGAAAAGGGCATCTCAGCCCTGGAGTCACTCCTGTTCGCCAAGTACCAGATGTTCCGCAACGTGTAC
The DNA here is from genome assembly GCA_039590285.1 of Gemmatimonadota bacterium. Taxonomy (GTDB): domain Bacteria; phylum Gemmatimonadota; class Gemmatimonadetes; order Palauibacterales; family Palauibacteraceae; genus Benthicola. The sequence continues at coordinate 13,844 of JBDHFS010000005.1, forward strand.
TGGCACCACGCCGTCCGGTCGGCGACCGTGGCTTTTCGCCGGCTCGTGGAGGGAGCTCTCCAGGCGGGTCTGCTGGACCGGGAGGATCTGGCAGGTCCGACCGACGAGGACCTGCTGAGTCTCCTGGCTGTTCGCACGCGCGAGGCCCAGGGCCCGCCGATACTGCGCACGCTGTTGGACGCGCTGGTTCACCGGCGTCTGCCGAAGCGGACGGTCGAGCTCCTGGGTGACGAGCTGCCCGAGGGAGTCGGCGACTGGGTCACGCGCCGCCGGGACCTCGTGAAACGCGTGGAGGATCGCCTGGCAGACGAGTGGGGTCGGGAGCCGGACTCCGTGTTCCTCGATTACCCTGCGAACCCGACGATGCTCGACCTGAGGCTGCTCCTGGTGCGGCGACGCGGTGAGGTGATCCGACTGACTTCGGAGGGCGAGGCCGGACTCATCGATCTTCCTCGCCTCGGGCGCTCACTTCACCACACGACCCGGGTCCTGAGAGTCTTCCTGTTGGAACCCTCCGAGCGCCGCGACCCGGGGCCCCTGCTGGACCTGCTTTCCCGGGACGAATCCGATGTGGAGGCCCGGCTGGAGCTGGAGACACCCCTGTACGCAGGGTAGGCTCAGCCTGTGGCGGAAACTCGTGTGACGAGCGCGGTGACGTTGTCCAGCCCTCCGGCCAGGTTGGCCTCGCGGACGAGTCGCGCCACGCAGCGCTCCGGGTTGGGCTGGTCGGTCAGGATCGCGAGGATGCGCTCCTCCGACAGCATGTCCGTCAGGCCGTCCGAAGCCAGAAGGAACACGTCGCCGTCGCGGAGATTCCCCGAGTACAGATCGGGAGTCGGATAGGGTTCCGTACCCAGCGCGCGGGTGATGATGTTGGACTGCGGATGGTTCTTGGCCTGCTCCGGCGTGATCATGCCGCGATCGACCTGCTCCTGTACCCACGAGTGGTCGCGTGTGATCTGGCTGATAATGTCGTCGCGCAGGATGTACGCCCGACTGTCGCCGATGTGGCCGATGATGTACACGCCCTCGGGTTGGAGCAGGAGCACGGTGGCCGTAGTGCCCATGCCGAGGCGACCCGTGTTCTCCGCGGCCTGCCGGAGGATCTCGCGTCCCGCCTCCACGAAGGCGGTGCGGAACCGGTCTTCGAGCTGCTCTAGCTCCATCGTGAGGCACACGCCGCACAGACGATCCGCGATCCACTCCGAAGCGATCGCGCTCGCTACCTCACCGGCCGCGTGACCGCCCATACCGTCGGCCACGACGAACACACCCGACTCGGCCGAGCAGTACACGGAGTCTTCGTTATCGCGTCGCACTCGCCCCACATCCGTGAGCGCGGCGCACGTCCACATGAAACGCCCCATTCAGCTCTCGATTCGTGAATTCGCGCCGGCCGGCGATTCATCCCCGGTCGGCGCATCCACCTATCTACTCCAGCAAAGCTCCACGGACAAGCTATAGCCACAGCGCACACTTGGCTTCCGGGCAGGCGGTCCGCGCGGGGGCTGGCCCGGTCCTCCCGCGGCGGATAACCCGGCACCCCGGTTTGACGCTTCGTGGCGGAGTTCTTAGAATCAATCCTCTTTGTTTCCCGCGGCTGCAACGACTTCAAGGATGTTCATGGCGCAAAACGGACGGTACCACGGGAAGGTGGTGTCTCCCGAGTCGGCGAGCATGGTCGACCTGTATCTGGAAGACCTGAGTCGCTATTCCCTTCTCACGGCCAAGGAAGAGGACACGGTCGCCCGGCGCGCCCGCGCGGGTGATCCGGAAGCTCTCGCGACCCTGGCTCGCGCCAACCTCCGCTTCGTCGTTTCGGTGGCCAAGCGCTACCAGAACCGGGGGCTTCCGTTCGGGGACCTGGTCCAGGAAGGAAACGTCGGGCTGGTCACCGCGGCCCGGAAGTTCGATCCCGACCAGGGCGTAAAGTTCATCAGCTACGCCGTGTGGTGGATCCGTCAGGCCATCCTCGCCGCCCTGGCCAGGCAGAGCCGATCGGTTCGCCTTCCCCTGAACCGGGCCACGGAGCTGGCTCGCGTCCTTCGCGTCAGCGAAGAGCTGAAGCAAAGCCTGGGACGTGACCCCTCGGCAGGCGAGATTGCCGGCCCCGCCGAGCTCGACGAGTCGACGGTAGAGATGCTGCTGGCGCTCAACGTGGCGGAGGTCAGGCTCGACGCCCCCGTGGGCGACGGAGAGGACAGCCAGCTCATGGAGCGCTTCCTGGTGGACGAGTCGGATGTCGAGGAAGCGGTCGACAGGAACCTCCTCAAGGAACACGTCGCCCTGGCGCTTCAGAGCATTCGGCCGAGGGACGCTCGCGTGCTGCGCCTGTACTACGGTCTACAGGGCGAGTCCGAGCACACCCTGGAGCAGATCGGGCAGCTGCTGGGAGTGACCCGGGAGCGAGTCCGGCAGCTGAGAGACAGGGCTCTTCAGGAGATCCGCAGCAGCGAGTTCGGCAAAGCTCTGGGAACGTTCGCCGCCGCCTGAGCCGGGGCGGTCAGCCTCCGGGTGTCAGCCTCCGGGCGTCCCCAGCAATTCGAGAGACGGGCAGCGGGCCCCCTCCGTCCAGTCGATCCCCCGGTTGTCTCCACGGTCCACGCTCGCCACGAGTCGGCGTGACAGGCCGTCGAGGCGGATGGCGAAATCGATCCGCCCGACCGGTCCGGGAATCGCTTCCAGCCACGTGAAGGCCTCGCGCTCCGTTCCGCTGTAGGTCCGCATCTCGTACCAGTCGGCCACGTAACCCGTGGGCGCCTCGAAGCGAGCGAGAAAGAACAGGGAGACCGCCTCGCCGCCGGCCGGCTCGGTGGTCAGGTTATCGTTGATCAGATAAGTGGCGGCCATCGCCGGCCACTCGTCCCCCGGCCAGGGCACAGCGGCCAGAGCGGCGCGCAGCGCCAGGAACGGCTGGTCCTCTCCACCCAGTCGAAGGAGTTGCTCCGTCAGAATCGGCCCGAATGTGCGAATGCGAACGTCGATCACGGCTTCGTCGGGCACCCCGACCTCGCCCGCCATCAGGTCGGGGGTGGCGGCGAAGGTCACGGGGGGAAGCGTCGTCCCGGGCGGAAGAAGGACCCGGACGGGGACCGCGGACGCGCATCCCGCGTCCACTATCCGCCGGGGGCCGGCGAGCACAACGGACCCGATCCTGGATCCGCTGGCTCCAAGGGCCATCTCCATGCCGGTCGCCGCGAACGCCGAGTCGAACCGGGCCCGGTAGCCGTCTGGCACGGGGGTGGGATAATCGAGCGGCGCCGGGATGCCATCCACCATCCGCGCCACGGGCATGGCCCGGACCGCCGCGTCGGATGGTCCCGCTGCCACGACTACCCAGAGCAGTGGCTCCGTGGGGAGCGGGACCTCGACCTCCACTTCCGGCTGCGCCTGGGCAACTTCTTCGGGAGGAGTCCTATGATCCAGCTGGAAGCTCGCTCCGCCCCACTCGACGTCGCACGCGCCGGCGCTCATGGTGATGCCGAAGCAGAGCGCCACCCTCCATGCCCGCCTTCGGATCGGTAGACCCTGAACCCTCGCGGTGTAGATTGTCATGTCCGGAAGCTACGAACCCTTCCCCGAGACGATCAACCGGACCATGAGTCGCGTCGCCCTGTTCGCCCACGAAGACTGCAGCCACCACGACACCGGCTGGGGCCACCCGGAGCACCAGGGCCGCCTGCGCGCGGTCATGTCTGCCCTGGCGAAGTCGCTGCCCGAGCTCAACGATGTCATCGCTCCGATCGGCGCCACGCACGCCACCGAAGATCTCCTGGAGCGTGCCCACTCCGCAGAGCACGTCCGGCACATACGGCAGGCCTGTCTCACGGCCGCGGAGCGGGAGGCGATCCTGCGGCTCGACCCGGATACCGTGGTGTGTGGACGGTCCTGGGACGCGGCGCTGGCGGCGAGTGGGGCCGCCGTGGACGCCGTCCGCTGGGTGAGCGCGGCACAGGGCCCGGCTGCCTTCTGCCCGGTGCGCCCACCGGGCCACCACGCCACCAGAGACCGGGCGATGGGCTTCTGCCTGTTCAACAACGTGGCCGTGGGCGCGCGCGCCGCGATCGAGGAGGAACTCGCGCAGCGAGTGCTGGTCGTGGATTGGGACGTCCACCACGGCAACGGAACACAGGACATCTTCTACGAGGATGCCGACGTGTTCTATCTGTCCATGCACCAGCATCCCCTGTACCCGGGTACGGGGGCAGCCGACGAGCGAGGCAAGGGCGCCGGCGCCGGAACAACGCTGAACGTTCCGCTTCCGCCCGGTAGACCGCCGGAGCTGTATGTGGAGTCCTTTCTCTCCGCTCTGGACGAAGCGGCGAGCTTCCAGCCACAGCTCGTGCTGATCTCGGCCGGATTCGATGCCGCCAGGGACGACCCGATCGGAGGCTTCACGCTCGAGCCGCAGCACTTCGCGCTGCTCACACGTGAGGTAGTCGACCGGACCCGGGACTCGGCGTCCGGCCGCGTCGTGTCGGTCATGGAGGGGGGCTACGACCCGCCTGAGCTCGGACGCTGCGTGACGGCTCACCTGACGGCCCTGGTGGAATCTACGATCGGCCCCCGAGAAGCAACCCGCGAGGAAACATGAAGATCACCTGGGAACGATTCAAGATACAGCCGACGCATCCTTTCAAGATCGCCCGCACCACTGGACACGAGGCGGGTGCGGAACGCGTGTGGGTGCGCATCGAGTGCGATGAGATTGAGGGGTGGGGAGAGGCCGACCCCAACTCCTATTACCGGGAGAGCGCCGACACCGTCGTCGCCGCGCTCGACAGGATGCGGCCGCTCGTCGAGGCGGCGCCGGACCCGGACGGCCTCGAGCGATTGGAGCGCTCTCTGCGAGCCACGGTCGAGCACAACGGCTCCGCGCACGCAGCGGTCAGCGCTGCCCTTCACGACCTGGTCGGTAAGCGTGCGGGACTTCCGTTGTGGAAGATGTGGGGACTCGAGCCTGCCGAAGCCCCGCCCAGCTCGTTCACGATCGGACTCGATGAGCCCGAGATCCTCCGACAGAAGGTGCAGGAAGCGGACGCGTACCCGATCCTCAAGGTGAAGTTGGGCACGGACCGGGACGAGGAAATCCTGCGGGTCATACGAGACGCGGCGGGTGACCGAATACTCCGCGTCGACGCGAACGCGGCGTGGGAGGCCGACGAAGCGGTGGAGAAGATCGCGATGCTGGCGGAACACGGAGTAGAGTTCGTCGAACAGCCTCTCTCGCCGGCGGACAGGGACGGATACCGATTCCTTCACGGGCGGGCGGCGCTTCCGGTAATCGTCGACGAATCATGCATAGACAGCAGCGACATTCCCGGGTTGGTGGGACTGGCCGACGGGATCAACATCAAGCTCTCCAAGTGCGGTGGGCCCCGCGAGGGCCTCCGAATGATCCACACGGCCCGCGCCTGCGGACTCAGCGTCATGATGGGCTGCATGCTCGAAACGACTCTCGGGATCGCTCCCGCCGCCCACCTCTCACCCCTCCTGGATTACGCGGATCTCGACGGCGCCGCACTCCTGAGCTCCGATCCGTTCACGGGCCCGGGCCTGGAGGGACCGAAGATTCGGCTGGGCGACCGGCCGGGCCTTGGAGTGGAGAGAGTCTGAGGTGCTTCCCGCGCGCCGCATTGCGGTTTTCTTGCTCGTACTGACCGCGTGGCCGGCGGCTGGAGAAGCGCAGACCGTGCGCGGCACTCTCGTCGAGGAGGGAACGGGTGACCCTGTCGCCGGGGCGTTCATCATCCTCGAAGACTCCACCGGTGTGGAGACGTCGACCGCGCTCACGGGTCCGGCGGGCACGTGGCTGCTCAATGCTCCCCGTCCCGGCGTGTACCGCCTCAGGGCGGACAGGATAGGCTATGCCAGCACCTTCTCCGAGCCCCTCGATGTCGGTGCCGGACAATCGATCACGTTTCGGATGGCGGTGGCCGTGGAGCCGGTGGGCCTGTCGGGTCTGGATGTGCAGACCACGGACAGTCGGTGCGAGATGCTGCGAGAGGAAAGTCTGGCCATCGACCGGGTGTGGGAGGAGGCCCGCAAGGCTCTTGCGGCGATCGTGTGGACCGGCCAGCAACCGTACTACCGATTCGATGCGGTTCACTTTCAGCGCACTCTCGACGCCGAGGCCAATCCGACCAGCGAGGTGGAGTACGAGGAAGTCAGATACTTCGGTCGCCACCCGTTCCGATCCATTCCGGCACGGGACCTGGCCCTCGGCGGCTTCGTGCAGACGGTCGCCGGATCACAGCGCTTCTACGGGCCCGACGCGGAGGTGATGCTATCCACCGACTTCCGGCGCCGCCATTGCTTCCGCCTGGCGGCGACCGAGGCTGACGGCAAGCTGGGCCTGGTGTTCCAGCCGCTGGACGACGTCCGACTGGCCGACATCTCGGGCACGCTATGGCTGGACGCGAGGAACTCCGAGCTCAGAAGCCTGGACTTCCGCTACGAGAACCTGAATCTGAGGGTGGAAACGGAGCGCCTGGGCGGTCACGTGGACTTCGCGCGCCTTCCGTCCGGCGCCTGGATAGTCAGGAGCTGGGCGATTCGGGCCCCGGTCGTCGAGATGGGTCCTCCGCGCCGCTCCAGCACCGGCCGTCTTCTCCCGCCGAATCGGGTCCTCACGGCCATCGACGAGGGAGGGGGGCAGGTAACCGCCGTATTCCTGACCAGCCGCCTGGTCGGTCGGACATCCACGGATACGCTGCCGGTACGACCACCGCCCGACTCTTTAATCGTGCGGTTTCCGCTGTTTGAATAGGGTCTCTATTCAGCAGACATGTCTCTCGGTGTACAGCGTCGAGTGACGCGCAACGCTGTACAGTCGACATTCGACCCCGATCGTAGACGGCTCCCTCCCTAGAGAAGGCTCTCCGGGTCGCGGTCGATCTCGAGCCGCAGGCCAGCGGCCGGCTGCGCGTGATGCCGGGCCAGGTACCGGATGAGTCGTCCCATCTCCCGTGCCCGGGCGCTCTTGATGAGGAAGTGCCAGCGCCAGCGGCCACGGATCCGGTCAATCGGACAGGGTGCCGGGCCGACGATGAGAGTGGTTTCGAGAGAGTGTCTCGCGACGAGCTCTCGGGCTACGATGGCGACCTCTTCGGCCGCCTCTGCAACCCGCTCCTCCGCGGGCCCCGTGACGAGGAGGTTGGAGAGGCGGACGTGCGGCGGATAGCCGGGCTCGAGTCTGTCCGCCAGCTCGTCCTGCGCGAACGCGCCATAGTCGTGCCCGACCGCCGCACGGAGAACAGGGTGATGTGGGCGCGCCGTCTGCACCAGCACTTCGCCAGGCTCCCCGCCGCGCCCGGCCCTTCCCGCTACCTGGGCGAGCAGCTGGAACGTTCTCTCGCCCGCCCTGAAGTCGGGCAGGTTGAGTCCCACGTCCGCATTGATGACACCGACGAGAGTTACCGCCGGAAAATCGAGGCCCTTGGCTATCATCTGGGTGCCGAGCAGGATGTCGACCTCACCCCGGCGTACCCGCTCCAACAGCCTGGCGTGCGCGCCCTTCCCGCCCGTGGTGTCCACGTCCATGCGCAGGATGCGCGCGGAAGGCAGGATCTCACCGACACGGCGCTCGACGTGTTCCGTTCCTACGCCGGTGAAGGTGAGCTCCTCTTCTCCGCACTCTCCGCACAGTCCGGGTACCGCTTCGTCGTGGCTGCAGTGATGACACACCAGGCGCGCTCTCGCCCTGTGAAACGTCAGGGACACGTTACATGACGGACAGCTCCACACCTGGCCACACGACGGACACTGGAGATAGGTGGAGTATCCCCGGCGGTTGAGGAGCAGGATACTCTGCTCACCGCGCTCCAATCGTCGTTCCAGGGCAGCGCGGAGTCGCGGGGTGACGATGGTTTCCGCGGCTTCGCCCGTCTCGTTAGCCCTGGCCCGCACCTCCCTGAGATCGATGACTTCGACCGATGGGAGCGGATGCGGTGTCGCTCGCTCCGGCAGCTCGAACAGGGCGTATCGGCCGCCTGCCGCGTTGTGCCAGCTCTCGAGCGAGGGCGTGGCCGACCCCAGCAGGAGAAGCGCTCCCTCCAGGCGTGCCCGCATGGCGGCAACGGCGCGCGCGTGATATCGGGGCGTGTCCGATTGCTTGTACGAGCCGTCGTGCTCCTCGTCGAGTATGATCACGCCCGGGCTCGGGACGGGAGCGAAGATGGCGGAGCGGGTTCCGATCACCACGCGGCGGGTTCCGTCCCTCAGCGCTCGCCATGCGTCGTGCCGCTCTCCGGTCGAAAGGGCCGAATGCAGGACGGCGACGTCGTCACCGAAGGCTGCGCGAAACCGCTGCACGGTCTGCGGAGTGAGAGCGATCTCGGGGACGAGAACGATCGCGCCGCGGCCCTGGTCCAGGACCGTCTGAATCAACCTGAGGTACACGACAGTCTTTCCGGATCCGGTGACTCCGCGTAGCAGAGCGACACCCGGTTCCCGCCGGTCTCTGAGCCTTCGGAGACCGTCGAGCACCTCGCTCTGCGCCCCCGTCAGAGTCTCGGGAAGCTCAACGTCCAAGCCTTCGCCGGCGAACGGGTCACGGGCGACAGCCTCGCTGACTACGACGGCCATCCCCCTCTTCACCAGGCCCTGGAGTACTCCGCGCCCGTATCCGTAGTGGCTCTCGAGGTGGGCAAGAGGCGCCGAGCCGCCGATCGCCTCCAGCGTCTCGTATGCCTCCCGCTGGCGGTGCGCCCTCCCGAAGGCGGCATCCCTCTCCAGGAGCGTGGGTGGCTCGCCCATGATCCGCAGCACGAGCCGGTGCAGCTCGGCTGAGCCGTCCGGCAGTCGCTCGCCCAGCAGTCCGGGTGGCAGCGCGGTGCGGTAGACCAGGCCCGGCGGAGCGGCATAGTAGTCTGAGATCCACGTGCAGAGCTCGCGCAGGGCCGGCGAGAGCAGCGGTTCCCCGTCCATGACTTCCGCCACGTCTCTGGCGGCGCGGCGCGGCGCGGCCGTCGAGAGGGAGTGTACGATTCCGGTCTCTCTTCGGCTCCCGAACGGGACGCGAACGCGTGAGCCCGGTAGCACGCTCGCGACGAGATCGGGCGGAATGCGATACACGAACGTCTGCAGGACGGGACGAGCGAGCGCGACGTGGCAGAACGCTTCCGGTCCGTCGGCCGTTTCCGATGCTTGCGGTTTGACCGCTCGGGAGCCCGGTAACGAGCCCGTCACCGGGACCTCCCAAAACTTGACGCCCCGCGCCGGGCACGCCTAAACTGCCGCGGCAGGAGAGGAGGTAACCTCAACACGATGGGTTGTCTCGCACTAAACGCGTCCTTCGAGCCGCTGACCATAATCCCGGTACGCCGGGCCCTCCGCCTCGTGATCGACCGGAAGGCGGAAGCCCTGGAAGTGGACGAGGATCGGCCCTTCCGATCCGAGACCGCTCGCTATCCGGCGCCCGTGGTGATCCGTCTCGTTCGCTACGTGCACGTGCCTCGACGCTTCCGTCGACAGGTAACCAACACGTTCCTCTTCGCCCGGGATGGATACAGCTGCCAGTACTGCGGCCGTCACCGGCGCGATCTCGGGTATCGGGAGTCTCTGACCCGGGACCATGTCGTTCCGATGTCCCGCGGCGGCGACAACCACTGGACGAACGTGGTCACCGCGTGCAGCCGGTGCAATCTCCGAAAGGGTAATCGACTGCCCGGCGAGTGTGGAATGCGTCTGCGTTCCACTCCCGGCGAACCGAACGATGTCGAGCTTATCTGGGCCGTCCGCAGGGTCACACCCATCCAGGTCCGGTACATCCGCATGTTCTATGGCGAGGAGGTCCTGCGCCTCCTCTCCCACTCCCACTGAGCCGGGTGGGTTAGACCATGGGAATCGGCTCGCTCGGCATATCCGAGCTCGTCGTGATATTCATCATCGTCCTCGTGTTCTTCGGTCCACGGCGGTTTCCAGAGATCGCCCGCTCCATGGGCCACGCCATGCGAGAATTCCGCCGCAGCCTGAACCAGATCCAGCGAGAGCTCGAGGATGCGGATCCCCGGTCGTCCATCCCCGGGCGGGACATTATGAAGGATCTGCGATCCGGCGGCCCGGGGAAGTGGTGGGACCCGAACGCGTCATCGACCGGCAGCTCCGCCACAGACAAGACGGCAGCTCCTCCGGCTCCCGCGACCACCGACCCACAGGTCACCGGCGAGGCGGGGGGCGAACCGGGAGTCGGGCCGACTCCCGGTCCGGACGACGCGATCCCGGCGGATGGGGGCGCAACCGATCCAGCCGAGCAGCTTCCCATGTTCGGAACGGAGACGGAGGATACCGGCTCCTCAGAGGCGCCGGCGCTCGATGCGCCGCCGCCCGGACGGCCGCCTGAGGCCGATCCGACTACAGACGACAGGCGAGCCGACTGAGCTGTGGAGGACGGCCTTCCCGTCCCTCGCTCGCCAGATACAGTCGTTCTCCGCTCCCATCGAACGCGATGCCCTCACCCTGGGGCTCCAGTGCTGGCGCGAGCGACACCGCGAAGGGCGCGGTCAGCGTGTCGAACGCGGCCGTGCCAGACCAATCGAACAGGTACAGGGTCGCGTAGGCCCGCACGGCAAGCCGGCTTCCATCGGGCGACACGTCGGCGGCGGTGACGAACTGGCTGCTGGTTTCGACGGTGACCGCGAGACGGCCGATCCGCGTCAGGGCGACGGGACCGTCCACGGACTCCAGGGTCGCGAGATCCGCGGCATACATCTCGATCACCTCCTCGCGTCCCTTGGTGATGATGAGCAGCTCACCCCGGTCGGCGTCGATCACGAGCGCCTCAGCGTCGCGGGGTCCTTCCGGATAGCGAACCCGGTACGTGGCCAACGGAGTCACGACCTCGACGGGAGCGGGGCCGGCGCCCTCGGCGGGGACCGTCGGCAGCGGCAGTCGGTGCACGAAGAGGTCCTGTCGCACGGCCCCGTTGTCCCCGATGTCTCCGTAGAAGAGGCACCAGCTCTCGTCACATCGGGCGACCGCCAGGTCCTCGGGATCCCGGACACTGGCACTCACGACCGTCGCGGACGCCTGCACGCTCCCGGCGGTGTCGACGCCGAACAGCACGGGGTCGTTGTCGCTGTCGTTGTGAATCCAGAACAGGTCCGGCCGCCGCGGGTCGCGGGCGATTCCGGAGGCCTCGGCGAGCTCGGCCGGGAGATCGGCCAGACGCTCGGGGGAATCACACTCCGCGAGGGTCGTGCCGTTGTCCGAGCCAGCGACCCCGTCCGAACAGCCCGCGAACGAGATGAGCGCGGCGAACACCACGCCGTGCCCCAGCAGACGCATTCTTGCTGCCGCTTCAGCCACCCTGCCAGCCTCCGGCTCGATGGTCAATCACGGGGCACTTCGGCGGCCCGTTCGCGGTACCCCCGACTTCCCTTTTCGTCGATCAACTCCAGCCACTCGACAGCCGTTGCATCGTCGCTCGACGGCGGAGGCGCGGCGTCGACGATGACGACCCCGGGGAAGCGGGTCCAGCCGCTGCCCGTTTCCACGACGACCTGGATCGTCTCACCCCTCCGGCACTCGCGGCACAAAAGGATCTCATCCCCATCTGCGGGCACGGAGTCGAGTCGGTACGATCCCGGCGCGCCTTCGGTGTCCAGACGCAACGTGAACCCCGACAACCATCCGGGGATCTTCCACTCGCCGACCAGCGTTTGACCCGGCTCGTCCGGCAGGCGGATCAGGTGGGCCAGCGGATGGACTTCTTCCACCGACTCTCCGTCGGCCGCCCCCTCGCGGATCCCTGTGATCTCTTCTCGGGCATCCGGTCCCGACCACCCCAGGAGCCGGATCGGGGAATGGAAGGCCATCAGCAACGGCTGTGCCCGCATCGTGAGAACGTCCCGGGACTCTCTGCCCTGCCACTTTAGCTGCAGCTGCAGGCCCTCATCCCCGACCAGTGCCCGTCTGAGGAAACGGAACTCGAAGGGCACCAGAACCTGCCGTGGCGCCGCTGGAGTCAGCCACTCGACGTCCCGCTCGATCTCGCGTCCCCCCACCCTTGCTTTCACCTCTGCGCTTTCAATCGGGGTAACGGCGAATGCGGCGAGGCGAATGGAGGCGGCACCGAACATTTCGTCTCCCTGCCAGGCCAGGATCGCCTCCGGGCCGGCGTCGAGTTCGGCAGTCACCCAGGGCTCGGGGCCCGTTCGCGTGTCGCCGTACGGACGTGATGCCTGGACTCGCACGCCGTCCAGGTCTCCCGCGGTCGGCGCTTCGAGCCAGGCGACGAGACCGAACGGGCAGTCCCCGGACGCGGCTTTCACGAGTAGCGTGTTGTATCCGTGGCCGACGCGGATCAGGGCGGATCTCGCTTCCGGTACCCGCTCCAGACCGCTCAGCAACTCTGGCCGTCCGAGGTCGTCCACCGGGCGTCCGTTCAGCCATACCCTCACGCGGGTGCAATCGAGGCCACCCCACCCCAGCCTGAGGGTCCGATCCCCGGAAGAGCGGATGTAGGCGTGCGCGTACGCTACGACGGTGCGATCCAGATCGTTCGCCGGAGCCTCCGACTTCTCCTCCAGGTCCTCGGCCTGCCCTTCTTCCCGCCCCTCTGACGGTTCCGCACCCGGCTCCGAGATCGGGTCCAATTCCAGCACGGTCGGAAGCAGAAACACGAACGCCGAGTCCTCCCGCACGAGACTCCATTCCGCGCCCGACACCGTACTGCCCCGGTCGGGGAGAACGGCAGGCTCGCCAAGAGCGCTCAGGTAGTCCGTTTCCAGCGGATCGCCCAGCGTGTCCGCGGGGAATGCGGACGAGAGCAGCCATCGATCGACGGCCAATCGCTCCTGGGCCTCGCCCGCGGCCGGGGTCGCGAGCGCGGTAAGGCCGACCATCACGATCGTGGTCGCCGCTGTCATGTGCCGGTTCATCCGTCGTCCTGCCGTCGCCACCTGATCCTCCCGTTCTCGCCACAGGCCAGCTTGACCCATCGAGGCGGAACACTCTAACCTCGTGACCTGACCGATGCACCTTCACCGGGCGAGCGCGCAGTCGATAACATGCACGAAATCGTAGGCTTCAGACTGAACGGAGACATCGTCGAGTCAGGTGTGCCCTCGCACTATACGCTTCTCGAGACGCTCCGATACGTCCTCGGCCTGACGGGCAGCAAACAGGGCTGTGACAAGGGAGACTGCGGCGCCTGCACGGTCCTGTTGGACGGGGAGGCCGTGCTGTCGTGTCTGCTGCCGGTACAGGAAGCCGCGGATCGGTCCGTGGTGACCGTGGAGGGACTGGCCGACGGGTCGCGACCGAGCCCACTGCAGGACGCGTTCGACCTGACGGGTGCCGCACAGTGCGGATTCTGTACCCCGGGAATGCTGTGCAGCGCGTCTCAGCTGCTGTCCGAAGTGGAGTCGCCGACGCGCGAGGAGATCGCACACGCCCTGTCCGGCAATCTGTGCCGATGCACCGGCTACACCAAGATCTTCGAGGCGGTCGAGGTCGCCGCCGAGGCCACGCGGTCGGGGCAGACTGCGGCGGACGTACTCGCAGCCAGCGGTCCCTCCGATCCAGTACCTTCCCCCCTCGCGGAAGGGAGATGATCGCGATGCGCGCATTCCTGTCGTTTCTCCTCATGAGTGTTGGTCTGGGGGCGTCCCTGGGGGC
>JBDHFS010000006.1:0-35249 GCA_039590285.1 Gemmatimonadota bacterium
GTTCGTGATATCGACGGCGGACGTCCGGTCCTCGCCGAACGTGACGGTGCCAGGCGCGAAAGCCAGCTCGATCGTCGGCTCGGCCACCGAATCATCGTCGTCGCCCGAACCGCTGCATCCGGCAAAGACGAGCACGGCCGCGGCCAAGCACGCTCCTGCATGTATTCGACTACCTGACATCACTTCGATACCTCCAGTTCGCGTCGCTTCGGGGACAACTTCGGGGGCCGGCAGGCGGCAGCCAGCCTCGCAGCCGTCCTATCTAACCAGGCCGCCGCCCATCGTTCCAGTCCAACAGCCGGCCGAGATTGCCGGTTCCGTGCCGTACGGGTAGCATTCACCGCCCGGTTCGGGACCAATGCGATCATTCGATGGAACGCCTATGTCGGCCTCGATAGTACGTTGGCTTCGCGCGGCCGTGCCCGGAGCAGCGGCGCTCGCCGCGCTCGTCGCCGCCTCCATGACGACGGCCGCCGCCCCCGGCGCGGCGCTATGGCATATCCGCCTCCTCTCTTCTGTGCCGGCCGCCGATGCGGTGATCGAGAAAGCTCCGGAGCGCTTCGAGCTCCGGTTCAGCGGTCCCGTGAACGATGCGCTGAGCGCCATCTCCGTGGTGTATCCCTCGGACGACTCCGCTCAACTCGCGGTGACGATCCACGCGCAGGACGAAAGCATTCTCGTCGCCGCGACACCCCGGCTGGAGAGCGGTGAGCATCTGGTTCGCTGGCGCACGGTCTCCAGCGACGGACACCCGGTCGACGGCCAGTTCCGATTCGTTGCAGCGGGCGACGCTGTATACGACGGTGACGAGGCCGATGGACAGAGGGACGCGGTGGCCGCCGCTCCCGATGAGGCGCCGGACGCCACTCCGGATGCTCAGTCGGGGGGAGACGCGGTACGACAGGCTGACGATGGGGACCCACCGCCACCCCTCGGAATGGCGCTACTCGCCGGGCTCGGTCTCGCCTGCCTGATCGGTTTCGCGGGTCTTCTGTGGTACGCGGGCGCGTCGCCGCTGCTGTTGGAACCCCCCGTCCGAAGGTCTACGACCTGGCTGGGCTGGGGAGCGTTTCTGCTGCTCGGTATGGGTCTCGACCTGTGGCTGTTCTCGGTTCGCCCGCCGGGCACGGGAATGGCTGGCGTGTTGGCTGCGCTGGGATCGCGCACGGGCCTCGTAGGGGCTGCTCGAGTCCTGTTGATCCTGGCGGCACTGGTCGCTCTCCCACGGCGGGGCCGCCTGGCCGCTGTCCTCTCGCTCGCCGCGCTTCTGGCAGGGGCCGCGGCAGGCCACCCGGCCGCGATCTCACCCTTGACCGCCCTGCCCGCCAACGCGATCCATCTGGGAGCCGTCGCGATCTGGCTCGGAGGCCTGCTTCTGCTCGTGCTCGCGCCGGACGCTCCGTCGGATGGGTCCGACGCATGGCGCTTCGAGGCCGTCGCGGGGGCCGTGTCCGCGGCTGCGTTGCTGGCGGTCATCCTGATCTTCGGCTCGGGCGTGCTTCAGTCTTTCCTGTTCGTGGGAGACCTCTCCGCTTATACGGGAACGGCATACGGCAGGATCATCATCGTGAAGTGGGCGGGCCTGGCGACCCTCATCGGGTTCGGAGCGTATCACCGGTTCCGGATCATGCCGGCTCTCTCGGCAGACGCCGAGGAACCGGCGGGGGCCGGCGCTCTACGGCGAACCGTCCGGATCGAGACGACGGTCATGCTGCTGGTCATCATGGTCGCGGCCTACCTGGCGATGGCATCACCGCCGGCGGGGCACTGAGAAACGCGGGGCGCCGGACCGCCGGCGCCCCGCCGCTGGACCTTCTTTCGCCCTACAGTCCCGCGCTTCCGCTCGCAGCCGCGTAATCCCTGGCGTGCCGCAGCCTGTCCCGCTCAGTGTCCGCGTTCTGCGTCACCTCGATCAGTGCCTGATAGTACTCCGCCGCCGTCCCCTCCTGACCGTCCAGCTCGGCCGCGCGTCCGGCCCCGTACAGGCTGTTGAAACGATTGGGGCTCCGATCGAGCGCGGCCTCGTACTCGGCCAGCGCCCGTTCGTGCTGCCCCAGCTCCATCAACATGTCGCCGAGGAGCTCGCGGGCCGGAAGCACTTCGCCCGGCGTGACCGGATGCTTCTCGGTGGTCGCCTCCAGGTCGGCGGCCGACTGCATGGTGGCCAGCCCTTCCTCCCGCGAGCCCTCCTCGAACTGAAGCCAGGCGAGAGCGGACAGGCGCTGCACCTCGACCTGGGTCCCCCAGTACGGGCTCGCCGCGGCCACCTCCTCTTGGAATCCAGCGAGCGTGTTCAGACTGGTGCGGGACTCCTCGAACCGCCCGCTGCGAGCGGCCCCCAGCGCCCTCGCGAAGTGCGTAATGGCTTCCGTCGCGGCAGCCGTCTCCCACGGATAGTCGGCCGGGACCCGTGGCTCCAGGTCCGCGGCATCCGCCCACCGGTGGCGCTCCAGGGCCAGCCGCGCCGGCACCGCGGCGAATGTGTACGCGCTTGCGATATGTGCCTGATACGGGGGCTCGATCGCCTCCATCTCCCTCAGCACCGCGAGCGCCTTCTCGTCCTCGGCACCCTGGAGGAACGCGTAGGCCAGGTAGTCGAGCGCGTGGAAGTAGTGGAGAGAGGTCTGGTCTCCGACCGGTCGCTGGAGGGCCGCGTCGGCCGAGCGACGGTTCCAGTCGATCGACTCCTGCCACAGGCCCAGCCGGGTGAACGTGTGAGTGGGCATGTGCAGCGCGTGTGGGATATCGGGCGCGACGTCGCTGTAGCTGCGAGCCACATCCTCGGCCTGGGCGGACAGCGCCGGGTTGTCGTACGCGTGGATGATGTAATGATGGGCCCCGGGGTGATCCGGGACCTCCGCCAGCACCCTTTCCGCCAGAGCTCCGGCCTCCCGCTGTTTGCCGAAGGTCTTGTCAGCGGGGTCCACCGTGGCGAGCTGCGAGAGGGCGTACAGCAACGCGCCCTCCGGGTCATCCGGATACGCCTCATGGTACGCTTTCCAGCCCAGCTCGAAAGCCTGGAGGTTCGGTCGCTCCGAGTCGCCGCGTCCGACGTCGTAGTACGCGCCGAGGGCATCGATGAACGCGCCCTCCCGGTCCGAGCTGGCGAGGCCTCGCGCCTGCTCTATCAGGGCGCTTCCCTCCTCGAACTCGGCGTCGGTGGGCGGATCGGACCACAGCGGGTGGACGATCGTCATGGCGCGGCCCCAGTAGCCCATGGCGCACTGCGGGTCCACGGACGTGGCGGTGGCGAAGGCCGCTTCCGACTCCTCATAGGTCATGTTGTGAAGCAGGGCGAGGCCTCGCTCGAGATGGATGGCAGCCTCATCGACGCAGGTGTTCGCCACCTGCACCGTTCCCAGTGGTGAGCCCGATTCCTCCGCTACGCGGGTCGCCGCTCCCGAGTCCTCGCTTCCATCCGCGTCCCCGCCGGGGGGCTCGTCGCCCGCGCAGGAGGTCAACACGAGGATCATCGCCATCAGGTAGCCGTACTGCCGCATGGATCTCGTCTCCGGTCGTGGGGATCGCCTCACATTCATTCCATGATAACCGAAACGGCGAGGCTGCTGGCAGGGCGTGTCCCGGCCCCGTAACGGTTCCCTCCACGAGGAGAATGCGAAGTGCCGGCGGGGGAGCGGACACCGGCCGGAGCGGCAGGTAGACCCTGAAGCGGCCCCGGGCCGGACCCGGAGCCGTTTCGAAGTGTCGCGCGGTCACGGCGTTCCGCCTCAGGCGGGCTCGTCGGCCAGCGGCGGCGTTCCCGCTACGTCGACAGCGGGAGGTGAGTCGGTTCCCTTCTTCGGTTTCGAGCGTTCCACCAGTCCTTGGATGATCACGTAGAACACCGGGATCAGGAACACCCCGCTCGCCGTCGCGATCAGCATTCCGAACAACACGGCCGTGCCGAGCGATACGCGGCTCGCCGCGCCCGCTCCCGACGCGATCGCCAGCGGGATCACGCCGAGGATGAACGAAAACGCGGTCATGAGGATCGGTCGGAACCGCAGCAGGGCCGCGGTCTCAGCTGCTTCGATCACGCCCTTCCCTTCCTCCCGCTGCTGCTTGGCGAACTCCACGATCAGGATCGCGGTCTTGGCCGCGAGGCCGATCAGCAGCACGAGCCCGATCTGCGTGTATATGTTGTTGTCGAGTCTCCTGAGCCCCGTGCCGAGCAGGGCCCCTAGAATCGCCATGGGCACGCCCATCAGCACCGCCAGCGGAATCATCCAGCTCTCGTACTGGGCGGCCATGAACAGAAACACGAAGATGATCGCCAGGCTGAAGATGATGGGTGCCAGGTTGCCAGCCGCGATCTGCTGGTACGTCACGCCGGACCACTGGTAGCCCATCTGCGGCGGCAGGTATGCGCCCGCCAGTCGCTGCATCTCGGCCACCGCCTGCCCGGACGACTGCCCGGGCGCCGGAACACCAGTGATCGTGGCTGCCGGGAACATGTTGAACCGGGTGATCACGTTCGGACCGACCGTGTCCCGCACCTGTGCCAGGGTACCCATCGGAATCATGTCTCCGGCCGCGTTCCTCACCTCCAGGCGATCGATGTCCGAGACCTTCGAGCGGAACTGCTCGTCCGCCTGCACCTGCACCTTCCAGGTTCGGCCGAAGAGGTTGAAATCGTTGACGTATGACGAGCCCAGGTTGGCCGACAGCGTGTTGAAGACGGTCTGCAGGGGCACTCCGTACCTCTTCACACGATTCCGGTCCACATCCACGAAGAGCTGCGGCACGTTGGCCGTGAAGTTCTGGTTCAGGCGGTCCACGACCGGGCTCTGCGTGCCCGCCGCCACCATGTCGTTGGCGAACGTCTGGAGCTGCTGCAGCCCGACGCCGCCCCGGTCCTGGAGCTCCATCGAGAACCCGGTCGCGTTACCGAGTCCCGTGATCGGCGGCGGACCGAACGCGAAGGACCTGCCTTCCTGGATGGTGAACAGGTACCGCTGCATGTTCGCCATCAGGACCTCGACGTGCTCGTCCTTGGACCGATCCGACCAGTTATCGAGCGTGGCGATTGCCGCACCGAAGTTCGACCCCTGTACCGCATTGAGGAATGAGTATCCACCGATCGTGATGTAGTTCTGGACACCCGGCGTATTGGCCAGGGCCAGGTTGACTCGGTCCAACACCTCCTCGATTCGCTCCATGGAGGCTCCGTCCGGGAGCTCCACGTTGACGAAGAAGTAGCCCTGGTCTTCGTCCGGGATGAACCCGCCGGGGATCATGTTGAAGCTCAGAACCATCGCGACCATAAGGCCGGCGAACACCACGAGCACGATCCCCGTGCGCCGCACCAGGCCTTTCACGGCGCCCATGTACTTGTCGGTCGTGATCTCGAAGTAGTCGTTGAACTTCGCAAAGAACCGGCCTCGCTTCTCCGGCGAGGGGCGGAGAAGAAGTCCCGCCAGGGCCGGGCTCAGCGTCAGCGCGTTGATCGACGAGAACACCGTGGCGATCGAGATCGTGATCGCGAACTGCTGGTACAGGCGCCCGGTCAGACCCGGCATGAGGGCCGTCGGGACGAACACCGCCAGCAACACGAGCGTCGTGGCTACGATGGCCCCTCCGACTTCTTCCATGGCCTTCGCGGTGGCAGCCTTCGTTTCCATCCCCTCTTCGTCGATCAGTCGCATGGTGTTCTCGACGACCACGATGGCGTCGTCCACCACGATTCCGATGGCCAGCACCAGTCCGAACAGGGTGAGGTTGTTGATCGACATCCCGAACAGCTTCATGGCGAAGAAGGTGCCGATCAGCGATACCGGGATCGTGACGCTGGGAATGACCGTGGTGCGCCAGTCCTGCAGGAAGATGAACACCGAGAAGATCACCAAGAGGATCGCGATGATCAGCGTCTCGATCACCTCGTCGATGGAGGCCTCGATGTACAGGGTGGAGTCATACGCGATGACAGCCTCCAGGCCCTCCGGGAAGTTCGGCTCCAGCTCGGCCATGGCCTGCTTCACACCCTCCGCCACTCCCAGGGCATTGGAGCCGGGGAGCTGGTATACGGCGATGGCGACGCTGGGAGAGCCGTCGAGCTGTACGTACCAGGAGTAGTCCTGCGCGCCGAGCTCGACCCGAGCTACGTCGCGCACGCGTACTATCTCTTCCGCGGCGCCCGTCTTGACGATGATGTTCTCGAACTGCTGGACGGTTTCGAGGCGGCCCAGTGTGCTGATCGTGTACTGGAAGTTGAGGCCTTCCGGATTCGGCGGCTGCCCGATGGAACCGGCCGCGACCTGCACGTTCTGCTCGCGCAGCGCGTTGATGACTTCATCTGACGTCAGGTTGCGGGCCTTCAGCTTTCCCGGATCGAGCCAGATCCGCATCCCGAAGTCCTTGGCCCCCATCCCCACCACCTTCCCGACGCCCGGGACACGGGCCAGGACGTCGTTGATCTGGGTGGTGGCGTAGTTCGAGATGAAGATGTCGTCGTACCGGCCGTCCGGTGAGATGAGGTTGACCATCAGGGTGATCTGTGTGGATTTCTTCTCCGTCTTCACCCCCTGGCGCTTCACCTCCTCAGGCAGAAGCGGCTCGGCGATGGACACCCGGTTCTGGGTGAGCACGGCGGCCATGTCCGGATCCGTCCCGATGTCGAAGGAGACCGTCAGCTCCAGCTGGCCAACCGAAGTGCTCTTCGACTGCATGTAGATCATGTCTTCCACGCCGTTCACTTCCTTCTCGATCGGCGTGGTGACCGTCTGCTCGACTACTTGGGCGCTGGCTCCCGGGAAGGTGGTGCTGACCTCCACGGTGGGCGGCGTGATGTCCGGCATCGACTCGACGGGAAGGGTCGGGATCGAGATCGTACCCAGGATGACGATGACGATGGCGATGACCAGTGCGAAGACCGGCCGGTAGATGAAGAAGCGGCTGAACATGGCCTACTCCTCCTCTCCGGAGTCTTCTTCACCGGCGTCCTCAACTGGCGCCGCTCCCATCTGGGCCGCGATGGCAGCCTGCCGCTGCGCCATCTCCTCCTCGGTCAGTGGAGTGACGGGCAGGCCGGGCCTGGCTCGGAGAAGACCGTTGGAAATGTAGGTATCCCCCTGCTCTACCCCTTCATCGACCACGATCGTGCCGTCCGGCTGCGGCTGGCCCACCTGGACGTAGCGCCTCTCGACGACGTTGTCCTCGCCCACCAGGAACATGTACTTGCCGCCGAGGTCCGTACCGATCGCCCGCTCGGCCACAAGCAGACGCTCGTCGGCCTCTACCGCCATGACGCGCACGCGCACGAACAGGCCGGGGAACAGCTGTCGGTCCTCGTTCTCGAAAACGGCCCGCAGCTCGATCGTTCCGGTGCTCGGGTCCACAGTGTTGCCGATGAAGTCGACGTAGCCATCGAAGGGGAAGCGGTCCTCATCGGCCGCGGTCCCCACCAGCACCTTGACGACCGCCTTCTGGGCCCGGACGGCCGCATCGTCGAGCACCTCGGCTGCCTCGACGGCATCCATGATCGACTCGTCCGTCGCGGCCAGCTCCTGTCGCGCCTCCTCCATCTGCCGGAGCATGGCCAGAACGACCCACTCCGGCGCGTTGAAGAACACGTGGATGGGCTGCATCCGGTTCACCGTCGTGAGAAGGGTCTGTTCCCCGTAACCGACGAGGTTGCCGGGATCGATCCTCCGACGGCCGACCTGTCCGTCGATGGGCGAGCGCACCGTCGTGTACTCGTAGTCGAGCTGGGCCCTCGAGAGCCTCGCCCGCGCCCCGAGAACTGCCGCGACGGCCGCATCCCTTTCGGCTTGCGCCCGGTCCAGGTCCTGGCGGCTGACCGCATTCGTCTCGATCGCGATCTGCACGCGCTCCAGGTTCGATTCCTTGAGCGCCGAGTCCGCCACCGCCGACCGCATCAGTGCAACGGCTTCATCCCGCGCTGCCTGGTATTGTTCCTGTTCGATGATGAACAGGACGTCGCGCTCGTGGACGAAGTCCGATGGCCGGAAGAGCTGCTGCTCGAGGACGCCCCCCACTCGCGCCCGGATCTCGACGCTCTCGACGGAGCGGGTGGTTCCGGTGAAGTCGACGTACGGCTGCACCGGCCGAACGACCGGTTGTGCCACCGTGACATCCGGGGCCTGGCGCTCGACTTCGTCGCCACCGCAGGCCGCCAGGAGAACGGAGGTCGTCAGCGCGACGCTCAGAACTCTATAACCGCTCATCCGTAGGTTCCTCTCGTTTTGTCTCATCGGTCACCTCCCGCGGTCGCAGGCGGGCTTTCCCCGGCGGCGGCTGCGGCCGTCATCTCGGCCCGGCTGGGAGACCAGCCGCCGCCCAGTGCGCGGTTGAGCGTGATCAGGTTGTTCCTCACCTGTCCGGAGCTTTCAGCCAGCTCATCCTGCTGTCGGAACAGGGAGCGCTGCGAATCCAGGAAGTTCTGGAAGTTCGTGAGCCCCGACAGGTACTGCGTCTCGACGAGGTCCACCGCCCGCTGGGAGGCTTCCACCGCCTCGCGAAGCCGGTCACGCCTCATCTTCTCCTGGCCATATGCCACCAGGGCGTTCTGCACTTCCTCGAGCGCCCGGAGCACCGTCTGCTCGTAGGCGGCCAGGGCCTGCGCTGTCCGCGCCTCCTCCGCCCGGATGCGATTCCGGATCTTTCCACCGGTAAAGATCGGCCAGCTGATCTTCGGCACGATGCTCCAGAAGACGCTGCCTCCGTCCCCCAGGTCGTCGAAGTCGAGGGCCTCGAGTCCCACCGTTCCACCGAGCGAAAGCGTCGGGTACAGGTCGGCCGTGGCGATCCCGATCCGCGCGGTCTGGGATGCCAGGAGGCGTTCGGCCTGCCGAATGTCGGGACGGCGCCGCAGCAGGTCGGCCGGTATCCCGTAGGCCACCTTGTCATCGGGCTCGGGCAGTCCCGTGTGCTCCTGCAGTTCGTCGTGCAGGGAGCCGGGCGCGTCGCCGAGCAATACGGCCAGGCGATTCAGAGCTGCTTCGAGACCGATCTCCAGTACGGGGATCGTCGACTTCGTCTGGGCCAGGTTCTGCTCGGCCTGGGCCACGTCCAGGGCCGACGTGAGTCCTGCGTTGAACCGGTCCCGCGTCAATTCGAGGCTGTTTTCCTGGGCTGACACGTTCTGGGTCGCGAAGTCCAGCCGCGTCTGGAACGCTCGCGCGTCCACATAGGCCGAGCCGACCTCCGCGTAGAGCGCGACCAGCACGTCGCGATAGTCCTCCACGGAGGCCTGGAGCTGCGCGTCCGCCGCCTCTACCGTGCGCCGGATGCGGCCGAACAGGTCGATCTCCCAGCTCAGGCTGAGCCCCGTGACCCACGAGTCGAACGGATCGGAGAGCAGCGAGCTGCCACCGTCCTCGCCTCCGTCCCCCGGCTGGCCGACCTGGGCCCCCTGCAGGCCGTTCTCGCTGAGCTTCTGGTAACTGTAAGCACCCCCCAGAACGATATCGGGCCAGTAGCCACCCTTGGCTACACCCCGGATCGCCCGGGCCTCCGCCACCCTCCCCACGGCTGCCTGGAGATCCAGGTTTCCGAACTCGGACCTCTTGATCAGCTCGGTAAGGAGCGAGTCATTGAAGGAGACCCACCACATTTCGAGATCGGTGGTGTCAGCGGCCATCTCCGTTTCCACCGTGGTCCGCCACTGGTCGGGGACCGTCTCCACGGTGAGGTCGGGAGGCTCGTAGTCGGGACCCACGGTGCAGGCAGCTGCGATCAGGGCGAGGGCAGCGAGGTACGCACGGGGTCGGGCGCGGGACCTGGTCATCCGTCCACCTGTCCATGTCAAAGGAAGTGATGTGGTCGCGAATAATCACGGGGAACGGGCGCCGGGGCAATGTGGGATCGGCGCAACGCCCAGGGCGGGATCACCTCTACTGTGGAAAAGCGACAGAGGAATCGTCGCCGTGAGACGTCGTCGCCGGAGGTCTCACGGCTGGCCGAGGAACATCAGGTCCTGGAAGCCATCCTCGACCCGGTCCACGAGATCCTGGCGAGCGTAGGGTTCCAGCAGGGTGGCCCGGGCTGCTTTGAGAACCAGGTTCTCGATGGCCGGACGGTCGAGCTCGAATTCCGTAGCAACCTCCAGGTACTCGTCCGTCAGCGTCGTGCCGAACATCGGAGGGTCGTCGGAATTGATGGTCACGTACAATCCCTCGGCCAGGAGGAGGGGTAGCGGATGCTCCGCCAGGGACGGCACGACCTTGAGGCACACGTTGCTGGTCGGACACACCTCGAGAGGGATCTGTCTCTCGCGCAGCTCGTGGACCAGGTCCGTGTCCTCCAGGCAGCGCACACCATGCCCAATCCGCACGGCATCGATCTCCCGCAGGGCACCCCAGATGCTGGCCGGACCCTCGGTCTCCCCCGCATGGGGCACGCTGGGCAGGCCCGCCTCACGAGCGACGGCGAACGCCTCGCGGAACAGAGCGGGTGGGTGTCCGACCTCCGGACCTCCCAGTCCAAGCGCCGTCACTCCTTTCTCCATGTTGTCGGCCGCCCATTCGGCCACCGGCACGAATCCCGCCGGGTCCAGGTTGCGTGGGTAGTCGATGGTCAGGGTCATGGTGACTCCGTGCTCACGCCGGGCCGCTTCGCGGGCCTCATTGATCGCCGCCAGCTGTTCGTCGAGCGGGATGCCCGCCGACATGAGCTGGGTGGAGGCGGTGTAGGTGACCTCGCTGTGCAGGACGTTCTGCGCCGCCTGCCCGGCCAGGAAATCCGCGGTGATCCGCTCGATGTCACCGGGCGTCTTCAGGCAGCGGGCCGCCGCCAGGTAGACCTCGATGAAGTGATCGAAGTCTCGGAACTCGTACCACTCGTGAAGCTCCTCAATGGTTCGGGCCGGGAGTGGCTCGCCGTTCTTCGCGGCCAGCTCGAGGAGGGTCGCGGGACGGATGGAGCCCTCGAGGTGCACGTGCAGCTCGACCTTGGGCATGAGCTGAATGAAGCGCAGCAGAGACAACTGTCGCCGCCTTCCGGTGATGGTTACCGATCGTAAGGCCACATTATTATTCGTTGAACATAGATGTCGCGACTCGTTTCGTGGAGGCGACAGGCCGGGGAATGGCTCGGGCCCGACTGTGTGTTGAGCGATTCCCGCCTTATAGCTCAGCCCAGCGCCTCGAGGGCGCTCGCTCTACGCTGGGCCGCGTCCTCGTGAAACGTTTCAGCTGAGACGCTTTTGATGGCGCGCTGCGAGACGCGTGATCCCCTCAACGGACGTGCGTGACTCGCGACTGGCTGTCGCCTTCCGCAGCGGGACGGGCATGGCTAAGCTGGAGACTGGCCGGCGGCCGACATCGATGGCAACCTGGTGACTGACACCGCGTGGCCGGCTCATCCGGCCTGGCTGGCGGCTTTCCTCACACTGCTGCAACAGCGGACGGGCCCATGCCGCGCGACTTCATCATCGACACAGACACGGCTTCCGATGACGCGGTCGCGCTCCTCATGGCGCTACGTCATTCGGACGTGCAGGTCGCCGCGATCACCACCGTGGCCGGAAACGTGGAGCTGGAGCAGGCGACCCGTAACGCACTGTATACGGTAGAACTCTCGGGCACAGAGGTCCCCGTTTATCGGGGAGCCGATCGGCCGCTCCGGCGTGACCTCCAGGTGGCCACGTTCTTTCACGGTCGCGACGGACTCGGGGACAGGGGCTACTCTCCACCAAACCTGCATCCTGCCGAGGGCGACGCCGTCGACGTCCTGATCGAGACGATTCGCCGTCATCCAGGGATCATCCTCGTCACCCTGGGGCCGCTCACGAACGTGGCGCGAGCCGTGGAGTCCGCGCCGGACCTGGCGGCCAACGTCGGCAGGTGCATCGTAATGGGCGGCGCCGCCTGTACCGTGGGCAATGTCACTCCGGCCGCCGAGTACAACGTGTGGGTGGATCCGGACGCGGCACGCATTGTTCTCAGGTCGGGCCTGCCGATCGAGATGGTGGGCTGGGAGCTGTGCCGGGGCGTTTCCACGGTGTCCGAGGCGGAGATGGCGGTGGTTCGCGGTTTCGGAACGCCGCAGGCCACATTCGCCATCGAATGCAACACGAAGGCGCTCGAGGCGGCCCGGCGGCAGTCGAACGAACCGGGGTTGCCGCTCCCCGATCCCGTGGCGATGGCGATCGCCATCGAGCCGGAGATCTGTACACGGCGTTCCCGCCACTACGTGGACGTGGAGACGGAGAGCGACCTCACGCGCGGCATGACCGTCGTGGATGCACTCGATGTCGTGGACGACGAGCGCAACGCGAACACCTGGGCGGCACTGCTGGAGGTAGAACCGAACGTCGAGGTGTGCTGGGAGATCGACGTGCCCGCCTGGAAGG
Source organism: Gemmatimonadota bacterium (assembly GCA_039590285.1). Taxonomy (GTDB): domain Bacteria; phylum Gemmatimonadota; class Gemmatimonadetes; order Palauibacterales; family Palauibacteraceae; genus Benthicola. Next base: position 12,311 of record JBDHFS010000006.1, read on the forward strand.
AGCTCCTGTACTCAGCGCTGAGATAGACCCGGTGCGGGACCGTCCGTGCCGGCGGAGGTGAATCGAATGGCCGCCAGGATCGTCGTCGTCGGGAGTGCCAACACGGACATGGTCGTGCGCGCATCACGCATTCCCTCGCCCGGAGAGACCGTCACTGGCGGTACCTTCTTCCAGGCAGACGGCGGCAAGGGAGCCAACCAGGCCGTGGCCGCTGCCCGCCTCGGAGCCCAGGTGACGTTCGTGGCCCGGGTGGGTTCGGACGAGCTCGGAGATTACACGATCGCCGGCCTGCGAAGAGAAGGAATCGCGGTCGGCCATGTCAGGCGCGATCCCGATGCCGCCTCCGGTGTGGCTCTCATCGTCGTGGACGAAAGCGGTGAGAATGCCATCGCGGTGGCACCAGGCGCGAACGCTCGCCTGTCTGTGGAGGACGTCGAGGCTGCCCGGGAAGCGATCGAATCGGCTGACGGGCTGTTGCTGCAGCTCGAGACTCCCCTCGAGACCGTCGAGCACGCGGCTTCCATTGGAAGGGCGGCGGGCGTTCGGGTCATCCTGGATCCGGCCCCGGCACGTCCGCTTCCCGACGCCTTGCTGTCTCTCGTCGACGTGCTGACGCCCAACGAGGGCGAGGCTCGATCCCTCGCGACCGCAGACGACGCGGCGGCAGCCGCGGCCGAGCTCCTGCACCGGGGGGTGCCGGCCGTCGTGGTGACACTCGGCCCCACAGGCGCGCTCGTCGTGTCCGGAGGCGGGTCAACTCTCGTTCTTTCGTCCCCTGTCGAGCCTGTCGATTCGACGGCAGCCGGCGATGCGTTCAGCGGTGCGCTCGCCACCGCCCTTGCCGAAGGACTCGATCTCGAGACCGCGGTGCGGCGTGCGTGCGCAGCCGGTGCTCTGGCAGCGACGATCGCGGGCGCGCGGCCGTCTCTCCCCACCCGTGAACGCGTCGACGCCCTTCTCCTTGACGCTTGACCATTCTTCCATTTCCAAGTAGTGTCTTAGTGAAAGACACTGAGGGGTAGTTGGGTCATCGACCGGGAGAGGGTGCCATGGAGCTGTGGAAGGGGACGCTGGATTCGCTGGTCCTCAAGACGCTGTCCGGTGAGCCGATGCACGGATACGCGGTCACCCGCTGGATACGGCAGCAGTCGGGCGGGACCCTGGAGGTCGAGGACGCGGCCCTGTACCAGAGCCTTCACCGCATGGAGCGACGCGGGTGGGTCGAGTCGCAGTGGGGCCGGTCGGAGAACAACCGGCGGGCTAAGTACTACCGGATCACGGCGCGCGGCCGGAAGGAGCTCACCAGGCAGACGGGCGACATCCGGCGCTATGTCGGGGCGCTGTTCCAGGTTCTCGAGGCGGAAGTCGCGTAGGCGGCAGAGGAGGGGATGAGGGGATGAGCGAGTCGAGATTCCGCGGCATCGGACGGATCATCAGGTTTCGCAGGCCGCTTCGTGAGCACGTGGCACGGGACGTGGACGACGAGATCCGCTTCCACCTGGACCGTCGGACCGAAGACCTCGTGGATGCGGGGTTGCCCGAGCCCGAGGCTCGTCGCCGGGCATTGGCCGAGTTCGGAGACCAGGGTCGTGCGGACCATGCTCTGCGTCGGGAGTCGGGGCGCACCGAGCGGCGGCTCAGGCTGGCCGAGCTCACCGAGGACTTCCGGCGTGACCTGGGCCACGCCTTGCGCAGCCTGCTGAAGACGCCCGCGCTCACCGTCACGATCGTAGCCACGGTGGGCCTGGGAATAGGCGCTACCACTGCCATCTTCGCCGTAGTGCACGCCGTCCTGGTCGAGCCGCTCCCCTATGCCGACGCCGATCGGCTCTACCGGATCTACACGGATTCTCCACCGTACCAGTACGCGTTCTCCGTGGCCGACTACCAGGCGTTCGAGGAGCAGCAGACACGGTTCGAGCAGGTAGCCGGCTACGCCAACGTCCAGATGATCTTTAACCGGGGTGATGTGGCGGAGAGACTGACGGGAAAAACCGTCACCTGGTCCTATCTTCCGCTCCTCGGCGTATCGACGATGCTCGGGCGCGGCTTCACCGAAGCGGACGGAGAGCCCGGAGCGGAGCCCTCCGTCATCCTGAGCCACCGCCTGTGGACGCGATACCTCGACGGCGACGGTGACGCGATCGGAAGGACGATTCACCTGGACGGGCAGCCGCATACGGTCGTCGGCGTCCTCCCGCGCGCCACGGGGCCGCTGCAGGTGGACCGCGAGTTCTTTACCGTTGCCCGGTGGGAGCCGCCGCCACGACGGGGGCCGTTCTTCATCCAGGCACTCGGACGCCTCGAGGCCGGAACCGATCCGATCGCCGCGGAGGAAGAGCTCCGGATCATCAACGGCAGGATCTTCCCGATCTGGGAAGAGACCTACCAGAACCGCGATGCGACGTGGGGCATGAGGGACCTCAAGGAGCAGGTCGTGGGCGACGTGGGATCGATGCTCGTCCTGGTCCTGGGAGCGGTGGCCTTCGTGCTGCTCATCGCCTCGGTCAACGCGGCGAATCTGCTGCTCGCCCGTGTGGCGCACCGCGAGAGAGAGCTCGCCGTGCGGGCCGCGCTCGGCGCGTCACGGAAGAGGCTTCTTCAGCACCTGTGGGCGGAGAGCACGATTCTCGCTTTCGGCGGCGCCGGACTGGGACTTTTCCTGGCGAAGATGGGAACAGAGCTGATCGTGAGGTTCGGCGGGGACTACGTTCCTCGCAGCCAGGAGATCGGACTCGGAGGCCCCGTCCTGTGGTTCCTGCTGACCATCACGCTGGGCAGCGCTCTGCTGTTCGGGCTGATTCCGTCGGTTCAGGGCGGTCGGGCTCGCATCGAGCAGGCCCTGCGCTCGGGTGGCCGCAGGGGCACGGACAGGGTCGCCACACGCCGTCTCAGGCGGACGCTTGTGGTGGCGCAGTTCGCGGTGGCCGCGCCCCTCCTCGTGGGTGCTGGACTTCTGATCGGAAGCCTCGCGAGGCTCCAGCGTGTGGATCCCGGGTTCGACCCGAACAGCCTCCTGACCGTGGGCATCTCGCTGCCCGCCGCCGCCTACCCGGAAGCCGCCGACGTGCTCGGCTTTCTCGAGGAGACGCAGTCGCGCATCGAGGCCCTGCCAGGAGTGACGGCCGTCGGGTTCTCGAACGGTCGCCCGCCTGACCGCTATCCGATGGAGAACAACTTCGTCCTGGTGGACCGGCCGGTCCCACCGGGCGCCACGGAGCCGTCCGTGCCGTGGATGTCGGCTACGCCCGAGTATTTCGGCGCTCTGGGCGTGCCGTTGATAGAGGGCCGCGTGTTCGATGACCTGGACCTGGCGGACGACGCGGAACCCGTCCTCATCGTGGATCAGGCCTGGGCCGAGCGCTTCTTTCCTGGCGAGAGAGCCCTCGGACGGGGAGTGCTCCAGGGAGGCTGCCCTACATGTACTCCCTTCAGGATCGTGGGAATCGTAGGCTCCGCCCGGTACACAGGCCTCGACCACAGCGGAGGAGGAACGGTCTATTGGCCCTACTGGCCGCTTCTGGGCACGGACAGGTCGGGCTTCTTCTTCGTGCGAACGTCGATCGATCCCCTGAGTGTCCTGCCATCCGTGCGGGCCGTGGTGCGGGAGATGGATCCGTCGCTGCCCGTCGCCGGCGCGGCCACGATGGAGGCGCTGGTCCACGGCTCACTCGACACTCCCAGGTACCTGACGATCCTCGTCACCGGGTTCGCGGCCGTGGCCCTGCTCCTCTCGGTGATCGGCGTTTATGGAGTGATGTCCAACTTCGTTCAGCACCACACCAAGGACATCGCGATCCGCATCGCCGTGGGAGGCGGTCCGGGGAGCGTCTCCCGAGCGGTGGTCGGCCGCGGCATGCGCCTGGTCGGCATCGGAGTGGCGGTGGGCGTCGGGGGCGCGCTACTTCTGACCCGCTACATGTCCAGCCTGCTCTACGAGGTGGGAACGACGGACACAATGACTTTCTCCGCCGTGCCGGCTCTCATGCTGAGCGTTGCGGTGCTGGCGTGCTTCCTCCCCGCACGGCGCGCGGCAAGGGTGGACCCCGCCAGAATCCTGCGAGAGGACTGACCGGGAGCGTTTTCGCGGTTCTCGACCAGGAGGCTGCGGGCCACTGCCGAAGGAGTTGCGGGCGGCTACGCGGCAGTCTCAGCTTGTCCAACCCGGCCCAGAGGTTGTAGGCTGGACGGGTCGGTCGGTGTCCAAGTCGGCCGTTCGCGGAGCACAGCACACGTTGACCCGACAAAAGGAGACTGCGCGTGGCGAGACGAACGAACTACGGATTCGAGAAGAGGCAGAGAGAGATCAAGAAACAGAAGAAGCAGGAAGCGAAGGCCGAGCGTAAGCGGCTGAAGAAGGAAGCGGGACTCGAAACCGGCGAGGGAGCTCCGGGGGAGGCTGCGGGGGGCGGTGAGGAATCCGGATCGAATGAAGAGCTGTCTTGAGGACCGGAGGCGCTGTCACCCCAGGTATCCCGCCTGACGGACATTCATGGATTCCGCCCGTGTGACCCCCCAGATCTGGAGTCGGCGAACCCGATCAGCGGCGACTGCCAGCCTGGCGCTCGTGTGCCTGGCTGTCGCGACCGCTTCCGCGGACGCACAGAGCCTGAAGGGGTCCAGAAGCTCCCTGGATCTCCAGAACCGCGTAGCCCGCCAGCACGATTTCACCTACATCCGCACGACCGCACAGGCCCGATGGTTCGTCGACAACGGATACCTGGTCCGGGTCCGCAGCGGTCGCGATTACGTGGTCAAGAGAATCTCCCATCCCTACGCGCGACCCGAGGTCGCTCTGTTCGTGTCGCGTCTCGGCACGCAGTATCGGGCCGCGTGCGGCGAGAAGCTGGTCGTCACCAGCCTGACGAGGCCGACGACCCGGCAACCCAGGAACGCGTCGCCCCGGTCGGTTCATCCGACGGGCATGGCCCTCGACCTGCGGCGGAGCAGAACGCGAGCGTGCCGCTCCTGGATCGAAAGCGTGCTCCTCAGCCTGGAGGGCGCCGGAGTGCTGGAGGCGACGTATGAACGAAGCCCGCCCCACTATCACGTCGCCCTGTTTCCGAAGCAGTACTCCTCGTACGTGGAGAACATCCTCGAGGCGGACGACTTCGCGAGAGCGGACAAGCTGGAATACAGGGTGCGCAGAGGCGATTCGCTGTGGTCGATCGCCCGGCGGCATGGCACGAGCATCACGGATCTGCGCGTGGCGAACGCTATCCGGGGTAGCCAGATCTATCCGGGCCAGGTCCTGACGGTCCCAGCCTCCCGATAGCGATTCCGCCTTCGCCGTTCTCTTCCATCACACTGTCGTGGGCCGTTGAGCCTGGGTCATAATGACAGACCATGGGAGCGATTGTCTCCACCAGTCTTTTGTTACGAATAGTGCAAGATTGTAAACCATTATTATTCATACTATTACGGAGCGTATCGCTACGCGGCAGCGGTACGTTTCTTGCTTGTGAAGAAAGGTGCAATTCCCCTCTCCGATGAACGAACAGACAGGCTCTCCTCCCTCGGCCCGTCCTGCGGAAGAACGCCGGGTGGTCGTCTGTCGTCCACCCGAGCAGCAAGGCGTGCGGAGCGACCCCCCTCCTCCCGAAGCAGCGACGATCGGGTCACCCCCCTGACCAGACGGCTGAACGCAACCCCGGGCTTCCGGCGGCGCGACGCGGGTGTCTCTCCGCGCGGCTCCGAGCGGGAGAGGGCTCTCCATCACGGGGAGGGATGGGATGATCGCAGCGGAGCAGACGGTTCCGGCTCGATCGAGACTGGCCGAGGAGGTTCTTCTCGAGAGCGGGCAGAACGTGAATGTGTGCTACCAGTGCAGCAAGTGCGGGGCCGGCTGCCCGGTCTCGTATGCCATGGATTACTCGCCCGTCCAGCTCATCCACTCCATCCGCCTCGGACTGGATGACCTCGTTCTCAACAGCCGGACGATCTGGCTGTGTGCGTCATGCGAGACCTGTACCACCCGGTGCCCGCAGGACGTCGAGGTCGCCAAGGTCATGGACGCGGCGAAGATCATCGCCGTCCGGAGAGGCGTACGGCCTGCCCTCCCACGAGTCACCGCGTTCCACAAGGCGACGCTGGGGAACATCCGCAGCCATGGGAGAATGTACGAGCTGGGACTGATCCTGGGGCTCAAGATACGCACTCGCGAACTCCTGAAGGACGCCTCGCTGGGAATCGGGATGCTCCGAAGAGGCAAGCTGAAGCTGGTGCCCAGGTTCAGGGGAGCCCGTACCACGCGGAGGATCTTCAGGCGCGTCGAGAGAATCGAGAACCAGCGCGGAGAGAGGCCCGGATGAAGTACGGATACTACCCGGGATGCTGTATGCACTCGACCGGCCCGGAATACGAGATGTCCCTGAAGGCCGTCTGCGAGAAGTTGGCCATCGAGCTCCAGGAGGTCGCGGGATGGATCTGTTGCGGCACGTCGCCGGCACATTCCACATCCAGACTTCTGTCGCTCGCCCTCCCGATGGAGAACCTGCGGCTGGCGGAGGAGCAGGGCCTTGGGGAAATAACGGCGCCCTGCGCCGCGTGCTTCGCGCGTCTCAAGGTGGCACACCACGAGTACACGACCGATTCGGAGACCGCGGAGCTGCTGGGCCAGGTGTTCGATGGTCCCCTTCCGATGTCGGTCACCATCCTGCACCCACTCGAGATTCTCTCGAACGGAGCCGAGATCCGGGCCGCCGTCGAGCGGGAGCTGCCGGCTCTCAGAGTCGTGTGCTACTACGGCTGTCTGCTCACCAGGCCGCCCAGGGCCATGCAGTTCGATGAGTGCGAGTACCCGATGAGCATGGACGCGTGTCTGCGGGCCGCGGGCATCGAGACGCTCGACTGGGCCCGGAAGACCGACTGCTGCGGCGGCGCTCTCGTGCTGTCGGAGACGGATGTCGCGCTGAAGTTGACCCACGATCTCCTCGAAGAAGCCAAGGCGGTTGGAGCCAACGCCTTCGCCGTCGCTTGCCCCTTGTGTCAGGCGACTCTGGACATGCGCCAGGCGGAGATCGAGAAGCGATACCAAGCGAGCTACGGATTCCCTGTCTTCTATTTCACCCAGCTCATGGGGCTCGCGTTCGGGATACCGGCCGAACGCCTCGGAATACACAACCACTTCGTGGCTGCGGAGCCATTGCTCTCCGCTGTCTGCGTGTAACGGCGCGTTCAAGTGGAGGCGGAACGGATGGCTGAAGAGAATGGCCGAAAGGTGGGCGCCGTTCTCGTAGTCGGAGCCGGCGTCGGGGGTATGCAGGCGTCTCTCGATCTCGCCGAGTCCGGTTACAAGGTCTACCTGGTCGAGAAAGGCCCGTCGATCGGCGGGGTGATGGCACAACTTGACAAGACCTTCCCTACGAACGACTGCGCCATGTGCACCCTGGCTCCACGCATGGTCGACTGCGGCGGGCATCTCAACATCGAGAAGCTCACGTACTCCGAGGTCGAGTCGCTCGAGGGGACGGCGGGCAACTTCACGGCCCGTGTCCGCAAGAAGGCGCGATACGTGAATCCCGACATCTGTACGGGCTGCGCCGCGTGCACGGAGGGCTGCCTCACACGGAACGTGGCCTACCTGCGGCCAGAGCCGGCCCGGCCGCCGCTGCCCGAGATCGACGAGGAAGCAAGGGCCGCCGTCGAGGCAATCCTGGACAGGTACGAGGGCGGACGGGAAGTCCTTGTGCCCGTGCTCCAGGACATCGTGGCGGAGCTCAACTGGCTGCCTCCCGAGGTGCTCCTGAGGGTCGCCGAGACCAAGGGTATCCCGCTCGAGCACATCCTGCGGATCGCCACGTTTTACAAGGCCTTCAGTCTCACGCCACGCGGCAAGCACATCGTCACGGTCTGCCTGGGGACCGCCTGCCACGTGAAGGGAGCTCCGAGGATCGTCGACAGGCTGGAGCGCAATCTGGGCATCCGAGTGGGTGAGACCACGCCGGACGGACAGTTTAGCCTCGAGACGGTCCGCTGTCTGGGTTGTTGCGGGCTCTCTCCCGTGGTCACGGTGGCCGAGGATCTGTACGGGAACCTGACTCCGGCCGAGGCGGCCGTGCTCGCGGACAAGTACGCGGCCTGAAGGAGGACGAGTCGTGCCGAAGATCACGCCGGAGGACCTGAAGAGGATCCGAGAAACGATGACCAGGACCATGAGCCTTCGCGAAGGCGATGCGCGGGCCCGGGTCACGGTCCACATGGGCACGTGCGGGATATCGGCTGGCGCGAGGAAGATCATGAGCGTGCTCATGAGGCTGGTGGACGAGAGCGAAGCGGACGATGTCATCCTGACAACGTCGGGCTGTGCCGGTCTGTGCAGCCGGGAGCCCATGCTCACCGTGGAGCTCAGAGGAGAAGCGCCCGTCAAGTACATCGATCTGGATGACTCCGCGACGGAGAGGATCTTCCGCGAGCACGTGCTGTCCGGAGTCGTGGTCGAGCAGTGGGCGCTGGCCGTCGGCAGCGAGCGGGTCGGTTAGTGAACCGTCTCGGGACGGCACACCGGGTAGAGGACTTTCTTCCATGAGACCATATCGCGTGCACCTCATGCTGTGCGCCGGGACCGGTTGCGTCTCGAACAAGTCGTTCCGGATCGGGGAGGTCTTGCAGGAGGAGCTGCAGAAGCAGGGGCTGGAAGACGAGGTGGGGGTCGTGCTGACGGGCTGCAACGGATTCTGCGCGCAGGGCCCGGTGATGGTCACCAAGCCCGATGAGATCTTCTACCAGCTCCTGGCGGAAGAAGACATCCCACACCTCGTAGAGGAGCACTTCCTCAAGGGCAGGCCCGTCGAACGGCTGATGTTCACTCCTCACGGTGCCGAGACTGCCGTACCTCTGATGGGCGACATTCCCTTCTTCAGCAAGCAGCGGCTGATCGCCCTCCGCAATCGCGGAATGATCGATCCCGAACGGATCGATGAGTACATCGCCAGGGATGGCTACTCGGCTCTGGCCAGGGCCCTCACGGAGATGACGCCCGAGCGGATCATACAGGAGGTGAAGACCTCGGGTCTGAGAGGAAGGGGGGGTGCGGGCTTCCCCACCGGGAGGAAATGGGAGCTGGCAAGATCGGCCGCTGGGGAACGGAAACACATCGTATGCAACGCGGACGAAGGTGACCCCGGCGCCTTCATGGACCGCAGCATCATCGAGTCCGATCCGCACTCCGTCCTCGAAGGGATGATCATCGGCGCCGTGGCGATCGGCGCATCGGAAGGCCACGTCTACATCCGGTACGAGTATCCGCTGGCCCGCGAGAGGCTGATCAAGGCCATCGAGGACGCCAGGGAATACGGTCTGCTGGGTGACGATATCCTGGGTACCGGCTTTCGCTTCGACATCTCGATGCACAGAGGTGCTGGAGCGTTCGTGTGCGGCGAAGAGACGTCCCTGATCGCGTCCATCGAAGGCAGGTCACCCGAGCCGACGGTGAGGCCGCCATTCCCGGCGGAGTCCGGAATCTGGGGCGAGCCGACGAACATCAACAACGTCGAGACGTGGGTCAACGTACCGGAGATCATCCGCCGGGGTGGTGATTGGTTCGCGAGCATCGGCACCGAGTTCAGCAAAGGAACGAAGGTCTTCTCGGTGGTCGGCAACCTCAAGAACACGGGCCTCGTCGAGGTTCCGATGGGCACCACCCTGAAGGAGATCGTCTACGACATCGGCGGGGGGATCGCGAACGACCGGAAGTTCAAGGCCGTACAGACCGGCGGCCCGTCCGGCGGATGCATCCTGACTTCTGTCCTGGACCTTCCCATCGACTACGAGAAGCTCGCGGAAGTCGGCTCGATCATGGGCTCGGGCGGTCTGATCGTGATGGACGAGAACACGTGCATGGTCGATGTCGCACGGTACTTCCTGGAGTTCCTGGCCGACGAATCGTGCGGCAAGTGCACGGCGTGCCGGGAAGGCGTGCACGCGATGCACTGGATCGTCGACAGGATCTGTGCCGGCGAAGGCGCCGAGGGGGACATTGAGCTGCTCGAGGAGCTGGGCAGCGCGGTAAAGGATGGCTCCCTGTGCGGGCTCGGTGCGACCGCCCCCAATCCGGTCCTGAGCACGATCAAGTACTTCCGGGATGAGTACGACAGCCACATCAGGCACAAGAGATGCCCGGCCGCCGTCTGCAAAGGCATAGCCTCCTCGCCCTGTCAGCACACGTGTCCCCTCGAGCAGGACGTGCCCTGCTATATCGGCCTGATCGCGCAGGGTAGGCTTGAAGAGGCCGTGGAGATAGTCAGGAAGGAGAACCCGCTGCCTTCCATCTGCGGCCGGGTGTGCTCGGCCCCCTGCGAGGCGAAGTGCCGCTCGGGTGAAGGAAGCGGAGACCCGATCGCCATCCGCTCGCTCAAGAGGTATCTGGCCGACCACGAGCGGGCCAAAGGTCTCGAGCTGATCCCTGAGCCCAAACCGAAGAGACCGGAGCCGGTCGCCGTCGTGGGTGCCGGCCCCGGGGGGCTGACCTGTGCCTACTACCTCGCGCTGGAAGGTTACCCGGTCACGATCTTCGAATCGCTCCCCGTCGCCGGGGGAATGCTCGCGACGGGAATCCCGGACTATCGCCTGCCGCCGGAAGTCCTGGACTACGACATAGAGATGATCAGGAAGCTCGGGGTGGAGATCAGGACCAACACCAGAATCGGCACCGACATCCAGCTTTCGGATCTGCAGGAGCAATACGGGGCGGTTTTCGTCGCCACCGGCGCCCATCGAGGGCTGAAGCTCGGCATCGAGGGAGAGGATTCTCCCCGGGTCATCGATGCGGTCGACTTCCTGAGGGCCGTCAACCTCGGACGACCGGTGGAGATCGGCCACAGGGTCGCGGTGATCGGCGGCGGGGATGCGGCGGTGGATGCCGCCAGAGTGGCACGGCGCCTCGGGAAAGACGTGAAGGTCCTGTACAGGCGGACGCGAGGTGAGATGCCGGCGGCCCGGGAGGAGATCGAGGAACTGGACAGGGAAGGAATCGAGCTCCAGCTCCTGGCCGCGCCCGTGAGAGTGCTGTCCGAGAACGGGGGGGTGAAAGGCATCGAGTGCGTGAAGATGAAGCTCGGCGACCTGGACCAGAGCGGCAGGCGAAGGCCGATTCCGATCGAGGGATCGGAGTACATGGTCGAGATCGACACGCTGATTCCGGCCATCGGCCAGCAGCCGGACGTCGAGACCCTGGGTGCCGGAAACGGCGATGACGGACTGTCGCTTACCCGGTGGAACACGGTCACCGTCGACGCCGAGACGATGTACACGGGAATGGAGGGGATCTTCGCGGGTGGCGATGTGGTCACCGGTCCCTCGACGGTGGTGCAGGCGATGGCGCACGGGAAGATCGCCGCCCGGATGATGCACCTCTACATCCAGGACCAGCCGGTCAGGCGGGAGTATCGCGTGACCCGGCCGGCGCTCGACGTGGAGGTCACCGAGCTGACCGAGGAGGAGATCGAGCGGCTGCGGCGGCCCTCCATGCCGGAGCTCGAGGTGGAGGACCGGATGCAGGACTTCCGGGAGGTGCAGCTCGGATTCACAGCGGAAATGGCCCTGGCGGAAGCGAAGCGGTGCGTCAGGTGTGACAGGGAGGCACAGGCGACACGATGAAGCTCCAGGAAGTGAAGGAAGTCCTGAACGCGGAAGTCCTGACCGGCAACGGCCTGCTGTCCACGGAAGCCACGATGGCCTGCGGGGCCGATCTGATGAGTGACGTCCTGGCCTACGCCAAGCCAGGCGCGTTGCTCCTCACGGGGCTGACCAACCAGCAGGTCGTGCGCACGGCGGAAATGGCCGACCTGGTGGCGATATGCTTCGTCCGCGGGAAGGAGCCGGACGAGAACAGCCTGAGCCTGGCGCGCAGCCAGCGCTTGCCGCTGCTCAGGACGACGTTGCCGATGTTCGAGAGCTGCGGCCGTCTGTACGAGCACGGTCTCCAGGGCGTCTCCGAACGCGTGGACTAGAAGGTTGGCGGAGGATCGAAGGGTCACGAAGACCCAGGAGCTGGTCTACGAGATGAAGGTCGACCAGGTCATGACCCGGGATGTCGTCACGGTACGACGCGACACGCCCATGAGCAGCATGCGGGAGGTCTTCCGTCAGAAGCGGATCTCCGGGGCACCGGTCGTGGAGGACGAGCGGCTCGTCGGGATCGTCAGCCTGGAAGACTTCATCGAATGGCTGTACGTGGGCGAGGAAAACTCCGTCGTCGAGGCCAGAATGACGACGGATGTTGACTTCCTTTTCGGTGACGAGCCCCTGGTCCACGCCGTGAGCCGGTTTGCCGAATCGGGCTTCGGACGCTTCGCCGTCGTCGACCGGGCGAGCGGCAAGCTGGTGGGCGTGATCACCAAGGGCGACATCGTCGCCGGCCTGCTGAAGAAGCTGGAGATCGATTATCACGAGGAGGAGGTCCACCGCCATCGGGCGAGCCGCTTGCTCGAAGACATCCTGGCGGTCGGCACCACGCTCTGTTTCGAGTACGAAGTCGAGGGCCAGAACTTCGATCGAGCTGGCGAGAGCTCCAGCCGACTCAAGCGCACGCTGAAAGGTTTGGGCCTGAATCCGGACACGGTCCGGCGCGTGGCCATCGCCGCATACGAGGCGGAGATGAACCTCATCGTGTTCACGGACGGGGGCACGATCGGGGTCCGGGTCGACAGGCACCACATCACGGTGGAGGTGACCGATTCGGGACCGGGAATCCCGGATATCGAGAAAGCGTTGCAGCCGGGCTTCTCGACGGCCCCCGAGTGGGTGCGAGACCTCGGATTCGGTGCCGGCATTGGGCTCAACAACATCAGGAACGGCTCCGACGATCTGGCCATTGAATCGGCACGCGGTGAAGGCACCCGACTCACGATCACCTTTCTGATGGGGGACGAGAGTGAAGCTGGCTGAGATCGTGGACACGCTCGATCTGAAGGTCCGTACCGGCGGAGACCTGGAACGGGAGGTGAGCGGGGGATACGCCAGCGACCTGATGAGCGACGTCATCGCGCATGCCGCGAAGGGCCACGTCTGGGTCACGCTCCAGATCCACCAGAACGTAGTCGCCGTGGCAAGTCTCAAGGAGCTCGCCGGCATCGTGCTGGTGAACGGAAGGGAACCGGAGCAAGCGACCGTCGAGAGGGCGGAGAGCGAGAACATCCCGATCATGGTGTCGCCTCTGACCGCCTTCGAGGTGATCGGCAGGCTATACGAGCTGGGCGTCACCGGGAGCACCGACTGAGGCGGAGTACGGGCAGGAAGATGAAATGCGAGCCATGAGGGCGGATCTGCACGTGCATACATGCCTGTCGCCATGCGCCGAGCCGGAGATGGTACCGACCGCCATCGTCGATCAGGCGAAGCGCATGGGGCTCGACGTCATCGGGATTTGCGACCATAACTCGGGCCAGAACGTGGGTGCCGTGCTGGAGGCCGGCCGGAGGAGGGACCTTCCCGTGATTCCCGGAATGGAGATTACGTCTCGGGAGGAAGTCCACGTGCTCGGCCTGTTCCGGGACGAAGAAGGACTGTCCGCTCTGCAGAATCTGGTCTACGCGAACCTGCCCGGCGAGAACGATCCCGACTTCTTAGGAGAGCAGACGATCGTCGACGAACATGACGAGCTCGTCGGCTTCACGACGAAGCTGCTGATCGGTGCTACGGGCTTCTCGCTGGAAGAGACGGTGCAGGCGATCCATGACGCCGGGGGCCTGGCCATCGCCGCGCACATCGATCGCGAGAGATTCGGTCTCGTCGGCCAGCTGGGTTTTGTTCCCGAGGGGCTTCCCGTCGACGCCGTGGAGGTGTCAGCGGACGCGTCAGTCGAAGCCTGGGAAGCCGGGGTAGACTGCAACGTGGTCACCTTCTCGGATGCGCACGTCCTCAGGGACATCGGCACGAGCAGCACGTCGTTTCTGCTCGAGGAAGCCACGCTCGAGGAGATCGGGATGGCGCTCCGAAACGAGGATGGCCGCGGGGTCCTCGAGGCAGGCGGTGGCTGACATGGAGGATCTGTCGCTTCACGTGCTCGATGTGGTGGAGAACTCGATCGCGGCGTCGGCGCGACACGTAGTGATTCGGATCGTGGAGGACACGGAGCTCGACCTCCTGGTGATCGCGATCATGGACGATGGCGCCGGCATGGATGCGGAGACCGCTCAGCGGGCCCTCGATCCCTTCTTCAGCACCAAAGCTGCAAAACGGATCGGTCTTGGGCTTCCGTTGCTCGCTCAGGCGGCGAGAGAAAGCGGCGGGAGCCTGGAACTGATGTCGGAGGTGGGGGCGGGGACCACGATCCGGGCGCGCTTCCGTCTGAGCCATCCGGACCGGAAGCCGCTGGGGGACATGCAGGAGACGCTCCGCACGCTTCGCGCGGGACGGCCGGAGCTGGAGATCGTATACGAGCACCGAAGAGACGGTGAACCGGTCGAAGCGAGACAGGCAGGATCCGTCACGAGGGGACGCGAGATGGTGAGACTGACCATTGACGGCATGGAGGTGGAGGTTCCGTCTGGATCGACCCTCCTCCACACCGCGGAGAAGCTCGGAATCAAGATCCCCACGCTCTGCCACCACCGGTCTCTGACGCCCTACGGAGAGCGGGTCCTCAAGACGCGGGGCGTCATGCTGGAGCTGCTGCTTGCCCGTGCACCGGAGGCCGGCTCGGTTCGGCAGCTGGCGAGCGACACGGGGATTCGGAGCAGCCGTTTCCCGAGTCGGAACGAGGACTGCATCCTGTGCGGACTTTGCGTGAGGGTGTGCCAGGAGAGGATGGGAGTCGGAGCGATCACTTTCCTGAACCGGGGGCCGGGCCGCAGGATCTCGACCCCCTACGACCGCCACTCGCCCATATGCATCGCGTGCGGTGCGTGCCAGACCGTATGCCCGGTGGACGTGGTCGATCTGTCCAAAATCAGCCTCAACGAGCCGAGGCCGATCACGTCCGACTACGACATGGGTCTCGCTCCCCGGCCATCGATCTACATCCCGTTCCCTCAGGCCATTCCCAAGGTGGCCACGATCGACCCCACGACGTGCATGCACCTGCGCAACGATGTGTGCAGGGCGTGCGAGGAATTCTGCGAGGCTGACGCGATCGACTTCAGTCAGCAGGACGAGCTGGAGGAGCTCGATGTCGGTGCGGTGATCCTGGCTCCTGGATTCGAGAGCTACGATCCCGACCTGAAGAAGGAGTTCGGGTACGGAAGATATCCCAACGTCATCTCCAGTCTGCAGTTCGAGCGCCTGCTCTCCTCCAGCGGACCGTTCATGGGGGAGGTGCTCAGGCCCTCCGACCACGAGCACCCGGAGAGCGTGGCGTGGATCCAATGTGTCGGGTCGCGTGAGGCGGGCCGTGACTATTGCTCGTCGGTGTGCTGCATGTACGCCACCAAGGAAGCCGTCATCGCCAAGGAGCATCAGCCGGACCTGGACTGCACGATCTTCTTCATCGACATGCGGGCGTTCGGCAAGGGCTTCGACGAGTACTACACGCGCGCCAAGGAGCTCGGAGTCCGGTATGTCCGCTGCTCCCCGTCCGCCGTCCGGGAGGTGCCAGGGACCAACGACCTGACCATCGAATACCAGGCCGAAGCCGGCGAGCGGGTGAAGGAACGGTTCGACATGGTGGTCCTGTCGACGGGCCTCGGGCCGCCGGCCGAAGCGCAGCTGCTGGCCGATCAGTTCGGGATCGAGCTGGACCGGCACGGTTTCGCTTCCACCGCCGACTATGCCCCGGTCGAGACTTCACAGCCCGGCGTATACGTGTGCGGGCCGTTCTCGAGCCCCAAGGACATTCCGGAGACGGTCGTCGAGGCGTCCGCCAGCGCCTCCCGGGTCATGGCCCTGCTGGCCGAGGAGCGGAACACCCTTGTCGCACACAAGGAGTACCCGCCCGAGAAGGACGTGAGCGGGCAGGAACCGCGCATCGGAGTGTTCGTGTGCCACTGCGGGAAGAACATCGGCGGGATCGCGGACGTGCCGTCCGTGGTCGAGTATGCCCGGACGCTGCCCAACGTGGTGTACGCGACGGACAATCTCTATACCTGCTCGACCGACACGCAGGAGACCATCAAGGAGCTCATCCACGAGCATGACCTCAACCGCGTACTGGTGGCGTCGTGCAGTCCGCGTACGCACGAGCCGCTGTTCCGCAACACTTGCCGCGAGGCCGGGCTCAACGAGTACCTGTTCGAGATGGCCAACATCCGGGACCAGTGCACCTGGGTGCACATGAGCGAACCGGAGAAGGCGACGCAGAAGGCCAAGGACCTCGTGAGGATGGCGCTCGCCAAGGTCAGGATGCTGGAACCGCTGGAGAGAGACTCGCTCGACGTGAACAGCGACGCCCTGGTGATCGGTGGCGGAATTGCCGGCATGAGCGCCGCTCTCAACCTGGCCGATCAGGGATTCCAGGTGCACCTGGTCGAGAAGGAGGTCGAGCTGGGAGGGAACTTCAGGAACGCGCGCACCTCACTCAACGGAAACGACCCGCAGCGGATGCTGGCCGAGACCGTGGAGAGAACGGCCTCGCACCCCCGCATCAGCGTCCACCTGAAGAGCACGCTGTCTCTCGTCGAAGGCTCGGTGGGCAATTTCACGTCCACCATCTCCCACAACGGCACACGGGAAAAAGTGGACCACGGCGCCGCGATCGTCGCGACGGGAGCGAAGGAGCACGAGCCCACCGAGTACCTGTACGGCGAGCATCCCCGGGTCGTGACCCAGAAGAGTCTCGAGGAGTGGATCGCCGAGGACCGACCGGAGCTCCACGAGCTGCAGTCTGTCGTCATGATCCAGTGCGTGGGCTCGCGGGATGAGACAAGGCCTTACTGCAGCCGCATCTGCTGCTCACAGGCGGTGAGGAACGCCATCGCCCTGAAGAAGGTCCGCCCCGAGATCGCGGTCACCGTGTTGTACCGCGACATGCGCACGTACGGCCTGCTCGAGGAGTACTACACGCAGGCCCGGAACATGGGCGTCCGTTTCGTCCGCTACGAGGAGGACAGGAAGCCCGAGGTGACAGCCGAGAACGGGGCTCTGCGGGTCACCACCCTGGACCCGATGCTCGACACCGTGCTCCGCTTCGACTGCGATGCGGTCGTCCTGGCGCCAGCGATCGTCCCGAGAGAGGACACCGACGCCGTGGGCAAGCTGTTCAAGGTGCCTCTCAACCAGGACCGGTTCTTCCTCGAGGCGCACATGAAGCTGCGACCGGTGGACTTCGCCACCGACGGCGTGTTCGTGTGCGGCATGGCCCATTCCCCGAAGACGGTCGGGGAGAGCATCGCACAGGCGCACGCGGCGGCGGCGCGGGCCACCACCATCCTGTCCAAGGACGAGATCGAGCTCGAGGCGACGATCTCGGAGGTCGTGGACGCCAACTGCGATGGGTGCGCGTACTGCATCGATCCGTGCCCGTTCAACGCGCTCAGCCTGATCGAGTACATGCATCAGGGCAGCGTCAAGAAGGCGGTGGCCAGGGATGCCGCGCTGTGCAAGGGTTGCGGCGTGTGCCAGGCCACGTGTCCCAAGCAGGGGATTCTCATTCGCAACTTCAGGCTCGACCAGCTGGGCGCGATGGTCGACGCGGCACTGCTGGAAGCCTGAGAGAGGTCCGGGCGAAAGATGGATAACGGGGATTTCGAGCCGAAGATCATCGCCTTCTGCTGCAACTGGTGCTCGTACGCCGGGGCTGATCTGGCGGGAATATCCAGGCTTCAGTACCCGGCCGACCTGCGGATCATCCGGGTCATGTGCTCGGGAATGGTACATCCGAACCTGGTGATCGACGCTCTGACCAAGGGCGCCGATGGAGTGCTCATCTGCGGCTGCCATCTCGGCGACTGTCACTACATCGAGGGCAACGTGGCGACCGAAAGCCGGCGCGACGCCATCGAGCTGATGCTGGAGGACTTCGGCGTGGAGCCGGAGCGCTTCAGGCTGGAATGGGTCTCCGCATCGGAAGGGCCGCGTTTCGCCCGCGTCGTGAAGGAAATGAGCGATGCCGTCCGGGAGCTGGGACCCAGCCCGTACGCGATGTGACGGCAGGGTCGCGGCGGAGAGATAACCCACTCGGGAAGCGCGAATCATGGCGGATAGAGCTCGGCTGTTCGAGGGACGGAAATTCCTGTGGGACGGCGTCGATTACGAGAGCGAGGAAGAGGCGAAAAGTGCCGGCGAGGCGTACGCCGGGGAAGGCTTCGAAGTCGAGGTGTGGTCCGAGAAGGGGAGCGCGTTCGTGTACACTCGGCGCGTGGTGAAGGAGGCGGCGATCGAACAGAGCTGAGCGAAGTACACCCGGCTCGCTCCACTGTGAGCGGAGCGCTAGCTTGAGTTTGTCTCCCGGCGAGACGGCAGCACCTCCCTCCTGACGTATTCCGCCCGGCCACTCAGAACACTCGGATCCGCGGGCCTGGAGTCCATCCGCCCGCGATTCCGCCGGTGTGTCTGAGCGGTCAGTTCGAGCCGACACACGCCCCCGGCGGGCAGGAGGATCGGAGATGATCGCCATAGTCAGAATGAAGGCGCAGGAGCAGCGCGACAAGGAGAAGCTCGCGCATGAGGGCCGGGTGCTGTTCCTGTCCCAGCGGGCCAGGCACGAAGACGTCAGCCTCTTCGTCCACGTAGCCGATCCCGACGTCCTGGCCGGCTTCATCGCGCATGACCTGGCCAAGATCGAGGGCATGACCGGCTGCTGGATGATCAACATGCTGAAGCCGCTCTTCTTCCCGCTTCCCAGAGATACGAGGGGGATGAGCAGATACGCGATCACCGTGCGTGCTTTCCCCCCGAAGCTCGAAGAGGTCTACGTGAGCCTTTCCCGGCCGGACGTGCCGCCGGGGACGCTGATGGCCTACATGGCCCTGACCTGTCACCTGTACGGCGATTGCCTCCAGTTCTCCGTTCTCACGGAGGACGAGGAATCCCTGAAGCACTGCCTCGACGAGGGCGTCCGGACTCTTCCGGGGGTCCTGCATCTGACGGTGAGCCTCATCGAGAGGACCAAGCCGCTCGTCTCATACGATGAATGGAGTGACTACTCCGCCACACATCCGTCGTGGGACCCGGCACACATGATCAACCAGTTCGGCCGCGCTTAGACAGACTCGAGCGCGTGCCCGCGGAGCGAACCTGCACCAGGGATGGATTACCAGCGCAAAGGGGGGTTCCACCATGCCAGTGAAAGTCGCCGAGGAGTGGCTGAACATCTGTGGTGGATGTGAGGTCACGATCCTGGATATCGGCGAGCCGCTTCTGGATCTGTTACCGGAGCTCGATTTCGTCCACATGCCCGTGCTGATGGACCACAAGTACTTCGGTCAAACGGGAGAAAAGGAGGAGCTGGAGATCCCCGAGGCGGATGTGGGGATCGTCTCGGGAGGCATACGAAACGAGAAGGAAAAGCATGTGGCCGAAGCCATGCGGGACAGGTGTGGAGTGCTCATCTCGCTGGGTTCGTGCGCCTGCTACGGCGGCATTCCCGCTCTCGCGAACATGTTCCCTCTCGAGGCGCTTTACGACAAGGTCTACAGGGAGTCGAAGACGACCCCGCCTGCCGACACGCCGGCGGACAACCTGCCGCCGCTGCTGGACCGGGTGTACGGTATCGATGAGGTCGTCCCCGTAGACATCTACATCCCCGGCTGTCCCACCAATCCCGATCTGATCGTCAAGGCCCTGACCGCGCTCCTGGAGGGCAAGACCTTCGAGATGCCTGAGCGCAGCGTGTGCGACGAGTGTCCGCTGGCGCGTGAGAAGAAGGCTGCCGGGGGCGAGATCAAGAGGACCCTCGACTCCGTGGAGTGCGACCACGAGGCGCCGTGGGGCGAGACGAGGTGCTTCATGGAGCAGGGATATCTCTGCCTCGGTCCCGTTACCCTGGCCGGCTGTGCGCACAAGGAGGGCGGAAACGGCAATGGTGTCACCGTCCCTCGTTGCATCAAGGGTCACATGCCGTGTCGCGGGTGCTTCGGCCCGATCCGCAAGGGAGCCAACCCCATGGTCGACATGATGAGCGCCATCTCGTCGATCGGGCTGGACGCCAGGCAGGTCGCCGACCGACGCGCTCTGCTCAACAGGTATATCGGTGCACAGAACAGGCTCAGGCCGCTTCCTCAGCGGCCCGGCAGATAGGGGACTGGACAGATGACAAGGATAACGCTGGCTCCGGTTACCCGGATCGAGGGCCACGCCAAGGTCACGATCGACCTCGACGATTCGGGCAACGTCGCGGACACGTTCGTCAACGTCGTCGAGCTGCGTGGCTTCGAGAAGTTCTGCATCGGCAGACCGGTGGAGGAGCTGCCCCGCATCATGACGAGCATCTGCGGGGTGTGCCCATGGTCGCACCATCTGGCGTCGGCCAAGGCGAACGACGCCGTGTTCGGGGTGACTCCGCCTAGCGCGGGGAGGAAGCTCCGCGAGCTGTGCAACTCGGTCGCCTACACGGAGGAGCACATCCTCCACTTCTTCTTCCTGGCCGGTGCCGACTACATCATGGGCCCCGATGCCGACTACTCGGTGCGAAACGTCATCGGCATCGCCCAGGCGAACCCGGAAGTCGGACAGATGGTGGTCCGGAACCGCCACCTGGGAGCCCAGATGCTGAACATCATCTCGGGCAAGACGATTCACCCCGTAACCGCAGTGCCCGGAGGCTACAGCAAGCCTCTGTCCGAGGCCGAGCGCGAGCAGCTCCTTCCGATGGCGAACGAGGTCCTGGAGTTCGCCCGGTTCGCGATCGCGTTCGCGAAGGAGAACGTGTTCCCGAAGTACCTGGAGATGGTGCAGTCCGTCGGAGTGATCGAGACGGGCTTCCTCGGAACCGTGGCCGATGACGGCGCGCTCGACCTGTATGACGGAAAGCTCCGGCTCATGAAGCCGGACGGCACCTACGAGGAGTTCGCGTACGAGGACTACACGGCCCATATCGGCGAGCACGTCGAGCCGTGGACCTACCTGAAGTTCCCGTACGCCAAGAGCTGGGGCGATTTCTCGATGGACCTCGAAGCTCCGTCGGGCGTCTACCGGACGAACACCCTCGCCCGGCTGAACGTGTGCGACAGGATCTCGACGCCCCTGGCGCAGGCGGAGCTGGAGGAATACCGCGAGAAGTTCGGCCGGCCCGTACAGCTCACGCTGCTCTACAACTGGGCGAGGCTGATCGAGCTGGTGTACAACGCCGAGAGAGCGATCCAGCTGCTCAACGATCCCGAGATCACCAGCAAAGACACCAGGGTACCGGTCACGCCACGCGCGGCGCGGGGCGTGGGCTGCGTGGAGGCGCCTCGGGGAACACTGATCCACGACTACGAGACGGACGAGAACGGTCTGGTCACGGACGTCAACCTGATCGTCGGCACGACCCACAACAACGCGCCGATCAACATGTCCGTCAAACAGGCGGCTCAGACGCTGATCAAGGACGGCGTCTACGACCAGGGCATCCTCAACCAGGTCGAGATGGCCATACGTGCCTACGATCCGTGCCTGTCCTGTGCGACGCACGAGCTGTCGAACAGGATCCCGGTGAAGATCGAGATCCGAGACCCGGATGGTGAGGTCGTCGATACACTGGTGGGCTGACGGCACGGCGTGAAGAGTCGCCGGGGCCGGCGGGGCATGGCACCGGTTCCCGGAAGACAAGGTCAGTCGCCCGCGCGCCACGCGCGGGCGACTGACAACCGGATGAGAGGAACCGATGTCGGACTGGTACGACAAGCGGATCCTGATCCTGGGGTGCGGGAATATCCTCTTCGGGGACGACGGCTTCGGCCCCGCGGTGGCCCGAAGGTGCCTCGAGGAGTGCCAGATACCCTCCGATGTGTCGGTCCTCAACGCCGGGACGTCGGTCCGGAACATCCTGTTCGACGTTCTCTTATCAGGGGAAAAGCCGTCGCGGATCGTCATCCTGGACGCGATCGATTGCGGCCGCGAGCCGGGAGAGATCTTCGAGCTCGACCTGGATGCTTACCCGATCCACAAGGTCGATGATTTCTCCATGCACCAGGTGCCTACTTCCAACCTGCTCCGTGAGCTCAGGGACCTCGGGGGCGTGGAGGTTTCCGTGCTCGCGTGCCAGGTGGCTCACATTCCGGAGGAGGTGTCTCCCGGCCTGTCGGCTCCGGTGGCGGACTCGGTAGAGCGGGCAGTCCAGACGCTGGGCCGGGAGTATCTCGCCGAAGCTGCCGCTGAATGCTCGAGGTCCGGAGGCGCCGCCAGCCTCTGACCGACTCCGCTCCCGGCGAGCCGGAGCCCCGTGGGAGGGGCGGGCGGAATCACGTCCTGCGCGGCGTCCGTCGTGGCCGATGCTTCTTCACTCCATTCGCCCTCGATTCCCCGATCGTCTACGGCGGCCACCGTGTATCCGTAAGTAGTCTCGGGGGAGAGACCCGTATCGGCGAACGCCGTCGAGACCACGAACCCGACCAACTCACCTTCCCGATACACGTTGTACCCCTGCACCGGGCGCGGGCCGGCCGAAGGAGGAATCCACGTCACATTCACCTGGGTGGGACCGGCCGCCGTGGCGGTTACCTGCTGTGGCGGGGGTGGCCCTGGCTCGGCGGGTGTGGTGGCGGAGGAGGGCTTACTGAGGTCGCTTTCCCTTCCCTCCCCGTCCACGGCCGACACCCGATACTCATACGTGGTCTCCGGCTCCAGGTTCGAATCCGGGAAGCTCGTTTCGGTCGTGGTGGCGACCTCGTTATCGTCGCGGAAGATCCGGTAGAAGGCGATCCCGAGATCGCTCTCGGACGGCGACCACGCGAGATCGATCCGGTACGGACCGACGGCGGTGGCCACCAGGTCGGTGGGAGTGGTAGGCCCGGGGAGGGCATCGGTGGTAACCTGAACCGGATCGCTCAAGTCTCCCTCGTCCCCATCATCGTCGACCGCGCTCACCCTGTAGACGTACGTCGTCGCCGGCTGGAGTCCTTCATCCCGGTACTCGCTTCGCGTGGGC
>JBDHFS010000007.1:0-25985 GCA_039590285.1 Gemmatimonadota bacterium
CGGCATCTACGGCGATAGGGAAGTCCGTCAGGGGCACTCCCGGGAAGGGAGCCATCGTGCCGTCGGCTTTCGGAATCGGGTCCCCGTGAGGGTCGGTCGGCGGGTGGCCGAGCTGAGCGTCGAGCGCATCCGCCTCGTCGGCGCTGAGCCGATGCTCGGCCCGGTCGGCCTCCACGTGGATCTCGGTCAGAGGGATGTCGGTCTCGTCATCGAGGTAGCGCTCCCACAGGCGGTGGGCGCGCACAACCTGGAGTGCGTAGTCGCGGCCGGCCTCGGTGAACGACAGGGCGCCAGCCCGGCTCTCGACAAGGCCCTCACGTTCCATTTCCGCCACCAGCGCCGCGGCTCCGGAGGGACCGAGACCGACCGCCCCGGCAACCGACTCGGCGGTGGCGAGAGCCCCCCGCTGCTCGATCGCCAGCATGTGCTTCAGAGCATCTTCAACCCGGATGCGGTGGCGCACGGCGCGCCACCCGGCCACGCTCGATCGGACGCCGTGCCGTGGCAGAAACCACAGCAGCAGACCGAGCCCAGCTACGGCCAGGATCCAGATGAGAGTGCCGTACATGCGTTGCTCCGCGAGAAGCCCATCGGTGTCACCGGGCGATCTATTTTAGACTAGCCTAAATCTGCGGAATCAAG
Organism: Gemmatimonadota bacterium; assembly: GCA_039590285.1. GTDB lineage: Bacteria > Gemmatimonadota > Gemmatimonadetes > Palauibacterales > Palauibacteraceae > Benthicola. Next base: position 643 of record JBDHFS010000007.1, read on the forward strand.
GTCCGGGACGCAAATCGAAGGCGGAGTCGAAGGGCTGCGGGCGACAGGCGAGCGTCCTCCGGGACGGTCAGGCGACCGGGTCGGACAGGCTTCGGCCTACGGCCTCCGCCACGGCGCGGATTTCTTCCATCATCGCCCGGAATCCGTCCGGGGTCAGGCTCTGGCGGCCGTCGCTCGCCGCCTTCTCCGGTTCGGGGTGAACCTCGACTATCAGCCCGTCCGCTCCGGCCGCCACGGCCGCACGAGCGAGTGCCGGGACCCATTCTCGCCGGCCGGCGGCGTGGCTCGGGTCCACGACCACCGGCAGGTGCGTGCGCTCCTTGAGAACGGGCACGGCGCACAGGTCCAGAGTGTTGCGCGACGAGGTCTCGAAGGTGCGGATGCCCCTTTCGCACAGGACTACCCGCGGGTTTCCAGCCGCCACGATGTACTCGGCCGCGAGCAGCGTCTCGTCCACCGTGGACATCATCCCGCGCTTCAGAAGCACGGGTCGCGGCTGCCCTCCGACCGCCGATAGAAGCCGGTAGTTGTGCATGTTGCGCGCCCCTATCTGCAGCACGTCCGCGTGTTCGCTGACGAGAGTCACATCTTCAGGGGCCACCACTTCGGTCACCACTTTGAGACCGGTACGGGCCCTCGCTTCCGCGAGGAGCTCGAGGCCCTCGGCCCCCAGTCCCTGAAAGCTGTACGGGGACGATCGAGGCTTGAATGCGCCTCCCCGCAGAAGTCGGGCGCCCGCGGAAGCCACGGCCTCGGCGGCGGCCAGAATCTGCTCGCGGCTCTCGACAGAGCACGGTCCGGCCATCACGACGAGCTCCCGGCCTCCGATCGCCACGTCATCCACCTTCACACGCGTGGGCTCCGGCCGGTGCGCACGACTGACGAGGGGGTATCCCGGCGCGTCGGGCCTCAGATCCGCTACTCCCCGGAAAGTCCGCAGCCTGTCTGCCACGGCCGCGGCCCCTTCCCCGACGACGCTCACGAACGTTCCCTCGGCGGTCTCGCTCACTTGAACGCGAAAGCCCTCCTGCTCGAGGAAGCGGACGATCTCGGCCTTGGTCCGTAGTGACGCGTTCCTCTCGAGAACGGCGATCACGAGACCACCTCCCCGGCCGCGCTGTCGGTGCCGCGAAGCCGCCGGACGAACGACGCGGGTTCGAATCCCGCCTCCTGCGCCTCGACGATCGCGCTCCCCACGATCACTCCATCGGCGAAGCGGCCGAGCTCGGCCACGTCCCGGGCCGTTCGCACGCCGAACCCGGCGAGGACGGGGAGCGGAGACGCCTCGCGCACCCGGCCGAGGTACTCGGCGACCGCTCCGGAGTCGACGCGAGAACCGGTGGTTCCCCTCATGGTGACGGCGTACACGAAGCCGCGGCTCGCCTCGCATACTCGGCCCAGGCGCCCGGCCGGAGTCGAGGGGGTGACCAGCTGAACCAGGGCCAGATCCGCCGCATCGAGCGCCGAGCGAAGCTCATCGCACTCCTCCAGAGGCAGGTCGGGGACGATCAGGCCATCGACGCCGGCGGCCACTCCCTCCGCGGTCAATCGATCGAAGCCGTGCGCCATTATCGGATTCAAGTAACTCATGAGAAGAATAGGTGTATCACTTTTATCGATACCATGTTGTGGCGAAACCACATTCGGTGTCGCCGCGAGCGTCTCCAGGATCCAAGGTAACGTGACACCGGCCTCCAGGGCCGCCCGACTGGAGCGCTGGATGGTGAGCCCATCGGCCATGGGGTCGCTGAACGGCACTCCCACTTCGACCACGGCGGCCTCAGCGAGAAGAGTGGCCATCGTATCGGCGAAGCCCTCGCGTGACGGGAAGCCAGCCGTGAGAAAAGCGGCGATCGCCGGACGCCCCGCTGCGTTCGCCCTGCGAATGGCGGCCGTGATCCGATTGGCCCCGGGACTCGTGCTCACGGCGCCTCCTCACTCAGTCCCTCGAGAATCCCCAGATCCTTGTCGCCACGCCCCGAGAGGCCGATCAGTATCCGCGCGCCCCGCCGGCGCCCGGCCACGCGCCTCCCGCCCGCAAACGCGTGCGCAGACTCGAGCGCCGGAATGATACCTTCGAGCGCGGCGCACTCCTGGAGGGCGGATACCGCCTCATCGTCCTTCACGCTCTCATACGTCACGCGGCCGATGGCGGCGAGGAACGAATGCTCGGGGCCTACGCCGGGGTAGTCCAGACCGGCCGACACGGAGTGCGTGTCGCGCACCTGCCCGAAGGCATCCTGCAGAAGAAGGGAGCGACTGCCGTGGAGCACCCCTGGTGTGCCGAGGCTCGCGGTGGCGGCGTGCTCTCCCAGTCCCTCGCCCGAGCCTCCAGCCTCCACGCCGATCAGCTCGACGCCCGGCTCACCGAGGAAGGCGTGAAACAGCCCGATCGCGTTGGAGCCGCCGCCCACGCAGGCCACTACGACGTCCGGCGACCCGGCGGCGCGGTCCCGGATCCCGTCGCGGGCCTCGCGTCCGATGACCGCCTGCAGCTCTCGCACCAGCCACGGGTAGGGGTGCGGCCCGACCGCTGAGCCGAGCAGGTAGTACGTGCCCTCGGGATCCGCCACCCAATCTCGCAGCGCCTCATCGATGGCTGCTCGCAGGGTGCGGTCACCGCTCGTGACCTGGACCACCTCCGCTCCCAGCAGTCTCATTCTCTGCACGTTGGGAAGCTGCCTCGCCACGTCCACCTCGCCCATGTAGACGGTGCAGGGAAGACCGAGCCTCGCGCAGGCCGCCGCCGAAGCGACGCCGTGCTGGCCGGCTCCCGTCTCGGCGATGACCCGCCGCGCACCCATACGGCGAGCCAGAAGCGCCTGCCCGATCGCGTTGTTGATCTTGTGCGCCCCCGTGTGGGCCAGGTCCTCCCGCTTGAGCCATACCTCCGCACCCCAGGCCTCGCCCAGACGACCGGCCCGGGTAAGGGGCGTCGGGCGTCCGACCCAGCTCCCGAGCTCGTTCCCTAAAGCCCTTTCAAACGCGGGATCGGACAACGCGTCGCGCACTCCGGCCTCGAGAAGGTCCAGCGCCGGCATGAGGGTCTCGGGTACGAAGCGTCCTCCGTATTCGCCGAATCGTCCCCGACCATCCGGCAGGCGGCCCGCTAGAAGATCCTCGAGAGTGGCACTCGGCCTCATCTCCGCCCGCGCCTCGTCGGATCCGCTGGCGCTCATGCGAGTGTCTCCGCTTCGGCCAGGTCCACGTTCCGATCGCCCGACTCTGCACCGACAGCCGCCGCGGCCGTCCGGGCTGCCTCCACGAACGCGGCTATGCGGACAGGATCCTTGACGCCGCGCCTCGCTTCGACGCCGCTCGAGACGTCGACTCCGTACGGCCGGACGGCCAGGATCGCATCGGCCACGTTGTCGGGCCCGAGGCCGCCTGCGAGAACCAGAGGAATCCGGCGGGCCAGGGCCGCGGCCCGGTTCCAATCAGGTCGCGCACCGCTGCCGCCTTTCCCCGCTGCCTCCAGCACGGCCGCCGGTGCGGCTCCGCCTTGAAGCGCCGCAGCGACGTCGGCCTGCCGGTCGAGATCAGGGCGGTCGTGCAGCACCGGAAGGAAGGCGGTCCCACGCTCGACAACCGCCTCGATCGCCTCCTCCACGGGCTCGCATTGCACGATATCGGCCTCGAATTCGGACAGGACCTCGCCGATGCGGTCGGCCGAAGCGTTATGGAAGACGGCCACTCGTTCCACGTTCGGGGGAAGGAGTGCCGCCAGCTCGTGCGCTCGCCCCGGCGAGACGCGACGCGGCGAATCGGCGAACACGAAGCCCGCGGCGTCCGCCCCGCATTCCGTGACGGCCAGCACGGCCGCCGCCGAGTTGAGCCCGCAGATCTTCACCCATACGGACCCGGTACCGAGGACCGAGTCTCGCGCGGCGGCCAGCATTTCCGCGGCGGCTCCGGGAGGGTCTTCGGATCTCATCAGGGCACTCCCCACCAGCACGGCATCATACCCCAGCGCGGCGATCCGCCGAGCCTCCGCCGGGCCGAGGACCCCACTTTCCGCCACCCGACGGACGCCTCGGGGAAAGCGGTCGATCAGGTCGGCGAACCGGCTGATGTCCACATCCAGGGTGGCGAGGTCACGGCAATTGAGTCCCACCAGGACCTGGGTCCCCTCGCGGCGGCATAACTCCGCCGCCGGGCCGGCCCGCTGCAGATCCGCCTCGTCGAACGCCTCCAGCAGCACGAAGAGTCCGCATTCGGCGGCGGCCTTCACACACTCGGCCAGAGTCGCCGAGTCCAGGATGCGGAGAATCAGGAGCACGCCCCCCGCGCCCGCGGCTCGAGCCTCGTACACCTGGTACGGATGGGTCACGAAATCCTTGCGCATCACCGGCACGGTCGGAGCCGCGGACGCCGCCGCCCGCAGGTCGGCCAGATCTCCCCCGAACTCCTCCGGCTCCGTGAGGATCGAGATGGCCACGGCTCCCGCCCGCGCATAGCCGGCGGCCAGCTCGGCGACCTCTCCCGTCGTCGCCGCCCGAAGCGAGCCACCCGAGGGGGCCCGACGTTTCACCTCGGCCAGGAGGTCGAACGCTCCCGGCGGCTCCGCCGGACCCAGCCCCGGAGGAACGGGAGTCTCCAGCGCTCGCAGGCGCAGGTTCCCGGGCGACTCGCCCGCCATGGCGTCGCGCACTCGCCGGTTCGAACCGGCGACCATGCGCGACAGGAAATCGGAGTGCCGCGCCTCTCCGATTCCCTCTCCGTCGCCGAAACGTCCGATTCGCTCGAGCAGCCGCCCGCCGTCGCCCGCTTGGACAGCCGCCCGCGCAGCCGCCACTCCCAGCGCCATCGTCGCGACGCTACCGCTCACTTCGAGGGCGAGACCCGCGCCGAGCGCCAGCGCGTCGAGGTGCGGACCCTCCGTTCCGGTGATCGCGTCGCGTAGCGCGGCGGCGTTGTCCGCGGCGTCGCCTCCCGCCAGGTCCCGAGGGTTACACCGGGGAAGGCCTGCGTCCGCAGGATCCCGCTCCTCGCGCTCGACGCTGCCCGGCCGAACATCGAACAGAAGGAAGGGTCCGCACGGCGTGGCCTCATCCCACCCTGGCTCGCCGTGCACAACGAACGCACGCTCGATGGGAAGGCCGGACAGGGCCTGGGCCATGAGCTCCGCGACCTGAGGGCTGAACGCTCCCACCACCATGAACGGCGGCTCGGCCGGATTGGTCAGAGGTCCGAGAATGTTGAATACCGTTCGGACGCCGAGCGCCTTGCGAACCGGAACCAGGGCCTTCATGGCCGGGTGATAATGAGGCGCGAACAAGAACGCGAAGCCCGTTTCCCGAAGACATCGGCCCGCCGCCCGCTCGTCGAGCGGAAGCCCCAGGCCCAGCGCCTCCAGAACGTCGGCGCTCCCACAGCGGCTGGACACGGAGCGGTTGCCGTGCTTCACCACCGGAAGCCCGCAGGCCGCTGCCAGAAGGGCGGATCCCGTTGATAGGTTGAGCGAGCCCGAGCCGTCACCGCCGGTGCCCACGACGTCCACCGGCCGAATCCCGTCGGGCAGATCGGGCCGGCGGGCCAGTCCCCGCATGGCCCTGGCGAACCCGCGGATTTCCTCGGCCGTCTCACGCTTGAGGCGTAACCCGGCCAGGAACGCGCCGGCGACGGCTCCGGGCAGCCGATCTTCGGCCAGGGCCGTCATGAGCCCGGCGGCCTCGTCTTCCGTCAGGTGGTCGCCGTCGAGAAGACGATTCAGCACGTCCTTCATGCTTCCCTCCGCGGGCCATCGAGGTCCAGGAAGTTGCGGAGCAGTCGGTCGCCCTCGGGCGTGAGGATGCTCTCGGGATGGAACTGCACGCCCTCGGCGCACGCGGTGCGGTGGCGAATGCCCATGATCTCGCCATCGGACGTGTAGGCGGATACGGCGAGCTCGTGCGGAAGCGACTCCTCGGTCACGGAGAGAGAGTGATACCGGCCGGCCCGCATCGGATTCGGAAGACCTTCATACAGAGTGCGGCTGTCGTGGTATACCGTGGACGCTTTGCCATGCATCAACGAACGGGCCGGCTCCACCCGTGCGCCACACACGGCGGCAAGCGCCTGGTGGCCAAGGCACACGCCGAGGACGGGCACATCGCCGAGGATGGCCTCGATGACGGGCATGGATGCGCCCGCGCTCTCCGGACGCCCCGGACCCGGCGAGACGACGAGGTGAGAGGGCTCCATCAGCCTGGCTTCATCCGCCGTGATCTCGTCGTGACGCCGCACGGTCACATCCGCTCCGAGCACGGCCAGGGCCTGAACCAGGTTGTACGTGAACGAGTCGTAGTTGTCGATCAACAGAACGCGTCTCAAAGCCCCTCCTCGGCCAGGGTGAGCGCCGCCTCGAGCGCGGCGCTCTTGGCCAGAATCTCCTCGTGTTCGCGCTGGGGGATGCTGTCGGCGACGATGCCGGCTCCCGCCTGATACGCGTAGGTGCCGTCCCGGAACACGAGAGTCCGGATGGCGATGGCCTGGTCCATGGAGCCTCCGGATCCGAAATAGCCCGCCGTGCCGGCGTAGACGCCCCGCCGCACGGGTTCCAGCTCGCGGATGATCTCCATCGCGCGGATCTTGGGCGCTCCCACCACGGTGCCCGCCGGGAAGGCGGCGGCGAACAGATCGAACGCGTCGTGTTGCGGTGCCAGGACGCCACGCGTTCCGCTCACGATGTGCATGACGTGGCTGTACCTCTCGATCGTTCTGAACGGCTCGACTCTAACCGTGCCGGGTACGGCCACTCGGCCCAGATCGTTGCGGGCCAGGTCCACCAGCATCACGTGCTCAGCGCTCTCCTTCGGGTCGGCGAGAAGGTCGGCTTCCAGCTCCCGGTCCTCCTCGGCGGTCGCTCCTCGCGGACGCGTTCCGGCGATGGGTCTCAGATGCGCCTCCCGACCCTCGAGTCGAACGAGCGCCTCGGGTGACGATCCGACCACGGACACGTCGCCCAAGTCGAGGAAATACATGTATGGGGACGGATTGAGCAGACGGAGCGCACGATACGCCTCGAATGGAGGGATATCGGTGCGGCCTCCGAAACGGATCGAGAGAACGAGCTGATAGACATCACCGGCCGAGATGTGGCGTTTCGTCGTCTCTACGCCGGCCAGGAAGTCCGCCGGCTCCAGGCTCGGCTCCGGCGCGGAGTGGCCGCCAACCGTTGGGCGCTCGGAAAGCGGTCCACGAAGCAGTCCCGTGACCTCACGGGCCAGAGCTCTCCTCTCCTCTTCCTCCCCGGCGTGGAGAAGGGCGACACGCCGCGAGACGTGGTCGAACACGAGCAGAGATCCGGGCGCCACGTACAGCGCCTCGGGCTCCCCGTTGGTCGGACCCGTTACCTTGAGGCGCTCGAACCGTCCCGCCATCTCGAATCCGGTAACGCCGACCAGCCCTCCGGCGAACGGAAGCTGCGGAACCTCGGGGACGGGTCTTCGAACCTCGCGCAGGGCACCCCGGAACGCGTTCAGGAGCGCTTCTCGTTCCTCCGGTATCGGGCGCACCCGGTCGCCGACACGGAGCTCGCCGCCCTGCAGACTCACTTCCAGCGTGTCGCCGAATCCGATGAACGAGTAGCGGCCCAGCCGCTCGCCGCCCTCCACGCTCTCCAGGAGAAAACGGGGACCCAGCGGCGCCAGCTTCAGGTACGCCGAGACCGGAGTATCGAGGTCGGCCGCTATGTCGAACGGATGCTGCATGCGTCCCCTTCCCAGCCACCGGGGACGTACGGGGGGGATGCGAAAAGCCCACCCCGTGCGTCTGGAGGTGGGCTCGTAGTCGTTCTTCAGGTCACGCCTGACTCAGGTCGATGCCACCTCCGGACGTGCGTAGCGCCACCACCACCAGCCGGAGGTGTTCGCGAGCGTCGTCGGTGCCATCACGATCCCGATCATGCCACAAGGGATAACGGCCCATCGTCGCAACGTCAAGCGACGAGCTTTCCTGGCTGATGCTGTAAAGTAGACTTGACTTCACCTCCATGGCAGTGTATTGTAAAGTACGCTTGTCATCGGAGTCCGAGCCGACATGACCGACTCAGTCAACAACCGGGTCAGAGAGCGCCGAACATCGCTGGGCCTCACGCAGGGCCAGCTTGCCGCCGCCGTTGGAGTGTCTCGGCAGAGCATCAACTCTATCGAGCGGGGACGGTACACGCCCAGTCTGCCCCTGGCGCTCCGGTTTGCCAGGGTGTTCGAGTGCTCGGTGGACGAACTCTTCGAGCTGGAGGAATAGGGAAGTGATCGACACGATTCTGAACAGCCTGCTGGGCGAAGACGTGCTCGACGAGCGATTCGTCGAGCACCGATACCGCGCCAGCCGGCTGACGTTGATCGTCGGGCTGCTGCTCATGATGGGCTGGTTCCTGTATGACCAGTACGCGCAGGACATCATGCACCTCGAGATCCCGGTCATCATTGGCGCCATGGTCGTGACGAAGCTTGCCGCGATGGCCTACTACAGGTTGAGAGACTAGATGGCGGGTCTTCACGGGCCCACGTACACCGTCCCGTCCTTCACGACGAGCACGACGTCTCGCACGGCCTCGACATCCGTTGTCGGATCGCCGCGCACCGCCACCAGGTCGGCCAGGAGTCCGGGCCTGATGTCTCCCAGCTCGCCCTCGAGATCCAGGATCCGCGCGTTGACGATCGTGGCAGCTTGAAGAGCCTCTGTGGGGGTCATCCCGCCCCGGACCATCCAGGCCAGCTCACGCCAGCTCTCACCGTGAGCGAACACGCCCGCATCGCTGCCGAGCCCGATCATCGTACCGGCCGCCCGAGCGTCCCGGAAAGCTTGCAGGGCGCGACGGATGCGAGGGCTGAGCGCCTCGTCACGGGCGTCCAGCTCCCAGCCGCCGGGAAGGCCGCTGAAGTACTCGTCGTAGGCGGCCGATGCGGCCAGCGTCGGGTACCAGGCCACGCCTCGGTCAGCCATGAGCCGGAACACTTCGAGCGTACCTTCCGAGCCGTGCTCGATGGTGCGAGCGCCCGCTTCGACGGCCCGCCGCATCCCCTCGGGTGAGCGGGCATGAGCGGCCACCGGCAACCCGGCGGTTGTAGATTCATCCACCAGCGCCACGAGCTCATCGAGCGTGAACGTGGGCGCCGTGCCCGCCGCCCGGCGGAAGTCTGCGTAGACCTTGATCAGGTCCGCCCCATGCCCGGCCTGCTCGCGCACCGCTCGCCGGATCTCGTCCTCTCCCGTCACCATCTGTGCGCCCTGCGGCAGCGTCAGATCTGGATCCCAGCCTTGCGGCCCCGGCGCGTACGAAGCGGTCGCGGCGATCGCCAGTGTGGCCGTGAACATCCGCGGCCCGGGAATCAGACCGTCGGTGATGGCGTCCCGCACCGCGAGATCGGCCCAGCCAGCCCCCTCCGAGCCCAGGTCGCGCACGAGCGTGAAACCGGACATCAGAGTCCGCTCGGCGTGTACACCCGCCCTGAGGGTTCGATAGGCGCGCGCCTCCCTGAGTACCTGATCGTCCCACAGGGTCTCGTCGTACGGGTGCAGGAACAGGTGGGAGTGGGCGTCGATGAGACCCGGGAGGAGCGTCGCATTCGGAAGGTCGAGCACCCTGGCGCCGGCCGGCGTGGGGACGTCTTCCCGCGGCCCGACCGAGACGATGCGACCGTCCTCGACGAGTACGACCCAGCCGGCACGGTTCACACCCGCCGCCGAGTCGAAAACCCGCTCCGGTCGAATCAGAATCCCGGCCGATTCCGCCGGCTGAGCCGGTGCGGGCAACGCTCCGGCAGCGTTACACAGGAAAGCGATTCCGAGAGTCCGAAGGTGATGCCTGTACGCGGCCGTCTTCAGCGCCGTCTTCATCGAGCCCCATCCTGCTGGAGTGCGTGAATGGACTGAAGTTGACACGGTTTCGGTCGGAGCGCACGTTCGGGGTAAGGCCGGATCCCCCCCCGATCCGGGTAACCGCGCGACCCACCTTCGGGATCAGGCTCACGTCGGGACTGTGTCGGCCATCAGCTCGGCGAAAGCGTCGAACCTCAGCGCCTGCGGGCCGTCGGAGAGAGCTCGCTCGGGCTCGGGGTGAATCTCGATCATCACCCCCTGGGCACCCGCGGCCAGGGCCGCCCTCGTGAGGTCCGGTACCCAGCGCCACGTTCCACACGCATGGGACGGATCCACGATGATCGGCAGGTGGGTGCGTTCGCGCACCACGGGTACGGTCGTGAGGTCGAGGGTAGCCCGAGTGGCCGTCTCGAACGTCCGGATCCCGCGCTCGCACAGGATCACCTGCTGGTTACCGTGAGACAGCACGTACTCGGCGGCCGACAGCCACTCATCGATCGAGGACATCATCCCGCGCTTCAGGATGACCGGACGGTGCGTCCGGCCGATCTCCTTGAGCAGGGCGAAATTCTGCATGTTTCGCGCGCCGATCTGCAGGACGTCGGCCTTCGCCGCCACGGGGCCCACGTCCGACGGATGCAGCACCTCGGTCACGACCGGTAATCCGTACTCGTGCCCGGCGTCCGTGAGGAGATCGAGTCCCTTATAACCCATTCCCTGGAACGAGTACGGTGAAGTGCGCGGCTTGAAGCAGCCGCCGCGGAGCATGTCGCCTCCGGATTCGCTTACGGCTCGGGCGCAGACTCTGACCTGCTCGGCCGATTCGACCGAACACGGGCCGGCGATCACGACCGGTCTGACGCCGCCCACCACGACATCCCCGATCCGGATCTCGGTGTCGGCGGTGCGAGTCAGACGAGACGCCAGCCTGTAGGGCTTCTTCTCCAGCGTCGCGGCCACCGCCGGATCGAGAGACGACACCGGATCCTCCAGCTCCGTGCGAGCCGTGACCTGAGAGCCCGTCACGGCCTCCGCTTCCCGCGCCACTTGTCCGACCGTCCCGTCGGCCGACTCGACGCGAACCGCGGGGTGTCTCGCCTTGGCCGGCCGCCGATCCTCCCGCGACCAAGCCGGATACGACCCGAGCAGCTTCAGGTAGGTAGTGTGGGGAGCCAGCTCTCCGAAAACCCCCGCGACCTTCTCGTCCGCCACGTTTCCCTCGAAGTCCAGGTAGAACAGGTACTGCCAGGGTGAGTTGGGCCGCGGGCGCGATTCGATCTTGGTCAGGTTGAGGCCATGCCTGGCGAAGACATCCAGGCACGCGGCGAGCGCGCCTCCCTCGTGACGAACCGAGAAGATGACGGACGTCTTGTACCCGCTCCCGCCATCGCCCTGCACAGGCTCGCGGGCGATCGTGACGAACCGGGTGAAGTTCTCCTTCTGGTTCGCGATGCCTCGCCGCAGCACAGCCAGTCCGTAGAGGCGTGCCGCTTCCTCGCTGGCGATGGCCGCGTGCGATGCGTCCGCGTCGTCTCTGACCTTCCGGGCGGCCATCGCGGTGTCCGTGTACGACTCCGCCTGAGTATGCGCCTGCCGCGACAGAAACCGGCTGCACTGAAGAAGCGCCTGCGGGTGCGAGAAAACCCTCCGAATGCCGGCCAGGGTCGCTCCCTCGGGAGCCAGGAGGCAGTGATCCACCGTCTGGACCTCCTCGCCCACGATCGAGAGGTCGTAGGCGGCGAGCAGGTCGTACACGTCGTTGATGGATCCGGCCGTCGTGTTCTCGACCGGCAGCATGCCGCAGTCGAGATTTCCCTCCTGAACGGCGGCCGCGATCTCGTCGAACGTATCGTAACCCCGGTACACCGTGTCGCTCCCACGGGGGCCGAAGTGGCGCGTCGCCGCGACGTGGCTGAAGGCGCCCTCCGTTCCCTGGTAGCCGACGACCAGAATCTCGTGACCGGACCCATCTCGCTCCGCGGATTCCAGCCGCGATTGCTGCCTTCTCAGCGAATGGTCCATGATCTCACGATACAGACGCACGAGGAATGCCTCGTCCACCCCGATCTCTCTGGCGCTCTCCGCGAGTCGCCCGAGAATCTCCTCCTCGCGGTCCCTGTCCCGCAGGCGCTCGGCCTCCGGGCCTTTGGCGTCCGCTACTTCGCCGACTAGACGTAGCCTCTCCGCCAGGGCCTCGACGATTCGCCTGTCCACCCGGTCCAGCCGCATCCGGATATCTCCCAGTGCCTCCGACATCTCGATTCACCTTCCTCGGGGTACAAAAAAACCCGCTCGGAATGCCGAGCGGGTCGTGCGCCAGTCGATTCGTCAGTGCGATCTACATGCACGCTCTCCCGCCCGGACACAGCCGGGTAAACGCGGCAAAGCCGCCGAATCGGAAGAAGACGCCTCGCATCAACATGGTTCTACATGTGTAGCAGGTTTCCGCCTTGCGGGGAAGGGATGCCGCCCCTGTCCTCAGGCCCTCGGCGCTTTCGTCGATCGCGACGACGCGATACCGTCGCTCACATCATCCAGCTTTCGAGAGTCCGGAGACACCTGATGAAAACTTACGCGCTCCCACTGGCGGGCATCCTGGTGATCATCGCGGGGGCGTGTACCGACTCGGCCCGGCCGGGGGACGTGGGCTCCCCCGCAGCCGCGGAGCGCTTCGCCGGCAAGCTCGAGGTCTGCGAGTGGCCCGGATACGAGGGCCAGGTTCTGTGCGGAACGCTCCAGGTTCCCGAGGATCGGCAAGTCCCCGACGGGCGCCTTGTAGGCCTCAGGGTCGTTCTGCTTCCCGCGATCGGGGATGGTGAAGTGGCCGCCGATGCGGTCACGTTCCTGGCCGGCGGCGGCGTCGTTCCCGCCACCCGCTACGTTCCGTTCTTCGCGGGAGCGCTGGAGCGACTCCGCTCGGGCCGCGACATCGTGCTCGTGGACCAGCGAGGCACGGGCGGCTCCAATCCTCTCCACTGCGAGCTTCCCGAGCCGTTCCAGGTGGAGGGTGGCGAAGCGGGGGGCGAGGTTTACCAGGCCGCGTATCTGGAGGCGCTCCGATCGTGTCGCGCGGAGACGGGCGAGCGGGCCGATCCGAGCCTTTACACCACGTCCCACGCAGCGGCCGACCTGGACGCCGTTCGGGAGTGGTTGGGTTACGACAGCCTGACCCTGTGGGGCGCTTCGTACGGAACGAAGGTGGCCCGGGTGTACATGCGCCGCTATCCCGATCGTGTGCGAGCCGCCGTGCTGCATGGCGTGGTGCCCATCGAGTTCTCGATGTGGCCGGACCTGTTCCCGTCCGCCGACTCGACGCTCGACGCCCTGTTCGCCCTGTGCGCCTCGGACCCGGAGTGCGCCCAGGCTTATCCCGACCTCGGTTCCCGCTTCGTCGACCTGATGGCCGGGCTGGAGCGCGATCCGGTGCCGCTCCGGGTGGCGCACGGCGGTTCGGTTACGGACTCGGTGACCGTGTCGTTCGACGGACGCTCGCTCGCCGCCGTCGTCGCGGGGGCGCTGCGCTCCAGCCGATCCGCGCGCGGCCTGCCGGCCCTGGTCGACGCGATGTCCAGGGGTGACTTCAGCCACGTGGCCCGAATGCAACGACCCGGGGCGCCGCCCGCGATCCCGCGCGGTGTCTACCTGTCCATAGCGTGTGCGGAGGAGATCCCGCGTCTGACGGAAGCCGACATGCAACGTGCGCGCGGGGTCAGCCGGCTCGGCTCCGGCGAGTGGCTCGACGAGGAGCGGGCCGAGTGCGGCATCTGGGGCTCAGGCTCGGTGCCGCCGGACTTCTGGGACCCCGTGGTGTCGGAAGCGCCGGTCCTCCTCGTCACCGGATCGGAGGACTACATCACGCCCCCCGGTTACGCGGAAAGCGTCGCCGCCCACCTGCCCAACTCCTCGGTACGGTTGGTCCCTCAACGGGGGCACGACGACATCGACTCGTGCGTGTCGGCCGTGATCGAGGAATTCCTGATCCTGGGTCGCGACACGGACCCGGGCCTGGGCTGCCCGGAGGACACGGGACCGCTGCCATTCGATCTGCCGCCAGGCCGGACCGACTAGAGATCGGTTCAGGGCTGCGCGTTCGAGTCGTAGTTCAGCAGGAACACCAGGAACTGGGACACGGCGATCATATCCTGGCCCGTATAGCGGATGGTGTGCGAGTCGATTCGCTCCACGATCTCCAGGTACTCGAGCGCTTCCACCGGCCGGTAGTGCTTGAAGCTGACTTCCAGCTCGACAGGACCCCCGAGGTCCCACGGTGAGAACTCGCCGATCCGACTCACGGCCCTGGCGACAGTTTCCTCGATAAGCCGGTAGGCGGCGGCCGGCATCAGGGTCTCGGCCGCATGGAAACCATACGCTTCCTTGACGACGGCCGTCTCGATGTCTCCCAGCAGGGCGGTCGCTTCCTCGGCGATCGCGTCGTCGCCCGAGATCATGATCACGGGCACCCCGAAGTATCCGGCGATCGCCGCGTTTATCCCCGTCTCGGGAACCGGAACGCCGTTCAGCTTGACCGATGTGAGCCGGGCGCTCGACATCGTGTGGGCCCGCACCCCAGTGGAGTTGTCCGTGCTCGTGTGATAGCCGATGAAGATGGCCCCGTCGAAGGTCTCGTCGATGCCCGCCATCATGGACAGCGGCCGCGGCCACGAACGAATCACGCGGACATCCTCCGGGAGCTCGTCCAGCAACAGGTTCTGTCCGTTCCCGTGCGAGTCGCTCACCAGGATCTCGGTTGCCCCGGCGGCGCGGGCGCCGCGGATGGCTGCGTTCACTTCCTCCGTCATCCACCGGCGCGCTCGTTCGTACTCGAACCCGGACGGGCCGAGCTGGTCTCCCGTGACCGCTCCGACCACGCCTTCCATGTCGGCCGAGATGTAGATCTTGAACCCATCCTGTCCCGCCACGGGACTCGCCGACACGAGCAGGATGACCGCGAGAGGAAAGGCGACGCTGAGCGCCGCGCCGAAACGGCTGGCGGTTCGCTGTGACATGGAATACCTCCGGGGTTCAGCGGCCGGGAGCGGAATCCCCCGGTCGGCACAAGCCTAGCCCGGTGATACATTCCCCGCTATGCACACTCACCCTGACCCTCGCATCAGAACCTCTTCCGGCTGCCCCTGGCACCTGACGCTCACCGTCACCCGGATCGGACCGGACTACCTGTGCCTCGTTCACGGCGGCGACGCCCATGTGGGGGCCGTGGCCCTGGCCGAGTGGGGGGGTGACGAGGTGCGCACGAGGTGCCTCAGCGCCGGGGGTCACAAAGAGGAAGCGATCGCCCGACACACGGCGCGGATTGTGAGCGCCGCCACCCGCCGCACGGCGACCTGCGTGGCGGGAATCCATTTCGACGGAATCTCACGTCTCGACATCGAGGAGATCTCGTCGGCTGCTCACGCGCTTGCGCGGGAAGCGGCGGCCGAGCTTCGTGACCAGAGTCTGCTCGGCGGCCGGCCCGCCCGAGCAGCAGAGAGGAGCGGATGATGGCGAATGCGGACTCGGGTGGGCAGCGTCTGAGCGAGCTCGTGGATTATCAGGCCGGTTCGATCGTGAGCCACCAGGTGATCAAGGGGGCGGGAGGCTCGGTCACGGCGTTCGCCTTCGACGAGGGCGAGAGCTTGAGCGAGCACACGACGCCATACGAGGCGTTGTTGCTGGTCGTGGATGGCCGCG
The DNA here is from genome assembly GCA_039590285.1 of Gemmatimonadota bacterium. GTDB lineage: Bacteria > Gemmatimonadota > Gemmatimonadetes > Palauibacterales > Palauibacteraceae > Benthicola. The sequence goes on from JBDHFS010000007.1 coordinate 16,135, forward strand.
CGAGGATCGGGATCGCGGGAGAGGTTCACGCCGTCGCCGCCGGGGAGCTCATCCGGCTGCCCTCGGGCGTCCCCCACTCCGTTCACGCGGAGCGGCGATTCAAGATGCTGCTCACGATGATCCGTCGGGAAAGCTGACCACGCGAATGCTCCCGCCGACCAACGACGACCTGGCGGCGTCTTCCGCTCAGCGGGCGTCCGTCATCGGCGGATCCGGGGCCGCCGCCAGCCGATGCCGTGACCAGGGAGACTCCTGTGACCAGTGAGAACAGAACGGGTCGGTGCATGAGCGCCTCGATCGCTGTGGATTCGCCGGATACGAACGCGGCCGGTTTCGCCGCAAGGCGCGCTCCTTACATTGTCGGGCCTGGCCGGGCCGGACTCCACCGGCTTCTACAAGCTACCGAACGGGATGACGATACATGACACGCCCTCTTCTCACTACGTGCGCTCTTCTCGTCCTCCTGCCGCTGGCCTCGTGCCGGGGAGGCGATGGTTTCGATGACGCCTCGGAGACGATCACCTCCGCCGGGCTCAGACAGGGTATCCAGGACCTGGCCGCCGATTCGATGGGTGGTCGCGCGCCCGCGTCGTGGGGCGAAGAGCGCACCGTGCGCTACCTGCGGCAGAAGTTGGAGGCGCTCGGACTCGAGCCGGGGAACGGGGCCAGCTGGGTGCAGGAGGTGCCTCTGGTGTCGCTGACGGCGGACCCGGACATGGGGGCCGTGATCGAGGGCCGCGGGACCGCCAACCGCCTGCAACACGGATCAGACTTCGTGGCCGTCACCGAGCGACTGGTCGAGCAGGTGGAGCTCAACGCCTCGGAGATGGTGTTCGTGGGATACGGGATCGTGGCCCCGGAGTACGGTTGGGACGATTACGAGGGGGTGGACGTCCGGGGGAAGACCGTGGTCGTGCTGGTGAACGATCCGGGCTACGCCACGGGCGACGATTCCCTGTTCAGGGGCCGGACGATGACGTACTACGGACGGTGGACCTACAAGCAAGAGGAAGCGGCGCGCCAGGGAGCGGACGCCGTGTTCATCGTGCACCAGACGGGTCCCGCCGGCTACCCGTGGGCCGTCGTCGAGACCGGGTGGTCGGGACCGCAGTTCATGCTGGCCGAGAAGGACGAAGCGCCGCTGACGAAGGTGCAGGGGTGGATCTCCGAAGAGACGGCCCGCACGGTGTTCGCCCAGTCCCGTCTCGACTTCGACGTGAGAGCCGCGCAGGCTGCCACGCGTGCGTTCACTCCCTACGATATGGGCCTCAACCTGTCGGTGACCCTGCGCAACTCCATCGAGCGCTCGACCTCGCGGAACGTGCTTGCCCTGCTGCCCGGTGCCGAGCGTCCCGGTGAATTCGTGGTCTACACCGCCCACTGGGACCACATGGGCACGGATCCGTCGCTCGGCGCCGACAGCATCTACAACGGAGCGCTCGACAACGCCTCGGGCACATCGGGCCTTCTGCAGATGGCGGAGGCCTTCGCCGCCTTGAAACGGCGGTCCGCCCGGTCGGTCCTGTTCATGGCCGTCACCGCGGAAGAGCAGGGCCTGCTCGGCACGGCTCACTACGCCTCGCATCCGGTCTATCCCCTCGACGCGACCGTGGCCACCATCAACATGGACGGGCTCAACATCTGGGGGCCCACGAGCGATGTCACGGTCGTCGGATACGGGATGTCAGAGCTCGACGACGTGCTGCGCGGCGTGGCTCATGGGGCGGGCCGCACTCTGGCACCCGACCCGGAGCCCGAGAAGGGCTATTACTACCGGTCCGACCATTTCGAGTTCGCCAAACGCGGGGTCCCGTCCCTGTACCCGGACGCGGGGATACAGGACATCGAGCACGGCGAGGAGTGGGCACGCGAGCGCCGCCAGGAGTACACGCGGGACAACTACCACAAACCGTCGGATGAGTACGATCCTTCCTGGAACCTGGAGGGAGCGGTCCAGGACCTGAAGCTCCTGTTCGCGGTCGGCCACGCGCTGGCGACCGGCGAGGCGTGGCCGAACTGGCGCGAGGGAACCGAATTCAGGGCCGCGCGTGACGAGATGATGGGATATCCGGCTCAGCCACAGGAGTAGCCATGAGCGAAGGAAGCTTGCGCCGGCGCGTGCCCGACCTGGCGATCGAGGCCCTCTTCATCTTCGTGGCCGTCCTCCTGGCTCTGGCCGCCGATGAATGGCGCGAGAGTCGTGACCGTGCGGATCTGGCCGATCGAGCCCTGCGGGGCATCCTGCTCGAGATCAGGAACAACAGGACGGAGCTCGGGGAGCCGGGCATCCAGAACCTGGCCGAGTTCGAGAGGGTCACGCGTGAGCTCTCCGCTCTCGATGAGGGGGAGAATCCCGAGAGTCTGGCGATCGACTTCCAGGTGGCGCTCATCTCGTCCGCCGCCTGGGAAGCCGCGCGTATGAGCCAGGCCGTCCACTATATCGGTCTCGAGCGGACGACCCGTCTCGCGGAGCTGTACGAGATGCAGGAGCTGTTCGAGAGGGCTCAGTCGGCGCTCGTGGACCAGATCATCGAGATCGGCCGGGCAGCCAGGGAAGATCCCAGAGGAGCGGCAAAGGATGCGGCGGGCAGGCTGGGGGTCGTCGTCCGCTTCCACGAGGCGCTCGTCGCGGCCTACGACGAGGTGCTCGCGAACCTGGACGGGGTGTAGCGACAGCCCACCGGTTTTCGCGCGGGTCGCCCCGACGCTAAGGGGCGATCCACAGCCTCAGGGCAAACACCAGGATCATCGCCACGACGACCCGCTTCACCCAGGCGTGACCCTTGATCACCGTGAGGTTCGAGCCGAGAAGTCCGCCCAGGAAGTTGCCGGCGGCCAGCGCCGCCCCCATCCCCCAGTCCACCTTGCCGGCGACTGCGAACAACGCCAGAGCCAGCGGTGTGTACAGGAGCACGACCAGGACCTTGAGTGCGTTGCCTTTCACCAGGTTCAGGCCGGCCAGCGTGGCCACGGCCAGGATCACGAACCCGACACCCGCCTGCACGAACCCGCCGTAGACACCCACGAAGAAGAAGGCCATGGGGAAGCCGGCCCCGGACAGCACGGGCGTCCTGACCGCGTAGCCCTCCGTGCGGTCCTCTCCGCCCGCTGGATTCCGGTGAACCAGCTTGCGCAGGGGGTCCAGCAGAATCACCACCGCGAACGCCGCCATCAACAGCGCCAGGATCCGCTGGAACGAGACGTCGCCGATGCGCACCGCGGCCCACGTGCCGATGCCCGCGCCCAGCACGGCTGGCAGAGCGGCCCGCCTCACCCAGCTCCACTCCACGACGCCATGGCGATCGAAGTTCCATACGGCGCCGGCGTTCTGGACGAGGATGGCGATGCGGTTGGTGCCGTTGGCGACCGTGGGCGGCAGTCCCAGGAAGATCAGCAGGGGCAGCGTGATGAAGGAGCCGCCCCCGGCCAGCACGTTGATCGTGCCGCCGACCCGTCCGGCCCCGAACAGCAGGACGTACGCCAGGGGTCCGCTCACTTGCCGCGTGACTCCTCGATTTGGCGGTCCTCGATCATGAGGGTGAACGTCACGTAGTACTTCATGATGTTGCTCACGTAGCGCACGGTCTCCCTGCCGACCTCACGGGCCACGAGGACCTCGACGTTATCGAACCACACGTTGGGATCGAGTCCCGCCGCGGCCGTCTTTCGCCTCAGATTCCGGATCCGGCTGGGGCCCGCGTTATAGCCGGCGATCGCGAACACCTGCCGCATTGTTGGCCCCAGGGAAGGGTCGTCGAAGTAGTGATCGATCAGATGCCTGAGGTAGGCGGCCCCGCCCTCAATGTTGCCGTCGTCGGTGCTGATGTCCTGCACACCCGCCTCGGCCGCCGACGCGGGCTTGATCTGCATGATCCCGACGGCCCCGTGACTGTTCTCCGTGTCGGCGCCCAGCCTGGACTCCTGGAAGGCCTGGGCCACTAGCAACACCCAGTCGAGCTCGTGCGCCGCCGCGTGCGTCTCGAACGACTCCCTGAGCCTTCTCAACGCCTGCGAGTGCTCGGAGCGCCGTACCCGTTGTACGCGGGCCGTGTCCTGCGTGTAGCGCTTCAGGACGATGTTGCCCGTAAGTGTCCCCTGCCGGTGCTGGCGCACGAAGTCGTCCAGTGCCTCTTTGAGCACCGGGCTGTTCTTCCGGATGGCCCACCCGATGGAACCGTCTGTGCGGAGGGACAGGTTGGGATGGAGCACCAGGTCCGGGTAGATCTTTGCCCAGAATTCGGCCTGGTAGGCATCCACTACGGTGGCGGGGGAGTTCCCGACATTCACCTGTTCCAGCAGATCCTCGGCGTCCAGCACCTCGTCGGCGGCCACGAGGTTGAGCGGAGTGCGGTTCCGCTCGCGCAGCTCCTGATCGAGGGCCTGCAGACTCTCCCAGTAGCTGCTGGACGGCCGGACGTGAAGCTCCAGTGCGCCCAGGTCCTCGAGACGGCCGGGCACCGCCACCTCCGTGCCGGGGCCGGTGACCACGATCTCGGACACGCCCGTCGCGAACGGGCGCGTGAAGTCGACCCTCTCCAGCCGCTCGGGAGTGATCGTGAGTCCGGCGGCGGCGATGTCACCCCGGCCTTCCTCGAGGAAGGGAATAAGAAGGTCCCGGGTCACGGGCTGAACCACGACGCTCACATTCAACTGGTGCCGATCGAGTCTCTGGTTCAGGTACTTCTCGAGATCCGCCGCCGCCTCCGCCACGAGGCCGGATTGCCGTCGTCCGTCGAACCCGAAGAACATGGGCTCGTGCACGGTGAGCATTCGGACCACCCGCCGTTGGGCCATTTCCGAAAGGTCACCCGTCCACGGTTCGAGAGCCTGCCGGGTCCCCTCGGGCAGGCTGTCGAGAGCCGTCAGCAGGGAAGGCAGTTCCTGCTCCTGTTCCGGCGCCGCTCCGGCTCCGGCTTCGGTGTCTGGAACCTCGGCCGAGGCGTCGGCCGGGGTGTCGAGACCGCCCGACCGCTGCCCACCGTCCCCCCCGCAGGCGGCCACAGCCAGGGTCCCTCCCGCGGCCAGCACCCGCAGAAAGACCATCCCTTTCTCGACTACCGATCCTGATCGCTCTTGCACGTCGTCCTCTCCCCGGGTTCTGTTCAGTCCCGCATCTGGATCCGCGGGCTCAGCCGTGGCGTAAGATGGGGCGCGGACCTGCCGGCGGCCAAGCCGTCGGAGAGCAGGGTCGACTCACACCACCGGACAGACCGATCTCGAGATGGCGATCGAATGAGCAAACAGGGCAGGTCGGATCCGAGCACCAGCGCCGGACTCTGGAAGGAGCTGATGCGGAGGCGCGTGCCGCACATCGTCGGAGCCTATTTCGCGGGCGGCTGGATCCTGCTCGAGTTCACGGACTGGGCCGTGAACCGCTGGCTGCTGTCGCCTCACATCACCGACTTCGTCGTCACCGTCTGGCTTCTCATGATCCCGGCGGTCGCGCTGCTGGCATGGACGCACGGCGCCCCCGGAAGGGACCGGTGGACCCGCCTGGAGATCGTGGGCGTGTCGCTGAACCTGCTGCTTGCCGTTGGCCTGCTCTTCGCCCTGTTTCGCGGGCAGGATCTCGGCACGGCGACCCAAAGTGTGACCGTTGAGGACGAGGAGGGGCGGACAGTCGAGCGGGAGATCCCGAAGCGCGAGTTCACGCGACGCGTGGCGGTCTTCGCGTTCGTCGCCGAGCCCGAAGACCGGGAGCTGGCCTGGCTGCAGTTCGGGATTCCGTGGTCCGTGGTCCTCGACCTCGAGCAGGACAGCTGGGTCCGAGCCGTCACGGGGTTCGGAGAGGAGCTGGGAGGCGAAAGCTGGCTCGAGCCGGCGCACATGCCGCTGGCCCGTCAGAGGGAGATAGCCCGGGACCGTTTCCTCGACTATCTGCTGGTCGGGTCGATCGGAGGCAGGGAAGGGGAGCTCGAAGTAACCAGCCGGCTGTACGAAGCCGAGACCGGCGCCCTGAGAGCAGAGCACTCTTTCGTGGGCTCCGATGGCCTGGATCTGGCCGACCGCGTCGCGGCTCAGCTCCGGGAGGACCTCGACGTGCCTTCCGGCCATATCGAGCGAACGGCTGACCTTCCGGTGCGCGAGCTTCTGTCGGACTCTCCGGTCGCTGTCCACGCGTACTTCCAGGCGCAGTACATGCGGAACCGCGATGCCGCGGCGAACCTGCGCCTTCTCGCCGCCGCGACCGGGACCGATTCCACTTTCGCTCTGGCCCAGGCCGCGCTCGGCGAGGGGTATCTCGCGTTCAATCAGCCCGCGCAGGCGTACGCCGCGTACGAGACGGCCCTGAGGCACGAATATCGGCTGAGCGAGAAGAGCCGCTTCCAGATCAAGGGACGCTACTTCCAGATTACTCGTCAGCCCGACAAGGCCCTTGCCGTAGCCCGCCTGCGCACAGAGTTGTATCCGGACGAGCCAACGGCCTGGGACGAGCTCGGGTTGATCCTCTCCGACCGCGGAGACACGGAAGGGGCGGTCGCAGCGTTCGAGAATGGGCACTCGCTGGACCGCTCTTCGTGGGGACGAGTGCAGGCGCTCGCCGGATCCTACATGAACGCGGGGCGGCCGGGCGATGCTCGGAGAACGTACCAGGCGCACGGCGACCGGTATCCCCAGCGCCTGGCTCCGATCCGGGCCCTGGGAGATCTACACCTCCAACAGGGGGATTTCGACGGAGCGGCCGGTCAATTCGAGAGGGCCCTCCTGGTCGATCCGAACGACATCGAGTCGCTGGTGGCGCTGGCGGGTATCGCCGAGCGCACCGCCCAGTTCGAACAGGCGCGTGCCTACTACGACCAGGCCATTTCGGCCTCGGGCAGCAACGAAGCCATGTGGTCGGTCGGCGCGCGGCTCATTGGGTTCTTCGACCTCCAGGGTATGACGGACAGCGCCATTGCTCGGCTGGAGGCTCTCGCCGGTTACCTGCGGTCCTCCCAGGGCCAACTGCTCGAGCTGCAGCGGCGGGTGGATCAGATCGCTCTGTACCCGAGAGCCGGCCGGCCGCGCCGCGCCTACGCGCTCCTGGACACGCTGCGAGCAGAGCTGGAGTCTCCTCTGACGTACTTCGTGCCGGTCGCCGAAGCTCTTCTCTACCGGGAGCTGGGTGACGGTCCGGCGCTCGAGGCCACGATCCCGGAAGCGAGGCTGCTTTACGAGGACTTCGGCATGACGGCGGCCGACTGGATCATGCTGTATCTGGATGCGGAGGCCAGGCGGTTTCAGGACCGGTGCGAGGAAGCGATCCCGCTGTACGAACGGTCGGCGGCGAACATGCGGCCGGATCTGCTCGGGTCCATTGACGTGGGGCTCGGTGGCAATCCCTGGATCGGGCTGGGCGCCTGCTACCGCGAGACGGGCAGGTACGGCGAAGCGGCGACGGCACTCGGGCAGTCCTACTCGCGACTGCCCGCTGATGGCCGCGTTCTATACCAGCTCGCGCTGTTGTATCAGGCGATGGGAGACCGACCCGAGGCCATGAGGTATCTGAACGGGGCGGTCCACGTTTGGCGAAACGCTGACCCCGACCATGCCCCGGCGGCACGAGCGAAGGCAACGCTGGCGGCGTGGGAGGGCCGCGGCTGACGCCCCGATCCGGGCCCGGAGCCGGTCCTCAGATCTCTCCCCTTCGGGCCAGGTCGCCGATCCGCTCGGCTGCCCGGAAAGCCAGAGCCATGATGGTCATCGTGGGCTGACCCCGACCCGATGTCACCAGGCTGCTCCCGTCGCAGATGAACAGGTTGGGCACGTCGTGCGTCCGATGGATCGAATCCACGACCGAGGTGCGCGGATCGGTTCCCATGCGGCACGTTCCCAGGAGATGGGCCGCGATCGCTGTCTCCGACACCGGATAGCGCCATACTCTCCCGGCACCCGCGGCCTCCGCTATCTCTACGCTCCGATCGTGTAGGAACCGCATCATCGACAGGTCGTCGGGGTGGTCGCGATACGTCATCCGGAGGGCCGGCAGTCCCCACGCGTCCTTCACGTCGGGGTCGAGCGTGACGCTGTTGCTCTCGACCGGCAGCGAAGTGGTGTGACCGTTGATGAACATGGTCCGCGGGTAGTCTCGCAGGAGGTTCTTGTACTCCGCTCCCCACCACGGCGCGTCGGGTGCCCCGAAGCCCTCGAGGCCCCAATAGATCGGGTGATAGAACAGGCGCGCGTCGATGCCTCCGCCGCCATAGAATCCCCTCTTCGGATCCGAATCGTAAAAATCGTGCATGATCCGCGTGACCTGAACGCTCTTGAACTCATTCAGCTCGTGCTCGAACGCGGCCCCCACCATCGATTGTCCGTTGACCATGAGATGCCGACCGACCAGCCCGCTCGAATTCGCCAGTCCGTCCGGGAACCGGCCCGTCTCGGAGAGGAACAGCAGCCGGGGTGTCTCGGCTCCGTTGCCGCACAGGACCACCGCCCTTGCACGCTGCAGGTGCTCGGTTCGCTCGCGATCCAGGTAGCGCACACCGGTCGTGCGGCCGTTCCGGTCCATCTCTACCGCTACGGCCCGGCTCTCGGCACGCACCTCGCACCGGCCCGTCGCCTCCGACTCCGGAATCATCGTGACGAGCGAGGACGACTTGGCCCTGACCTCGCATCCGAAGCCCATGCAGAAGCCACAATGAACGCAGCCCGGTCTTCCGCGATAAGGCTCGGACGCGATGGCCAGCGGGGCGGGAAAGGCGTGCCAGCCCATCTCCCTGCACCCTTTCTCGAACAGCACGCCGGATGACTTCACGGGAAGAGGACGCATCGGATAGGGGCGCGATCGGGGAGGATCGAACGGGCTGGTCCCCGCCTGGCCGGACACCCCCACTTCCCAGTCCACCTTGGTGTAATACGGTTCCAGATCCTCGTACGTGATCGGCCAGTCGGCCAGGGAGGCACCGGGAATCTCTCCCCACAGCGTGCCCTCGATGAAGTCGATGGGGTGGAAGCGCCAGAAGTTGGCCGTGAAGTGAACGCTGCTGCCTCCCACCACACGGGCGTAGATCATCGGCGGCACCTGCGGCCGAACCTGCGCCCTCTCCCTCTCCGACCGACGGAAAGTCTGCGGGTTGTGCCTCGGGTCGGCGGAGATTTCCCACTTGACCCAGTACGCCAGTTCATCGTGCTTGAAGTCCGCCTCGCCGAGGCGCGGCCCCTGCTCCAGGACCACGACGGAGAACCCGCTCCGGGACAACTCGCGCGCCATGACACCGCCGGCCGCCCCTGACCCGACAATCACGAAATCCACGTCGTCACGGTTCCGGTACCTGGCGCCCCCGGCCGATGGCCCCGGCCGCAGCAGCTCGCGTCGCCTCACCGGTCGCCTCCGTGCGCCTCTCGATCGTAGTGGCCGAACGGAGGTTGCCATGCGTGCCGGTCCTCGAACCCGATGATCGACCAGCCCGACTCATCCCGGTTTCCCCCGTGCTCCGGCCCGGCGAACGTGCCCCACACGGTCATCGTCCAAACCAGCTCGAAGAAGGCCGAGTCCTCGACGCTCCTCACGAAGGCGATGCCCTCTTCCGGGTCCAGGTCGGCGAGTGAAGAGACAGCTGGGTGGGCCACGCGAAGCCGATTCCCGAAGTCCGACAGGCCGAGACGGAAGCCGTGGGCCAGCGGGGACATGAATCCCGCGAGGGCCCTGTCGATGAAGTAAGCCGATCCCGCCTCGCGGGCTCCAGGGGTGTCGTCGGTCGGGATGATGAGCGCGCCCAGCTCCTCGACCTCGACCAGTTCCGCCGCGGTGAGAAACTCGAGGGTCTCCGGAGCCGCGCCCGCGGCTATCCGGCGGGCCTCGCCCGAGGCGCGGGCGATCGCCGGGAAGCGCATCGAGAACCAGGTCCAACCCAGCATTCCGCCCG
>JBDHFS010000008.1:0-26331 GCA_039590285.1 Gemmatimonadota bacterium
AGCCGTAACGCGGCGCTCGGGACGCAGGATAGAGTGACGCCGGTATGAAGCAGCTGCCCAGGCTCAGAGAGCACTACGAGAAGCACGTCATCGCGAAGCTGCGGGACGCCTTCGCGTTCGAGAACCTCATGGAGGTCCCTCGACTCGAGAAGATCGTCATCAACAGCGGTCTCGGTGACGCCAAGGACAACGCCAAGCTACTCGACTCGGTGGTGGCCGAGCTCGCGCTGATCAGCGGGCAGCGACCCGTGGTCACGCGCGCACGACAGGCCATCTCGAATTTCAGCCTTCGGGAAGGAATGCCCGTGGGCGTGAAGGTGACGCTTCGGGCGTCTCGCATGTACGAGTTCCTGGACCGCTTCGTGAGTACGGCGGTCCCGCGGATACGCGACTTCCGAGGGTTCAGCAGCCGAGCCTTCGATGGTCGCGGCAACTTCACGGTCGGTATCCGCGAGCAGATGGTTTTTCCGGAGGTCGACTATGACGACAGGACGACGAGGCGCTGGTGCTGCTGCGGGAAATGGGCATGCCCTTCCGCGGCGAGACCCCGGTGGTTGTCTAGCTGAGAGGACGCGAAGAGTCGCGCGCGGAGAGGCGGCATTTAACGACGGTCGGAGAGGGTAATGGCGAAGAAGTCCCTGATTGCAAAAGCGAATCGCAAGCCCAAGTACAGCGCCAGGACGATCCGGCGCTGTAAGCGGTGCGGAAGGGCGCGGGCCTACATGCGGAAATTCGGCCTGTGCAGGATCTGCTTCCGGCATATGGCGCTCCGCGGGGAGATCCCGGGCGTGCGAAAGGCGAGCTGGTGAAGACATGAGCATGAACGATCCTATCGCCGACATGTTGACGCGGGTTCGCAACGCGAATCGGGCGGGTCACCGCCGCGTGGACATGCCGGTGTCCAAGCTGAAGATCGAGATCGCGCGGATCCTGACGGAAAACCACTTCGTCCACGGCTACAAGGTCCTGGACGACGGGGCACACGGTGTTCTGCGCATCTATCTGAAGTACACCGAGGCCGAGCGGCCGGTCATCCGGTCCCTGCGTCGGGTCTCGCGACCCGGACTGCGCAGGTACGTGGGAGCCGAGGGAATGCCGAAGGTCCGCTCCGGCATGGGCATCGCCATCCTGTCCACTTCGAAAGGGGTGATGACGGATCGGCAGGCCCGCGCGGAGCGAGTCGGTGGAGAGGTGATCGCCACGGTCTACTAGACCGCGCCGATCGAACCGCCGCCCCGCCAAGGTGGGGCGCCAGACAGTCGAGTACGATACAGATGTCGAGAGTCGGAAGGCAGCCGATCGCCGTACCCGAAGGTGTGGAAGTCGTCATCTCGGGTTCGAGCGTGAGCGTCAAAGGTCCGAGAGGCGAGCTGAGCGCGCGCTTTGACCCGGACATGAAGATCCAGCTGGCGGACGGGGAGGTCCAGGTCACGAGGCCTACCGACAGCCCCCGCCATCGTTCGCTGCACGGGCTCACCAGGAGCCTGGTGGCGAACATGGTCGAAGGCGTCCACCAGGGCTTCGAGCGCTCGCTCGAGATCCACGGCATCGGATACCGGGTTCTGCAGAAGGGCCGCAACGTCGAGCTCTCGGTGGGATACAGCAATCCCGTGATATTCGAATCTCCGGAGGGTGTCGAGCTGGTTGCCGAGACCGCGACGCTGATGCACGTACGGGGGATCGACAAGCAGCTGGTTGGCGAGGTGGCCGCGAGGATTCGCAGAATCCGGCCGCCGGAGCCGTACAAGGGCAAGGGGATTCGGTATCGCGGTGAGTACGTGCGTCGCAAGGCCGGTAAGGCCACGGCCGTCGGCGCCTGATTCTGATCGAGATTGAACGTCGCGTCCGTGGATGAGATCCGGCGGGAAGACTGAGGAGAACGAATGGCACGCAGCGTATCGGCGGATCGGCGGGTTCGCCGCGCCGCGAGGCACAGAAGAGTCCTTAAGAAGGTACGGGGCACGGCCGAGCGGCCGCGTCTCGTGGTATTCCGCAGCCTCCGGAACATCGAGGGCCAGCTGGTCGACGACGACCGTGGTGCCACCATCCTCGGAGTCTCGACTCTCGGGGTCGAGGCAGGGACGCCGGAGGTCGAGGGGATGGACGCCAAAGTGGCGGCGAGTTACGCGGCCGGACGGAGACTGGCCGAGCGAGCTCGGCAGACGGGTATCGAGAGCATCGTGTTCGACCGGGGAGGATATCGTTTCCACGGCCGGGTCAAGGCCTTCGCCGACGGAGCGAGGGCCGGCGGGTTGATCTTCTAGGCGAGACTAACTGACGGCATACCGGCCGCGAGCTCGCGGGGCGGTGCCGTAGGATCGGGAGAAGCTCAGGGATGGCGAAGAAGCAAAGTCGCAGACGGGACAGGCGGGACGAGGGAGACAACCTCAAGGAGAACGTGATCCACATCAATCGGGTCTCGAAGGTGGTCAAGGGCGGCCGCCGGTTTTCCTTCACCGCTCTGGTGGCCGTCGGTGACGGTCAGGGCAAGGTGGGTACCGCGCTGGGCAAGGCCAACGAGGTGGCCGAAGCCATCCGCAAAGGACTCGAACAGGCCCGCAAGGCGATGGTCGAGATCCCGATCACGGGTGGCACCATTCCCCACGAGATGGTCGGGAGAGCCGGGGCCGGTCGCGTCCTTTTGAAGCCGGCGTCCCCGGGGACGGGTGTGATCGCGGGCGGCCCGGTCCGGGCCGTGCTCGATTGCGCGGGTGTCCAGGACATCCTCACCAAGAGCCTCGGCTCCAACAACCCGCTCAACGTGGTCGCGGCGACCATGAACGGGCTGCAGAGTCTGATGACTCCCGAGGCCGTGGCGCGCGAGAGAGGCGTCGATGTCGAGGTGATTCGGGAGGCGATGCGTGGCTAAGAACATCCGGATAAAGCAGGTGCGCAGCGGCTGCAACGCCATGCGGAAGCAGCGGGATACGCTGCGGGCGCTTGGTCTCCGACACCACCAGGCGGAGGTCGTCAAGGAGGACAATCCGGCGATCCGCGGCATGATCAGAGTGGTGGCGCACCTGGTGGAAGTCGAGGAGGTCGACTAGACCGATGGCAGACAAAGAGAGAATCGGCCTGGACAATCTGAGTCCCCCGAAGGGGTCCCGCGGGAAGCGTAAGCGCGTGGGGCGGGGTCACGGGTCCGGCCACGGCAAGACTTCCGGCAGGGGACACAAGGGACAGAAGTCCCGGTCCGGCGCGTCGATTCCGGCGTGGTTCGAGGGCGGACAGATGCCCCTGTACCGCAGGGTCCCGAAGCGGGGCTTCAAGCCGCTCAACAAGGTCGAATACCAGGTCGTGAACCTGTCGGCGATCGCGGAAACGGACGGAACCGAGCTGGGCCCGGAGGAGCTCAAGGCCGGGGGCCTGATCTCGTCGCTCCGGAAGCCGGTGAAGATTCTCGGTGTGGGCGCGCCCGGCAGGGCCGTCACCGTGCGAGCGCACGCCTTCAGCGCCACCGCGAAGGAGAAGCTCGAGGCCGAAGGCGGCCGCGCGGAGCTGATCGGCTAATATGGCGAACGAAAGGGCGCAAGCTCTTCAAGCGGCCCAGAATCTGTTCAAGATTCCGGAGCTGAAGAGCAAGATCCTCTTCACACTCCTGTGTCTGGCCATTTACAGGCTGGGATCGCACATCCCGACGGCCGGAGTGAACGTGCTGGCCCTTCAGCAGCTGGCCGGTCAGTTCCAGGGAACGCTGTTCGGTATCTACGACATGTTTGTTGGCGGGGCCTTGCAGAGGGCGACCGTCTTCGCGCTGGGGATCATGCCGTACATTTCGGCGAGCATCATCTTCCAGGTGCTCGGTGCCACGTTCCCGACGATCGAGAAGCTGCAGAAGGAAGGCGAGGAAGGCCGTCGCAAGCTGACGCAGTGGACCCGGTACTCGACCGTGTTCCTTTGTGTCATGCAGGCCTACGGATACTCGATCTTCCTCGAATCACAGCCGGGCGTGGTGGTGAACCCCGGCTGGGGCTTCCGGATCGAGACTGTGCTCCTGCTGACCGCCGGTGGGATCTTCGTGATGTGGCTCGGCGAGCAGATCACGGAGCGTGGGATCGGGAACGGCATGTCGCTGCTGATCTTCTTCTCGATCGTGCAGGGCTTCCCCGGCGCCGTCTTCAACACGCTCGAGCTGCTCAGGGCGGGCGGGATCACGCTGTTCAAGCTCCTCGCTCTCCTGATCGTCCTGGTCCTGATCACCGCCGCGGTCGTGGCGCTCACGATGGCCGCCAGGCGCATTCCGGTTCAGATTCCGCGCAAGGTGGTAGGACGGGGACGGGTGCGTGAGGGTCAGAAGTCGTTCATCCCGATACGTATCAACAGCGCGGGCGTCATGCCGATCATCTTCGCCCAGGCCATCATCATCGTGCCGGGCACTCTGTACTCGTTCACGGGTGGACAGGCAGGGGCGGCGGCGGGCGGCATGGGTGGCTTCCTGTACGATCTGAGCCAGATCTTCCAGCCGGGCACGATGTGGTACTACGTCACCTACGGTGCGTTGATCATCGTGTTCACCTACGTGTACACGGCGATCATCTTCAACCCGGTCGACCTGGCCGAAAACCTGAAGAAGCAGGGCGGGTTCATCCCGGGGGTGAAGCCGGGCGCCCAGACGGCGGAGTACATCGACCGGGTCCTGACGCGTGTGACGCTCCCCGGATCGATCTACCTGGCGGTCATCGCCATCCTTCCGTTCTGGATCTTCGCGGCGTTCGACATCCAGACGTTCTTCTTCGGCGGCACGTCACTGCTGATCGTGGTGGGTGTCGGGCTGGATACGGTGCAGCAGATGCAGCAGCATCTGCTGCTCAGGCAGTATGAAGGGTTCATGAAGAAGGGGCGCGTGAAATACAGGGGCCGCCAGAGGTACATGTGACGGACAGGGCGACGGAGCCCCGGACGTGAGGCTCATCATCATGGGCCCGCCGGGGGCCGGCAAGGGCACACAGGGAGCGCTGTTGGCGAGAGCGCTCTCGGTACCCCGCTACTCGACCGGCGACATCCTGCGTGATGCGCTGGCCGAAGAGACGGAACTGGGCCTCGAGGCCCGCCGATACATGGACGCAGGGGATCTGGTGCCGGATGACGTGGTTCTCGGGATCGTGGGTGAGGCGCTCGATCGACCCGAGGCGGCGGACGGATTCCTGCTCGACGGATTCCCGCGCACGGTGGCGCAGGCGGAAGGCCTGGCTCGCCTCCTGGAGGAGCGGCAGGTCGCTCTGGACGGTATCGTGGACCTCGACGTCGACGATTCGGAGATCGTGAGGCGCCTGTCGTCGCGTGGCAGGACCGACGATTCACCCGAGACGATCCGCCGGCGGCTGGAGGTCCACCGGGCCCGGACGAGGCCGGTGATGGATTGGTACGCGACGAGAGGCGTCCCTTTCCTGGGTGTGGAGGGCGTGGGTGATGTAGGGGAGATCCACCGCCGCATCCTGAGCCTTCTCGGCCGTTGATGCGGCTGAAATCGAGGGCCGATGTGGCCGCGATCGGGCGAGCCGGCGAGATCGTGGCGGGCGTGCTGGCGCTGGTGGGAGACAACGCCGGTCCGGGGGTGAGCACAGGCGATCTGGACGATCTGGCTGAGGGCTATATTCGGGACCACTCCGGAGCGAAGCCGGCGTTCAAGGGCCTGTACGGTTTCCCGGCCACACTCTGCACGAGCGTGAACGACGAAGTCGTGCACGGGATACCGTCCACGGAGAGGCGCCTGACTCAGGGCGACTTGCTGGGAGTCGACGTGGGCGTCGTGCTCGACGGAATGTACGCTGATGCGGCCGTCACGGTTCCTGTTGGAGACGTGTCGCCGGATGTGGAGCGGTTGCTGGAAGTAACCAGAGATGCACTGGCGGCCGGCGTTCGCGAGGCACAGCCCGGGCGAAGACTGGGCGACGTGGGCGCGGCCATACAGGACCTTGTGGAGGACGCCGGATTCAGTGTGATTCGCGAGCTCGTGGGCCACGGAGTAGGCTTCGCCGCGCACGAAGAGCCGCAGGTTCCGAACTACGGCCGCCGCGGTGAGGGTCCGACCCTCGAGGAGGGTCTTGTGATAGCGATCGAGCCGATGGTCAATGCTGGCCGACGGCACATTCGTACGCTGAACGACGGGTGGACTGTGGTGACGGCAGACGGTAGTCTGTCCGCGCACTTCGAGCACACGGTGGCGGTGACGCGGGACGGACCGACCATCCTCACGGAGCGCCCGGGCGACCAGGGCTGAGGAGGAAGCTTGGCGAAAGAGGAACCGATCCAGATGGCTGGAGAGGTGATCGAGGCCCTGCCGAACGCGATGTTCAGGGTTCGACTGGAAAACGAGCACGAAATCACGTGTCACGTGTCGGGCAAGATCCGGATGAACTACATCCGTATCCTCCCCGGCGACAAGGTGACGGTGGAGATGTCGCCCTACGATCTGACGAAGGGGCGGATCACCTACAGATTCAAGTAGGAACTCGTTGATTCGGGAGCAAACAGCCGTTATGTTATACAGCTGTCCAGCGAACGAAACGAAGGGACGGATGGGTCATGAAGGTACGTTCCAGTGTGAAGCGGATCTGCGAGCACTGCAAGATAGTCCGACGGCGGGGCGTCGTGCGGGTTATCTGCAGTCGGAATCCGAAGCACAAGCAACGGCAGGGATAGAAGGCGCTCGGTCCCTGGCCCCGCTTCCGGGCGGTGCGGGCCGACAATCTGAACGGGTGGTACATGGCAAGAATAGCAGGTGTTGACCTCCCCCGGGAAAAGCGGGTAGAGATCGCCCTCACGTACATCTACGGCATCGGCCGCTCGACGGCGCAGGCCATTCTGGCCGAAACGGCCGTAGATCCGGACACGCGGGTCACCGAGCTGTCCGACGAGGACGTCAACAAGCTCCGGCGGGTCATCGAGAATCGGTACAAGGTTGAGGGCGCGCTCCGCACGGAGACGTCCATGAACATCAAGCGTCTCATGGACATCGGTTGCTACCGCGGGCTGCGGCATCGCCGAGGGCTCCCGGTCAGGGGACAGCGCACGCACACGAACGCCCGCACCCGGAAGGGTCCGAGGCGCGCGGTGGCCGGCAAGAAGAGGGCCCCGAAGAAATAGGGACGACGTTAATGGCGAAGCCGAGAAGCAGCGGAAGACGCAAGCGTCAGGTCGACGCGGAGGGCGTGGCCCACATCAAGGCGACGTTCAACAACACCATCATCACGATCACGGACAACGAAGGGGGCACCGTGGCCTGGGCCAGCGCGGGGAAGGCCGGGTTCAAGGGCTCCAAGAAGTCGACCCCGTTCGCGGCGACGATCGCGGCCGAGACGGTGGGCCGGGAGGCCGTGTCCATGGGAATGAAGCGGGTACACGTTCGCGTACAGGGACCCGGATCGGGTCGAGAGTCCGCGATTCAGGCGCTCCAGGGCGCCGGCCTGACGATACGGTCGATCCGGGACGTCACGCCGATCCCGCACAACGGTTGCCGCCCGCCCAAGAAGCGGCGTGTCTGACGCCGACGGCGCGGCCAGTACAATGATGGAGACAGGCGAAGGAAACTAGATGGCACGCTACACGGGTCCGGTCTGCCGGCTGTGCCGGCGCGAGGGCGAGAAGCTCTTCCTCAAGGGCAAGCGCTGCTTCACCGAGAAGTGCGCTCTGGAGCGTAAGGCGTATCCTCCGGGTGAGCACGGCACGGGACGACGACGCAGGCGCTCATCCGAGTATGCTCTTCAGCTCCGTGAGAAGCAGAAGGTGAAGCGGATATATGGCGTGGGGGAGAAGCAGTTCCGTACGCTGTTCAGTAAGGCGGCCCGCGTGAAGGGGATCACGGGTGAAAACCTGCTCATCTCCCTGGAATCGCGGCTCGACAACATCGTCTATCGGCTTGGTTTCGCCCCCTCTCGCAAGGCCGCCCGCCAGCTGGTGCGGCACCGCCACGTGAGGGTCGATGGGGCCACTGTCGACATTCCGAGCTTCAAGGTTTCGCAGGGGCAGGAAGTGTCGATCGCCCCCGCCGCGCAGGACATGCCGGTCGTGCGGGAAGCCGTGGAGGATCGTAGGGGCAAGGACCTGCTGACGTGGCTGGGTGTGGACTACGAGAAGTACACGGGTCGCATCGTAGAGCCGCCAAGCAGGGCGGATATTCCGCTCGCGGTTCAGGAGCAGCTGATCGTCGAGCTGTACAGCAAGTAAGCAAGTAATAGGGGCGATACCCAATGGCAGCAGGGCTAGATCTATCCGGGCTCGTACTCCCGAGCACGATCGAGGAGCAAGGCCGCTCGGAAGATGGAAGACAGGCCGAGTACGTGCTTCAGCCGCTCGAGCGCGGATTCGGGCACACGGTGGGGAACACGATCCGTCGCGTCCTCCTCTCATCGCTTCAAGGATGCGCCATCTGGGCCTTCCGGGCCGATGGCGTGCAGCACGAGCATCAGACGATTCCGGGGGTGGTGGAGGACATCCACCAGGTCATCCAGAAGCTGAAGAGGCTGGTGATCGTAATGGATCCCGGCGTCGACGAAGCCAAGCTGGAGCTCACCGTGTCCAAGGCGGGTCCGGTGAAGGCTTCCGAGATCAGCAGCGTCTCCGGGGTCTCCGTGGTCAACCCGGAGGAAGTCCTGTTTACGCTTCAGGATGATCTCCCCGAGGGCCGCCCTCTCAATCTGGACCTGTGGGTCAACCGGGGTCGAGGCTTCGTGGTTGCCGAGCAGCATGAGAAGCCCGAGGACGCGCCGGTCGATCTGATCCGCATCGATTCCGTGTACAATCCGGTGGTCCGCGCGAACTTCCTCGTGCAGGAGACGCGAGTGGGCCAGCGCACCGACTTCGATCGGCTCACCATCCAGATCGAGACGAACGGGTCCCTCGATCCGGGCGATGCCGTGGCGTATGCGGCCGAGATCGGCCGTACGCACCTGGGGTACCTGACGGGATTCGGTTCGGCGGGCAACGGTTCGTCTGCGCCGGAAAGCTCGGCGGGTGGACCGGGCCGCACCGCCGTCGGCGCGGGGATGACGGCCGTGCTGGAATCGCCGCTCGAGGCGTTCGACGGAATCTCGATCCGGTCGCGCAACAACCTCGACAAGGCCGATATTCACACCCTCCTGGATGTCGTGACTCGATCCAGAGACGAGATCCTGGCGGTGCCGTCCTTTGGCGAGAAATCCCTGGAGGAGATCGCCGAGGTCCTCGCGGTGAACGGTCTGAGCTTCGGGATGACGATCGAGCGCGGAGACGACGGAGCGCTGTGGATGGTCGAGGAGGCAGACCTTGTAGCCGCCGGAGGCGAGGGGTCGGATGAGGCATAGGAAGAGGGGAAGGCAGCTGAGCCGGACGGCCAGCCATCGCACGGCCACGCTCCGGAACATGGCCACGAGCCTGATTGAGCACGAGCGAATCCGGACGACGGAGGCCCGGGCGCGGGAGTTGCGGCCTTTCGTGGAACGACTCATTACGCTGGGCGGGACGGACGATGTCCACAGCCGGCGTCTGGCGCGGCGGCACATCGCGGACCGCGGTGCCTTGCAGAAGCTGTTCGATGAAGTGGGCCCGCGCTTCCGGGATCGTCCGGGCGGGTACACGCGAATCGTCAAGCTCGGGGCCCGAAAGGGCGACGGAGCCGAGATGGCGATCATCGAACTCACCGAGATGGGGCATTAGAACCGGCCACGGGTCGGGAAAGGCAGGCACCGATGCTTCGGGGGGCTTCGACGCTTCTGATGGTCATCGCCGCGGTGGCCGTCCTCGGCTTCATGTTCTGGCTGGATCGCAAATCGGACTCGATCGCGACGGAGGTGGCTCCGGTGCTCGAGGAGGTCGCTGAGGCCGAAGCCGTAGACATCAACTCGGCTTCGCTGGCCACCGATCCGGCCGGTGCGGTGGGCCAGATCGGTTACCTGAGGTCGGTTTCGGTGCTTCAGAGACTGGGGCGTGGAGCGTTCGCGATTCGGCTCGACAGCGTGAACGCGTACCCCGTCCTCCTGTCCTCGGACCTGATTCAGCTGGACACACAGGTGTATGGGGAAGACGTCGTGACGCTGTACGGGCACGTGTTCACGCTCAACGACTCGATCCGGGCGGAGTGGGTCGATCAGGAAGCGGTGGACCAGGAGAACGCGGGAGCGATTCCCGTGAGCCCGAGCTTCATCATGGCTGATTCGGTTTCGTTCAACTGACGCGTATTCGAGATGGCAAATTTCTGCTACGTATGTGACAAGGGGCCGGCGACCGGCAACCGTGTGAGCAACGCGAACAACAAGCGGAAGCGGCGATTCATGCCGAATCTGCAACGTGTTCGCATTCTGGAGGACGGCCGGGCCGTTCGGGTCCGGGTGTGCACGCGGTGTCTGAAAGCTGGCAAGGTACGCAAGGCTCCCTGAGGCGTCGGCGCGAGTCGACGTTCGTTCCTTCGCTACGGGCTGACACGACCCCAGAAGGCTCCGCCAGTCGGTGGGGCCTTCTTGTTGTGTCGGATCGGCGCTTACGTCACAGTGGGTCGGGAGCATCTGAGATGGCGGACATATGCCCCGCCCGCGCCACCGGAGTGTGTGGCGAATGAAAGCACTGGTAACCGGCGCCGACGGGTTCGTCGGCCAACACCTCATATCGGAACTGCTGGATCACGGGTTCGTCGTGGCCGCATCCGTCCTGGATCTGCCGCCGGCGCGCTCCACGCTTGTCCCCGAACAGGTCACGTCCGTCGACTGGAAAGCGGCCGATGTCAGGGACCGCGACGCGCTGGTGCGTCTCGTGGCCGCGACCATGCCGGATCGGATCTATCACCTGGCGGGCTTCTCGTCAGGCGGCCTGGCGCGGGAGCATGCGTCGGAAGCCGTTCACGTTAACGCCGGCGGAACAGTGAATTTGTGCCAGGCCGTGGCCAACGTTCAGGAAATGGAACCCGGTTTCGATCCGCGTATCCTGGTCATGGGCTCGGCGGACGCGTACGGCGATGCGGCACGCGCGGGCGAGCCTCTGACGGAGGACCTGCCTCTCAGGCCGGTGTCGGTGTACGGGCTATCCAAGGCGGCGCAGGAGCTC
Source organism: Gemmatimonadota bacterium (assembly GCA_039590285.1). GTDB lineage: Bacteria > Gemmatimonadota > Gemmatimonadetes > Palauibacterales > Palauibacteraceae > Benthicola. Next base: position 11,014 of record JBDHFS010000008.1, read on the forward strand.
GCCGCCCACACCTATCGGCGAGCCCGGCGATTGAGGATCTTTGTCGTTCGCGGGTTCAATCTCGTCGGCCCGGGGCAGGAACCGCCCTTCGTCGTGCCCGAGTTCGCCGATCAGGTGGCCCGCATCGCGGCGGGGGCCGCGGATCCCGTGGTCACCGTCGGCAATCTCGACGTTGAGCGGGACTTCACGGATGTGAGAGACGGTGTCGACGCATTGCGCCGACTCATGGAGCTGGATGAGCCGGGAGCGGCGTATAACGTCGCCTCGGGACATGGCATCCGCATCGGAACGGTCCTGGACTGGATCGTGGACGAGGCGGGAGTCGAGGTCGAGATTGAGGTGTCCGGTACCAGGGTGCGGCGTGAGGAGATCGCGTCGGTCGTTGGCGACGCGACGCGCCTCCGTGAGGCCACCGGTTGGCAGCCTCGACGGGATGTGGAGGCATCGGTACGCGAGGCATACCGCTGGATGAAGAGTCGGTTCGACAGGACGGAGGACAGGAACACGATCGTCTGAGCGAGGGGAGACATGAACGTCACCGTCGTCGGTAGCGGATATGTTGGCCTGGTAGTAGGCGCCTGCCTGGCCGAGACTGGAAATCAGGTGGCTTGCGCGGACATCGATCAGCGCAAGATCGACATGCTCAATAAGGGCCACAGCCCCATCTACGAGCCGGGCCTGGATCGGCTGCTGGAGAGGAACCTGGCCGAGGGCCGGATCCGCTTCACCACGGACGTGGCCGAGGCCGTGAGGTCGGGCCGGGTGGTCTTCATCGCGGTCGGTACGCCTCCGGACGAGGACGGCTCGGCCGACCTGCAGCACGTTCTGGCCGTGGCGAAGGTCATCGGGGAGAACCTGGACGGGGAGAAGGTCGTGATCACCAAGAGCACCGTCCCCGTAGGTACAGCCGCCAGGGTCCGAGAGGAGATCGAGAAGCACACGGATCTCGAGTTCCACGTGTGCTCGAATCCCGAGTTCCTGAAGGAAGGGGCGGCGATCGATGACTTCATGCGTCCCGATCGCGTGGTGTGTGGAATCGAGTCCGAGGCGGTCCGCCCAATACTCGAGGAGCTGTACGAACCCTTCGTGCGCAGCGGTAATCCTCTCATCTTCATGGACATCGCTTCTGCGGAGCTGACGAAATATGCCGCCAACGCCATGCTCGCGACTCGCATCAGCTTCATGAATCAGATCGCCGCTCTGTGCGAGACGGCTGGCGCGGACGTCACGATGGTGCGCCGCGGAGTCGGTTCCGATCCACGCATCGGGCAGTCCTTCCTCTACGCCGGCGCGGGGTATGGCGGAAGCTGCTTTCCCAAGGACGTCCGAGCCCTGATCCAGACGGGCGAGGAGCTCGCCGTCGACCTGTCAATTCTGAAAGAGGTGCATGAGACCAACGAACGCCAGAAGAAAGTGCTGGCCGCGAAGATCCGGGAGCGGTTCGGTGAAGACCTGTCCGGTCGTCGCTTCGCGGTGTGGGGACTGGCGTTCAAACCGGAGACGGACGACATGCGTGAGGCCGCCTCGGTGACGCTCATCGAAGAGCTCCTCGAGCGGGGAGCGACGGTCACGGCGCACGATCCCGTGGCCGTGGAAGTCTCGCGTGACTGGTACCTGGGCGATCGGATCGACTACGCACCCGACGAGTACGCGGCGCTTGGCGCTGCCGATGCGCTGGTGGTCGTCACGGAATGGCTCCAGTACCTACGAGCGGAGTGGCAACAGGTCAGGTCGTCGTTGAGGACTCCGATCGTGTTCGACGGTCGCAACCTGTACGATCCGGCGCGGATGCGACGACACGGATTCGAGTACTATCCGATAGGTCGGGAGCAGGTCGGATGAGGATCCTCATCACCGGGGCGGCGGGCTTTCTCGGGTCGCATCTGACCGATCGCTTCCTTGCCGATGGCCACGATGTGATCGGGATGGACAACCTGATCACGGGGAGCCTGGAGAACATCGCCCACCTGGCCGCCGAGCCGAGGTTCGAGTTCGTCGAACACGATGTCACGCAGTTCATCGAGGTTCGGGGGGAGCTTCACGGCGTGCTCCACTTCGCATCGCCGGCGAGTCCCGTGGACTACCTGGAGCTCCCGATCCAGACGCTCAAGGTAGGCAGCCTTGGTACCCACAATGCCCTGGGAATCTCACTGGCCAAGGGCGCCCGGTTTCTTCTCGCTTCCACCTCGGAGGTTTACGGCGACCCCCTGATTCACCCGCAGCCGGAGAGCTACTGGGGCAATGTGAACCCCATCGGGCCGCGGGGGGTGTACGATGAAGCCAAGCGGTTCGCGGAGGCCTTGACGACGGCGTATCGCAGATATCACGGCGTGGACACGCGAATCGTCAGAATTTTCAACACTTACGGACCACGCATGCGCCCCGGCGATGGCCGCGTCGTGTCCAACTTCATCGTGCAGGCGCTGCTCGGACTGGGTCTCACCGTGTACGGCGATGGCTCGCAGTCCCGCAGCTTCTGCTACGTCGCCGACGAAGTGGAGGGTATCTTCCGCCTGTTCAACTCGGGAGAGCCCCAGCCGGTGAACATCGGCAACCCGGCCGAGTACACGGTGGGTCAGTTGGCCGAGCGGATACAGAAGATGGTGGATGACACCGCCGGAGTACGATATCTGCCGTTACCTACGGATGATCCGAAGGTGAGAAAGCCCGATATCACACGAGCGAGGGAGGTCCTCGACTGGGAGCCCTCCGTGGATCTCGAGGAAGGTCTGTCGAGGACGGTCGAGTATTTCCGCTCGCTGCAGGGGCGGGGCGCCCTGACGCCTCCGCCGGTGCTGAAGTCCGACGGCGAAGAGGAGGAAGCCGGATGACGACGCCGCAGGGACGGGCGCTGTCCGTAGTCATGCCGGTGTACAATGAAGAGGACACCCTCGAGGCCATCATCCGGAGAGTCCGGGAAGTCCCCCTGAAGATCGAGCTCGTGTGCGTGGACGATGGCAGCTCGGACGCTTCTCGTGAGATCCTGCATCGTCTGGAAGCCGAAGGGCTCGTGGACCGCGTGATCCTGCACGACAAAAACCGGGGCAAGGGACGCGCTCTGGCGACTGGGTTCGCCGCCGCCAGTGGCGGAGTCGTGGTCATCCAGGACGCGGACCTGGAATACGATCCCCTCGAGTACAGGAAGCTCCTGGAGCCGATCCTGGATGACCGGGCCGACGTCGTCTTCGGCTCGCGGTTTCTCGGAGGTGAGCCGCACCGCGTTCTGTACTTCTGGCACTACGTGGGGAACCGTTTCCTGACGCTGCTGTCCAATATGGTGACGAATCTGAACCTCACGGACATGGAGACCTGCTACAAGTGCTTCCGCATCGAGGTACTGGAGGGTCTCGAGATCGAGGAACGAGGATTCGGAGTGGAGCCCGAGCTCACGGCGAAGATCGCGCGGGCCGGCTGGCGAGTCTTCGAGGTGGGAGTGTCGTACAGCGGCCGCACGTACGCCGAGGGTAAGAAGATCAACTGGAAAGACGGCTTCCGGGCCATGCACTGCATCGCCAAGTACGGAATCGTTCGTCGGGCGTTCCCGCGCCGCCGGGCGCTGCCTGTCGCGCCAGACTCCGGGATCTGAGGCGGCAAGACGTGTGGCCGGAGGGCTCGGTCCGGCGGACGGCGCGGGTCGCGTCGTTGGCGCTCGTCGCCTGCGTCGTCTCGTCGGCGGCGTGTGGCGGAACTCCCGACGACGCCCTGGCACGTGGGGACAGGTTGTACGGCGCCGGACAGACGGATGCGGCGATCGCGGAATACCGGTTGGCCCTGAGACAGAGGGGCGAGGAGCCCGAGGTGCTTTTGCGGCTCGGTGATGCCTACGGAAAAAAGGGAGAGATCGAAGCGGGCCTGCGTTACATACGGCGACTCCTGGCGGCCGACTCCACGTACCGTTACCGGGCCGCCGCGGCGTTGTCCGAGGCGGCTCGTGTGTCCCGTGATCGGGGTGCGCCGGACAACATGGCGCGTGCTCTCGGACCCGTGGAGCAGATGGGGATCGGGCTCATCCCTCCCGATCTGAGACTGCCGCTCGCGAGACACTACGCGGAACTGTCGGACTACGGCCGCGCGTTGCCGCTGTATCTCGCCGCAGCCGAGGGCGACTCGTTGCCACCCGAGGTGGATCTGGAAACCGCGCGCACGTTCCAGGAACTGGGCGGTTGTCGCGAGGCCCTGGGTTATTTCGAGCGCTACCTGGAGAGCGTCGGTCGCAGAGACACGGACAGGGCGGGGGCGAGGTGGCAATACGGCAACTGTCTGTCCGACGTCGCGGCGGAAGAGCGCAGCGAGCGGCAGTACGCGCCGGCAAGAAGGCACCTGGACGCCCTGATCGAGCAAGGCGTACCGCGGACGCTCCTGGACCGGGCGCACTTCGAGCGGGGCGAGATCCTGCTCGAGGATGGAGAGTACGAGCGGGCCGAGGCGGACTTCCTGGCCGTGCTGGACTTGAATCCGGCACGCAGCGGGCCCCTGGTCCAGATGGCAGAAGAGAGGATTCGAGAGATCCGTTACGGATACTTGCGATAATGGGACGATCGAGGGGGCGAAGAGGGGAGCGCGCCCACGCCGACGGTGGACGCGGGTCGTGGAGGCTGGCGTTCGTAGTAGCGACGGGCCTCGTGGCGTGTTCTCCGGCCATGCCGCCGGAGGGCGCTACGCCGCGCGGTCGGTTCGACTGGTCGGTCGAGCGGTTCGAGCGAGGCAAATACCACGACGCCATCCGGGGGTTTCGGGACCACCTGCTTCGGGAGCCGCTGCACCCGACGGCCGATAGCGCGCGTTTCCTGCTCGCGGAGTCGTATCTGGAGACGGATCAAGAGCTTCTGGCGGGCAACGAATTCCGCCAGTTGGCGACCTCCCGGCCGAACAGTCCGCTCGCCGACGATGCTCAGCTGGGTATATGCCGGGCCTACTGGGCCATATCCCCGGACCTCCCGCGCGACCAGGAATTCACGGCGCTGGCGATCGAGGAATGTACCCGACTCATGGAGTTCTTCCCCCGCAGTCCACTCGTCGGCGAGGCCCGGCAAATCGTGGCGGACGCGAGGCAGAAGATGGCGGCCAAGGACCTCCTCGTCGGGCGCTGGTATTTCGACCGCGGGTTCTACGAGTCGACCATGATCTATCTCGAGAACCTTCTGCAGACCTACCCGGAGGCGGAGGTGGTGCCGGAGGCGTTGCTCGTGCTGTACGACTGCTATTACAGGGTCGGCTTCCGCATGGAGGCGGACGCCGTCAGGCGACGTCTTCTGGAGGTGTTCCCGGACTCGCCGGAGGCCGCGGAGATCGGCGAGCGCGGAGAGGACGAGAGCTGACGTGCCGGGTCGCATCGGACTCCTCGGGGGCACATTCGACCCGCCGCACATCGGCCACCTCGTCGTCGCGCAGGATGCCTTCGAGCGTTTGGCACTCGATCGTCTGCTCCTGATTCCGGCGGCGCGGCCGCCGCATCGTGAAGCCCGGCTGGACGGGGCGACGCGCCTCGAGCTCGTCAAAGAGGCCTTCCGCGGCGACGGCCGGGGCCCTCGTGGACGGCGGACACCGTCGAGTGGGCCTGGCGGGAGCTCCAACCGGATGTCCTGTACGTGATCGTGGGAGCCGACCAGCTCGGCTCCTTCGGCTCCTGGCACGAGCCGGAGCGTATCCTGCAGCACGCGCGGCTCGCCGTCATGACGCGTCCGGGACAGGAGGCGACCGAGTCGGGGGTTCCGCACGAGCGCGTCGACGTGACTCGCGTGGACCTTTCCAGCACGCGGATTCGGCGGCGACTCGACGAGGGTCGATCCATCCGGTACATGGTGCCGGAGCGCCTCCGGGACCCGATAGAAAGAGCCTGGCCCTCACGACGATCGTCGCGGGACGGCTGACGGTTCAGAACCTGAAGAGAGAACGCAGCATATGCTGAAGGGAATGGTACAGAAGGTCGTAGGCACGCGCTTCCAACGGGAGATGAAGCGGCTTCAGCCCATCGTCGATGAGACCAAGCGACACGAGGAGCGACTAGGCAGCGTCTCGGAAGAAGAGCTCAAGGACCAGACCGAGCGGTTCCGTGAGCGGATCCGCGAGCGCACCGAGAAGCTCGAGACAGAGATCGAGAGCCTGCGGGAAGATCGTCGGCATACGGAGGACAGCTCCAGGCGCGCGGACCTGTCCGAGCGCATCAGCCAGGCGGAGACCGAGCTGCAGGAGCTCACGGACGAGATCCTCGACGAGCTTCTGCCGGAGACATTCGCCACGGTGCGCGAGGCTTGCAGGCGGCTGCTGGGCACCGAGATCGAGGTCACAGGGCACAAGATGACCTGGGACATGGTCCCGTACGATGTGCAGCTGATCGGGGGCATCGTCCTGCACCAGGGAAAGATCGCCGAGATGGCGACCGGCGAGGGAAAGACACTCGTCGCGACCCTTCCACTCTATCTCAACGCGCTGTCGGGAAAGGGCGCACACCTGGTCACGGTCAACAACTACCTGGCCCGGCGCGACTCCCAGTGGATGGGCACGGTATTCCGCTACCTCGGCCTCACCGTGGGCTGCATCGACGACACGCAGCCGGGGAGCGAGATCCGCCGCGGCATGTACGGGTGCGACATCACCTACGGCACCAACAACGAGTTCGGGTTCGACTACCTGCGCGACAATATGGTCGTGCGTCTCGAAGACCGGGTCCAACGGGCGCACAACTACGCCATCATCGATGAGGTCGACTCGGTCCTCATCGACGAAGCCCGGACGCCCCTGATCATCAGCGGCCCCGTCGGAAAGGCCGACGATCAGCAGGTCTACAAGAAGTACAACGCGCAGGTCGCAGCCCTGGTGCGCAAGCAGATGCGCATCGTCAACGAGCTGGTGGCCGAGGCCGAGATGGAGTTGAAGAAGCTGGAGGACGAGGCCGAAGATGCCAGCGAGTTCTACACCGGCAAGCTACTCCTCGCCGCGCAGCGGGGCGCCCCGAAGAACCGGCGCCTGATGAAGCTCCTGAACGAGACGGGCGTGAAACAGCTGGTACAGCGCACCGAGGCCGGCGTCATGCGGGAAAAGGCGATGGCCGAGGTGGACGAGATGCTCCTGTTCACCACCGACGAGAAGGGCCACACCATTCTGATCAGCGACCAGGGCCAGGACATCCTGAGCCCCGGCGATCCCGAAGCGTTCGTCGTTCCCGACATCTCCGAGGCCGTGAAGAAGGTGGAGGATGACGCCAGGCTCGGCCCCGACGAGAAGCGCGATCAGATACAGGGGCTCGAGAGGGACTACGCCGAGAAGGCGCAACGCCTCCACATCATCCACCAGCTCGTCAAGGCGCACGGCCTGTACGAGAAGGACGTGGAGTACGTCGTGGAGAACGGCGAGGTCGTGATCGTCGACGAGTTCACGGGCCGAAAGATGACTGGCCGGCGGTGGAGCGACGGGCTGCACCAGGCCGTGGAGGCGAAGGAGAACGTCAGTGTCCGCGGTGAGACTCAGACACTAGCCACGATCACGATTCAGAATTACTTCCGCATGTACTCCAAATTGGCCGGGATGACAGGCACGGCGGAGACGGAAGAGGGTGAGTTCCACGAGATCTACGGCCTAGAGGTAGTGGTGATTCCGACCAACCGGCCGGTGCGCCGGATGGACGACGAGGACTTCCTGTATCGGACGAAGCGGGAGAAGTTCGCGGCCCTTCTGGACGAGATCGAGCGGCTGTACCGGCGAGGCCTGCCCATTCTGGTCGGCACGACCAGTGTCGATGTGTCCGAGAAGGTGTCCCGGATGCTGAAGCGGCGCGGACTGGACCACGAAGTGCTGAATGCCAAGCAGCACGAACGGGAGGCGGAGATCGTCAGGCAGGCGGGACAGCCGGGGGCGATCACTATCGCGACGAACATGGCCGGCCGGGGGACGGACATCAAACTCGGGCCCGCCCTCGTGAAGTGTCAGGTGTGCGGCATTCGCTCCGCGGAGCCCGCATTCGGACAGGTGCACGAGGAGGAGGACCTGGACCAGGACCGGGTGAAGGGGCTGGGATGCTACGTGGACCCGCCGTGTGGCCTGCAGATCCTGGGCACGGAACGGCACGAGTCGCGGCGAATCGATCGGCAGCTGCGCGGGCGATCCGGGCGCCAGGGCGATCCCGGATCGAGCCGCTTTTTCCTGTCGCTGGAGGACGACCTGATGAGGCTGTTCGGCACCGAGCGAGTGGCCAAGGTCATGGATCGCCTGGGTGCCGAGGAGGGCGAGGTCATCACCCACCCGTGGATGACCAAGTCCATCGAGCGCGCGCAGAGACGTGTCGAGCTCCAGAACTTCGAGGCCCGGAAGCGCCTCCTCGAGTACGACGACGTGATGAACCAGCAGCGGGAAGTCATCTACGACCTGCGGCTGTTCGGGCTGGAAGGCGGCGAGGATCTGAAGGGCGAAGCCTGGGAGATGATCGAGCGATCGGTCATCGAGATCGTCGAGACCGTCATCGAGCCGGGCTCCCATGCCGACGAATGGGATCTTCCGGCCCTGCGCGAGCGACTGCTGCTGGACTACTTCCTCGTCGGGTCGTTCCTCCCGACGGACCCGCTGTCACCGGCCGAGATCCAGTGGAAGGACACGGACGAGCTGATGGATGCGGTCCTGGACTTCGTCCACGAGGCGTATCGTGCCAAGGTCGACAGCTTCGGAGAGAACTGGGAGCGGATTCTGAGCTTCATCGTTCTGTCCGTCATCGACGAAAAGTGGAAGGGCCACCTGTACGATCTCGACCACCTGCGAGAGTCGATCCGGTATCGTGCCTACGGACAGCGAGACCCGCTGGTGGAGTACAAGAGGGAAGCCTACGGCGCCTTCGTCGACCTGATGCAGGATCTCAGGAAGAGCCTCGCCAGCCTCTTGTTCCGGGCCCAGGTCGAGATGCGTCCGGCGCTGAGGGCTCCGCAGGTGAGCTCGATGAGCGGGCCGTCGGAGCTGGCCGGTACCGGCAGCGGCGTAGCGCCGACCGGGGGTGCATCCGTATCGGGCGGTCCGCCCCGAGCCCTTGAGGAAGAAGCTGCGCCGGAGCTGGCGGCGACGGGCGTGGCCGCCACAGCCCTGCAGGACCGGCCCCGGCAACCGGCGGCAGGTCCGCAGGTGGCGCGTCCGGAGGCACCGCTGGCGGGTGGATCGGAGCCGGGACGGAACGATCCGTGTCCATGCGGGAGTGGGAAAAAGTATAAGAAGTGCCACGGGCGGGTGGGATGATGCTCCGCTCCGGGGGCCGCTCGCGCTCTTCGGAGCCTCCTCGGCGCGGAGCGCCTGCGGGGTCTCCTCTGGCGCACCGCTAGAGCCCCCGTCGCGGAGCACCACCCCGTCACAGTGCGGTCACGGCCGGGTCTCCTCGGGGACTCCGCTGGAGTCTTCCGGGCCTCACGCCACGCCACCGGTAGGTAGACGGCTGGAGCTCCCAGGGTTCGGATCGTCACACCGGTACCCGGCAGTTCTGGTCCCCGTGCGGCCGTGCGGGCAGTGTTCTGGCACTGCCGACTCATCCGCTCGCGGAGCCTTCAGCGCCGCCGGGATGAGAAGAGGGCGGCTCGTTGCCGCCCTCTCGCGCGTTCGGGGCTGTGCTACGTTTCCGGCCGGCTAATCATCCCACACGTCAGGGCAGGATCCGTTGTTGTAGTGGTAAGATACCGCATTGCCATCCTTGTCGGTGACCTCCTGGCGCGATCCCTGGACCATCAACTTCTCACCGCCGGGACCCTCCAGCGTGAACTTGTAGTTCTGGTGCCAGGTTTCGAAGTCGCCTTTGAATGTCTTGCGGGCGTTCCACTGACTCTTCTGACCGTTCACGGTCCAGACATCGAGTGATGTCAGGCCGAAGGCCATGAAGTTGTCGGGATACACATCTCCATATCCGAGGTACTCTATCTCGTGGTTCTTACGGGTCTTGACCCCGGAGGGCAGGTTCAGCTTCGTCGTGAGCACTCGGAGAATGCCGTTCCACTGAATGAGTTCTCCATCTCCGCCATTCGCGCACGGGACGTAGGATACGGCCTCAGGCCCGTACCAATCGAAGTCACGTACGATGTACTCACGGTTGACCGTGAACTCCGGCGCGGTGGCCTCGTCGGCCTGTGAGGCCGGGTCTGTGATTCGTTCCTGGCAGCCCGCCACCAGGGCGGCGGCTGCGAGGCACCAGGTGATGCGAATCGTTTTCATGGCGACCTCCTGAATCGTTGGGGTCGATTCGCCGTCCGGGTACCCACCCGGCTGGTGGCTCGGGAGGTGGTCGCGGCCCCGAGGCCAACTCTCTGGAGTCACCCACCGGACGGGCACCCGAACTTGATTGGCTCGAAACGGGCGCGTGCCCTATTCTTCAGTTCGAGCATCGCTTGAGACTCTCCCTCCTCTCGCCTGGTCCCTAACGCTTCTGGGTGGTCACACTTGTACAGGCTCAGGTTGCTTGGCGGGGTGCTCTTGGAAGGGCCGGACGGCCCGGTAACCGGCCCTGCGGCTCAGCAGCGCAGGCTGGCACTGCTCGCCTTGCTCGGAGCAGCCGGCGACAGGGGCAGGAGCCGTGATCAGCTGATATCGCTTCTGTGGCCGGAGACGGACGCACGGGAGGCCCGCCAGCACCTGTCGCATTCGCTTTACGCCCTCCGCAAGTCTCTCGGGGAGGAAGTCGTGCGCACGGCAGGCGAGTACGTCCGCCTGTCGCTCTCTCTCATCGAAGTGGACTCGTCGACTCTGGAGCGTGCCCTCGACCGGGGGGCCCGCGAGACGGCCGTTCTCGCCTACGGCGGTCCGTTCATGGACGGATTCTTCATCGACGACGCTCACGAGTTCGAGCGCTGGGTGGAAGACGAACGCCTGAGACTTGCCGCCTTGTACGCACGCGCTCTCGAGAAACTAGGCCGTGAAGCGAACGAGTCTGGCGAGCCTGTCTCTGCAGCCGAGTGGTGGGGTCGGCTGGTAGCACACGACCCGTGGAACTCCGCCGCGATCGTGCACCTGATGGAGGCCCTGGCCGCCGCCGGCGATCCCGCCAACGCTGTGCAGGTCGCACGGGAGCACGTGGAGCGAGTCCGGCGGGAGCTCGGGATGGAGCCGGCTCCCGAGGTGAGCGCGCTCGCGGACTCATTGATGCACACCGTGCCCGTGAAGGCAAGGATCGAACGTGATCTGGAAGGCGCGCCTGAGATCGAATCAGTCCGGGTCCCGGTTGGCGCTCTTGCCCGAGGGCGCCAGCCGCGATCAAAACGGATCCTTGGATTGGCGCTGCTCGGTGTCTTCACTGTGGCCGTCCTGCTCGCGGTCAGAGGTCTGATCTCGTCCCGCGAATTGACCAGGCACCTGGTCTCGACCGCCGTGATGGTCCTGCCGATGGAGAACCTGACCGCGGATCGCTCCCTGGATGACGTCGGCCGCTACGCCGCATACGTGATTGAGGGCGGATTGGCAGAAATCGACAGCGTCCGCGTCGTGAGATCTGACGAGGCGGAAAGGGTCCGAAGCGCGATCGAGCAGTCCGACCAGATGGCCGGTCTAGCCCTTACGCGTGCCATTGCACGCCAAACGAGGGCCCGCTTCGTGGTGGAGAGCTCCATGCACGCGCTCTCGGACTCTGTCATGCTGGAAGCGCGGCTGATCGATATCGTGAGTGGCGAGGTGCTGGAAGGAGTGCAGGCCGGGGCTGCTATCCGTGATCCGGCGGGGGGGATCCGCTCGCTCGCAGATCGCGTCAAGGTTTCCCTGGCCACACGGTTCAAGCTGGGCGATCAGTACGCGGGCTCCTATGGCCGGGGCCAGTCGTATCGTGCGTGGCAGGAGGTAGATGCTGCGCGCGAGATCTGGCTCGAGGGTGGCCGGGAAAGAGAGGCGCTGGCCCATCTCTACCGAGCGTTGCAGATCGATTCCACGTTCGACGCGGCCCTCGGTCTCGCGATGATCTGGCACCTGAACTTCGGTGAGTACTCAACGGCCGATTCTCTGACGCGGGTGCTGGAGACGAGAATAGCGGTCATTTCCCCGCGGCAGCGGTGGCAGCTGGCCGTCAACAAGGCCGTGCTCAGACGAGACAGGGCCGCGATGCTGCAAGCGTTCCGCGATTGGAAGGATCGCCTCCCGAGCGCCGCCCGGTGGCTTCACCTGGCAATGGCGGCGTCTGTCGCTCAACGTCCCGGCGAATGTCTTGCCGCTCTCGAGAGGGTCGACCTGCAGGGAAGCAGGTATGCGGAATCAGGTTGGCTGTGGGCCGAATACGCAACTTGCCAGCACTCTCTGGGGAATGACCGCGTCGGTCTGGACCAGGCCCGTCGTGGCCGGGAACGGTTCATCGATGACCCGCGGCTGGCGTACCTGGAAGCTCGAGCTCTGGCCGCGCTCGGGCGGTCCGAAGAAGCGCAACAGGTAGTGACCGAAAGCCTGTCGCAACCGGCAGCAACCGAGACGTTCCAGCATGAGTCGACGTTCGCGCTTCTTGTGGGCCCGGCGCTGGAGATGAGAGCGCACGGATTCACGGAGGCCGCAGCAGAATCGCTGGACTTCGCGGTGGAATGGTACCGCGAGAGCCTCAGAGGTCTCGCCGCCGGCCCAGCCGGGCGCTGGCGCTTCGCCCGCGTCTTGTACGCGGCGGGAAGGTGGGAGGAGGCTCGGGATGTGTTCGAGGATCTCGTCACAGCGGACCTCGCCGAGGACGAGCAACTCCTTCATCACAACATCGACATCAGCCTCTTGGGGTACAGAGCGACCCTCGCGGTGCGCCTGGGCGACAACGAGGCCGCCGGTAGCATCGACGACGAACTGGCTCGCATCAGCAGGCCTTACCTTTGGGGGCACACCGATTACTGGAGAGCAGCGATCGCGGCGGTCAGCGGCGAGCCGGATGAAGCTGTAGGGCTCCTCGCGAAAGCAATGAACAGGGGGCTGTTCGCCGAGCCATGGGGCACCGAGTACCCAAAGTGGGACTTCCAAATCGATCCGGACTTCGAGTCGTTACGTGACTACCCGCCGTTTCAGGAGCTGATCGCGCCACGGGGCTGACGATGCTCGGCCGTCCGAGTGCCATGCCTGTTCACCGCCTTCAGAACCCGACCTCGATCCCCAGCCGGACCGTCATCGGCGGCTGATAGCGGGTTGGCTCGAGGTAGTTATCGTTGATGTCGGCCTGATGTCCCTCGTCCGTGAGCGTGAAACAGCAGACGTCGTCGTACGCGAGGGGGGTCCTCGGGCTACCCACATTGAAGACGTCGAGCAGGAGCCGCGTAGGTGAGCTCCGGCGCACCAGCCTCTGCAGATCGTACACGAATCGAAGATCGAGGTCCCAGATATCGGGGGCCCTGCCCATCGAGCCTCGCGGCATCAGGAAGGCGTAGGCTGGTGGCTCGGCACTCCCACCCCGGATGCTGAGCGGCGCCCCGGTCTGCCAGATGAACCGCAGCCCAGCGGCCAGGCCGAAACCGCTCATGTAGGATGTGGCCAGCTTGAATGAGTGCTTTCGATCCTGCGGAAGCAGACCCTCCGCGTTCTCCATCAGGACCACGTGGTCGAAGTCCACACTCGCGTTCGGTGAAGGCGTCCAGTAGTCCGTGTTGAACAGCCCCTGGTAGTTGCCGTGGGTCCTTGAGAGCACGTATGAGCCCGCCAGCATGACTCCAGAGCCCAACGTTCGCTCGGCCGTCAGCTCAAGAGCCGTGTACGTACGCTTGGCTTGCGGGAAGACGCTGAGGATGCCCTCTCCAGGATTGCCCAGCCTGTAGTCTTCCAGTTCCTCTACGTAGCCGTCCTCAACGGCCCTGCGGAGGTTTCGGAAGACGCCTCGAGCGCCGAGCTTCAGGTTATCTCCAACCTGCCGCTCATAGCCGAGTGTGAAAGCGTCATAGAACTGGCCCTTGAGCCCCGGCGTCGCCTCGGTCACGGACGCGGTGATCTCACTCAGCACGATTCCACCCGTCGGGTCGATGCGCGGGTCATGGTCGTATTTCGTCCACCGATAGAATTCCTCGCCATTGAAGAAGTATGCACCGTTGAGCAGGAGGTCCTGGGAATAACGGCCGAACGACACGTACAGTCGCTGCGTGCCCTGGCGTCCAGGAAGGAATATGATGCCCAGGCGCGGCTGAATCTCGAAAGGAATGACCTGCGCGACATCGCCGCTGGAGTCCAGGAGAGCCTGCGTATCCCACCGCAGTCCCGCGTTGAGGCGCCACCTGTCGCCCAGCTGCCAGGAATCCTGCACGAACAAGCCTCCCTTTCGGCTCCGGACACCTCCCGACGTGTATATCTCGACTTCCTTGTAGGTGTCCGGACCTTGTTTCTTGATGACGTGGTGCACTCCTCCTTTCGTCCGTGTGCTGCTCGTCGAGTACTCCCCGCCCGTCTTCAGAGTATGTCCGCCCAGCTCCCAGGTCGTCTTGAGAGCCAGAGCCGTCCTTCCCAGCGAACGGCTCCCGTACTTGGTCGTGCCGCCGGAGACCGTCTCGGTAGTGTAGTCATGAAACTGAACCTCGGTCCCGCGCTCCGTGCTGGGCATGTAACTGTCCGTCCTCGACATCGTCGACAACGAGCCTTCCAGCAGGCCGGCGGGTCCAAGGAGCTGCGTCGCCCCGAGCACGACGTTGACACCACCGAATCCCTCCTTACCTAGCCACGTGTCCGGGTTCTGGGGTGTGAAATGTGCCGTTGAAACGGACATCGGCTGGACGACGTCTCGCTGCCCCGGATCACCAAACGCCGTCACGAACAAGTTCGTCCGCTGTGCCACCTGCCATGTGAGCTTTCCGGCGAACAAGTGCGTCACGCTCCGGTCGTCGTACAGGCCGTGCTCCGGGATCTCGATTCCTTCGGTGACGACGGAGGGGCTGTACGCTGCAAAGAACCAGATCTGATCGCCGAGAACGGGACCTCCCAGCGATGCTCCAACGTCGTACTGCGCCGAGCTGACCTTGGTGAACTCCGACAGTCCGAATCGGGGAGATGCCTCGAATCGGTCGCTGGTGTAGAAGCCGAAAACCTGGGCGCGAAAATCATCGCCCCCGGAGTACGTCACCACGTTTACGGTCCCGCCCAGCGAGCTCCGGTACTCAGCCTCATACCCGCCCGTCCTGATCTGGACCTCGCGGACGAAGTTGTACGGGAGTCGAGTCGCCCGCATGCCTTTGACCGGGTCGGTGACGTCGGCTCCCTCGATGTAGAACTTGGTTTCCGGACCTGTCCCGCCCGCGATACTGAGGTCCATTCCAAGATATGCGTCTGCTCCCGGAAGGAGTGTGACGAGAGCCCGATAGTCCCGCTCCACAGGAAGATTCTCGTACAGGCTCGGCGTCAGGTTCATTCCTCCAGCCGCAGATTCCGGATCGATCAACA
>JBDHFS010000009.1:0-37664 GCA_039590285.1 Gemmatimonadota bacterium
CACGCTTCAGGTACTCCGACACCGCGGTGACACCATCCGAGCACTCTACCGAGAACTCCGTGATGGCCCGGAAGGAGGGATCCTGCCCGACCAGGGTGATGTCGGTGCCGTGCAGGGTCGTAACCACTCGGAGATCCCGGCCCTCGCGCTCCAGCATCTGCTTCGCGACCCACGCCGCTTCTGCATGCGGGATGGCGTAATGAGCGTGCATGATATCGAGCTCGTGCTGCCGAGCCACTTCGTGCATACGCACGGCGAGGGCAAGAGAGTACGGGGGATACTCGAACAGCGGGTAGTGCGGGACTTCCACCTCGTGGAAGAACAGGCGCTCATGGAACGAGGTGAGCCGAAAGGGCTGCGCGTACGTGATGAAATGCACCTCGTGCCCCTTCGCCGCGAGCTCGATTCCGAGCTCGGTGGCCAGGGCGCCCGAGCCTCCGTAGGTCGGATAGCAGGCGATCCCGATCCTCATTGTCTCCCCGTGTCTTGAGCTCTCATGGGCCCGGTTACCGCTCCCGCCAGTCGGCCGCGATTCGCTCGGCCAGGGAAGCCGGCTCCTGCATCGCGTTCACTCGCTTCGCGTCGCGCGGAACCTGGTGGCGGAGCCAGGTACGCTGCCGACGCGCGTACCGCCAGGTGTCTCGAAGGATGGCCTCCACAGCCGCCTCGCGCGAGGTCCTGCCGCTGAGCAGGTCGAGCACGGCCGTGTAGCCGATCGAGCTCATGGCGGGAGAGTCGGGACCGTGGCCCGCGGCGAGCAGCCCCTCGACCTCCTCGAGCCAGCCCCCCTCCAGGAACTTCTGGGTTCGTTCCCCGATCCTATCGCGTAGGGCGCTTGCTTCTATCTCCAAGACCCAGGTGCTGGCCGCAATCGGGCCTGCCTCCGCCGGTCCGTTCCGCTGCCACCAGGTGAGGCTACGGCCCGTGAGAAGGCTCAGCTCCAGCGCACGCGCCGCTCGCTGGCGGTCCACGACCCCGAGTCGATCGGTGAGCTGCGGGTCCAGGCGCTCGACCCAGCGCCTGACCTTGTCGAGAGGATTCTCCGCGACCCACCGCTCGAGAGCCACTCGCTGCCCGGGCTCGAGAACGGGCTCATCGAAGACCGGATCCGTGAGCGCCCGAACGAAGAACCCCGTCCCGCCCGCCACGATGGGCACGGCGCCCCTTCCCTCGATTTCCGTGATCCAACCGCGAGCCAACCGCGCAAAACGCCCGGCTCCATACCGCTCGCCGGGCTCCAGGAAGGCCACGCCATGGTGAGGCAGCGAAGCCCGCTCCGCCGACGTCGGCGCAGCCGTTCCGATCTCCAGTCCCCTATAAGCCTGTCGGCTGTCCGCCGAGATGATCTCGCCTCCCAACAGCCGGGCCACCTCCAGGGCCACGGCCGTCTTCCCGGAGGCGGTAGGACCGAGGATGACCAGCGCGCGAGATCTGACGCCGGGTCTGACCCTATTCTCAGGCATGGCATCGTCGCCCCGCTTGATGCCGGTCCGCATCTCCGGTGCCATCGGTGTGCTCACGAGCGGCCGAACCGGCGAGCCAGCTCCTCCATCGTAAGCCGCAGAATGTTCGGACGTCCGTGGACGTCGTGACCGGGAAGCTCCGTGGCGAAGAGCCGGTCCACCAGCTCGTCCATCTCGACGGCGGAAAGAGGTTGGCCCGCCTTGATCGCACTCTTGCACGCGAGGCTCCTGGCAATCCGCTCGTGCTGGTTGCGAGCTGAGTTCACGAGCTCGGAGCCATGCGTCAGCTCGGCGACCATGTCCCGGAAACACGCTTCCGCGTCGAAGTGGGGGTGGGGGTTTGGAGCCGCGTGCACGATGACCGTGCGATCCCCGAAAGCCTCGACCTCGAAGCCGACCGAGCGGATCATTCTGCCGAGCTCTTCGACGGCGGCGAACTCGGCTGGGGACAGGCGAACCGTCAGCGGAAACAGCAGTCGCTGGGATTCAGCCCCCTCGCCACGAAATCGGCCCATGATCTCCTCGAACAGCACGCGCTCGTGCGCGGAGTGCTGGTCGATGATGAGCAGTCCTTCGCGTGTAGATACCAGTATGTACGAGTCGTGCAACTGCCACGCGTGCGCTCGCGCCGCTCGAGCGGCCGCGCCGAGCGGAGGCTCCGCTCCGGACTCGATGTCGGCTTCCGTTCCGGCTACGAGCCTATCGTCGCCTGTGGCTGCTCCGTCGAGCCTGGAGTCCGCGCTCTCCTGCCGCGACACGAAGAAGGCGAGCTGCGGTGGCACCTCACCGTGGGCGGCATCCTCTGCGCCGGCAGCACGCTCGGCGACCCGGGTGGGAATGGGGTCACCGACACCCGCCGCGCTCCATGCCGGCCGGCCGGAGCCGAGACGGTCAGGCGCCGCCGGGATCGGTTCGGGACCCAGACCCGGCGCGCTGATGACCGCGGCAAGTCGCTGTCGTACCGTCGCGGCCACAGCCTCCCTCACCAGAGCGGTGTCGCTGAATCGCACTTCCGCCTTCGCGGGGTGGACGTTGACATCCACACTGCCTACCGGTGGACGCAGGTACAGCAGAAAGGTCGGCCGCAGGCCCGGTGCGACGGTGGTACGGTACGCGTCGTCAACGACTCGAACGAGCGCGGAGTCCCTGAACGGACGACCGTCCACGAACAGGTAGCGTCTGCCGCCGGACGGCCGCGCAGCGTCCGGTCTCTGAATCAGCCCGGCGACGCGGATTCCTTCTACCTCCCGATCCACCTCCAGCAACTGGCCGGCATCTTCATCACCCCAGATCGCGGCCACGCGCTCCCAGAGCGTCGAAACGGACGGAAGGTCGAGGAGATCTCTCTCGTTCGACTTCAGGTGAAAGGCTGTACCGAGGTTCGACAGAGCCAACAACAACACGGTCTCGCTGATCGCCCGCGTCTCGGCTCCCGCGGCTCGCAGAAATTTGGCCCGCGCGGGAACGCTCTGAAAGAGTGACCGCACAGTGACGGTGGTACCCGGCTGCCGGACGATCTCCTCGGTGGAGAGCACGCGACCGCCCTGCACGCGGATCCTGGTACCGGGGCCTCCGTCGAAGGGCGCGGTCTCCAACTCGAAGCGGCTCACGGCCGCGATGGAGGGCAACGCTTCACCCCGGAAACCGAACGACGCTACGCTGCGCAGATCGTCGGCCGCACGGATCTTGCTGGTTGCGTGCCGGTCGAGTGCCAGCAGCGCGTCCGGCCGGTTCATTCCCTCGCCGTCGTCGGCCACCCGGATCAGGATCTTGCCGCCGCTCCTGACTTCGATGCGAACGGACGTCGCTCCCGCATCCAGCGCATTCTCGACCAGCTCCTTGACTACGGACGCCGGCCGCTCGACCACTTCGCCGGCGGCGATCTGGTTCGCCACGTGGTCCGGGAGGATGTGGATCCGGCGTGTGGCTCCAGCATCTGAAGCGACGGCGGGTCGGGCACCGTCATCCGGACGCGATCCGTCCCTATCCGCATTCAATCGACCACCTCGATGCCGTACAGCCGACACGCATTAGCGAACGTGGCCTCAGCCAGTGCCTCGGGTGACTCGCCCCGTATTTCGGCTACCGCCCGGCACGTGTGCTCCAAAAAAGCGGGCTCGTTGCGCCGGCCGCGGTTCGGAGCAGGGGCAAGGTACGGGCTGTCGGTCTCGACGAGCAGGCGATCCCGAGGCACGCGGCGAACCTGCTCCGCATCTTCGAACTTTCGAAAGGTGACGATTCCCGAGAAGGAAATGTACCACCCGGCCTCCAGCCCGCATTCCAGTAGCTCCGACCCTCCCGAAAAGCAGTGCAGAACCCCCTTCACACGACTGGCGAAGCGCCGGATGAACGCGCCCGTCTCGGGGTCGGCGGACCGGGAATGCACTACCACCGGAAGCCCCGTTTCGGCAGCCAGCTCCAGGTGCGCCTCGAAGCTCTCCTGCTGCCCAGCGCGGGGGGAGTTGTCGTAGTGAAAGTCGAGACCGGTCTCGCCGATGGCCACGACCGACGGTCGACTGGCCAGCGATCGGATTCGGCCCAGGAGATCCGGTGTATAGTCGCGTGCCTCGTGCGGATGCAGACCGGCCGTGGCCCAGATGCCTTCGCCGGCGTCGGCGAGGGCAATCGCGTCCCCGGCGTCATCGGGGTTTGAGGCTACAGTCACCATGCCTGAGACGCCCGTCGCCCGGGCCCGGGCGATCGCATCGTCCAGGTCGTCCGCGAAGGCGGCGTCAGTGAGGTGAAGATGTGAATCGAAGAGCTTCACCAGCGCCAGACCGTCAGGTTGAGCTTGTCACCCGGTGCCCCCGGGGAAGCTCCGCACCGACGCACGCGCCGGATCACCGGAAGCCGCCGCACGCATGCCCGGGTCAGCGACGTCTCTTCTCCCTGCGGCGGGAGCTCTGCTCGATCTCCAGGAGCGCGGGAGACGCCACGAAGATCGAGGAGTACGTGCCTATCACTACTCCGAGGATGAGGACCAGCGCAAACGGGCGCACGACGGCGCCACCCAGGATGAACAGCGCCATGAGCGTGGCGAGCGTGGTGGCACTAGTCAGCACGGTCCGGGGCAGTGTCTCGTTGATGCTGGAGTCGAGGATGTCGATGTATTTGTCCTTGCGTCGCTTCTTGAGGTTCTCGCGGATGCGATCGAACACCACGATCGTGTCGTTCAACGAGTACCCCAGGATCGTCAGGATGGCGGCCACCGTTGCCAGCGTGATCTCGATATTCAGCACCGAGATGAAGCCGAACGTGATCGTGATGTCGTGGAATGTGGCCACAATGGCCGCAATCCCGAACCGCCACTCGAAGCGGAAAGCCAGGTACACGAGTGTCAGCGCGAACGAGATCAGGATGGCGATGAGCGCCTTGCGCTGCAGCTCGGAGCCGACCTTCGGCCCCACCGCGTCAGTGCTCATGGTGAAGCCGTCAGCGCCATACGAATCGACCAGGACGGCGTAGACATCGTCGACCACGCCTTCGAAGGCCTGTGTGCGGATGAGGAAGTCGTTGGAGCCGCCGAACTGCTGGATCTGTGCGCCCTCCATGCCCGCTGCGCCCATGACCGAGCGAAGGTCGCCGACCGACGTCTCCCCAGTGAATTCCACCTGAAACTGCGTGCCGCCCGTGAAGTCCACTCCGTACCGTGGACCGCCGTGCAGAACCAGGGAAACCAGTCCTACCAGCAACATGGAGCCGGAGACGACGTACGCGTGCTTCCGCTGAGAGAGGAAGGCGTATTTGGCGTTTCGGAAGAATCTCATATCAGGACCGTGTCAGATGCTCAGGGACTCGGTCGGCGAACGCCGCTCGAGGTACAAGAGGAAGAACGTCCGTGTCACGTACAGCGCCGTGAAGAAGGACGCCATGATACCGATGCTCAGAGTCACGGCGAATCCGCGGATCGGACCCGTGCCGAACTGGTACAGGATCGCCGCCGTGATCAGCGTGGTCAGGTTGGCGTCGACGATTGCCGACAGCGCCTGCGCGAAGCCGGAGTCAACGGCCGTGCGCGGCGTCTTCCCGCCATCCGACTCCTCTCGTATTCGTTCAAAGATCAGGACGTTGGCGTCCACGGCCATTCCGATGGAGAGGATGAGGCCCGCGATACCGGGCAAGGTCAGTGTGGCTCCGAGACCCGCCAGGCCGCCCAAAACCAGAAGCACATAGATCCCCAGGGCAACGACCGCCATCGCCCCGGCAATCCTGTAGTACCAGCTCATCAGCATGACCACGCCGATGATCCCTATGATGAACGCGTTGCGTCCCGTGCGGATCGAGTCCGCCCCGAGCGATGCGCTCACGGATCGTTCCTCGACGATCCTGATCGGCATCGGAAGCGCTCCGGCTCGCAGTACAAGGGCCAGGTCCTGCGCCTCCTGGAAGCTCGAACCGGCGCCCATCTCGATCTGCGCCCGGCGGCTCAGAGTCTGCCGGATCACCGGAGCGCTCTGCACCCGCAGATCGAGCACGATCGCCATGTACCGACCCACGTTTGGGGAGGTGCCCCGCTCGAACACGCGCGCCCCGCGGCGTGTAGTCTCGAACGGCACATAGGGCTGATTGAACTGTGGGTCCCGGGCGGCGGGGCCCGCGTCGGCCAGGAGGTCACCGGTCAGAATCGGATCGGCCTCGAGAACATAGAGCTCGCGATACGCGGCTCCCGCAGCCGAGGTCGGGTCGGCACCCCAGCGCAGCTCCGTGTTCCTGGGCAGCGCATCCCGGAGGGCCTCGGTCGCCAGGTACCTCTCGACCGTCGGGACGTCCTCTTCGGCCACGAGAAGCATGCCCGGCGTCCCCGACTCCAGCAGGAGCGCGGTCAGGGGTCTGAGCTCGGACGGCCCCGTGTCCTGATCGGCCGCGGCGCTGTCGGCTGCGATCGTCGTATCGGGAGCGGTCCCTTCGGAATCCTCAACGTCGGCGTCGGCACCGGTGGTGTCCGCTGCCGTGGCCGTCGTGTCCTGCGCCGTGCCCAGAATATCCGAGAGAGCCGGGGTCTCCACATCGACCTCCTCGACACCCGCGTCCTGCAGATTCTCGGCACCGAGCTCCAGCACCAGCCCACGGTCGATGCGCGGGAGCGCGTTGCGGAAGTTGTCGTCCTCACGGACGAGCTTGAACTCCAGGAACGCGGTCCGCTCGACGATCGCCTTGGCGCGCTCGGGATCGTCGATGCCGGCGAGCTCGACGATGATCCTCTCGTTTCCCACGCGCTGAATGGATGGCTCGCGAACGCCGAACTCGTCGATCCGATTGCGGATCGTGGTCAGCGTACGCTCGAGCGCATCGGCCCTTCCCTCCTCGGTCAGCGTGCCGTCAGGATCATCGATCTCGACCGCCAGATGCATTCCGCCCTGCAGGTCCAGACCGAGGTTGATGGCCGGAACCCTGTCGCCGGTGGGCCCCGTCTTCGGAATCAGGGCATACACGCATACGACGATGAGTCCCAGTATGACGATCAGTCGATTTCGGATGTTACGCATCGATACGGGCCAGTCCTCTGCCTTGGTACTTCAAGTGCTTCGCCGGCCTCCTGCCGGCTCCGTTCACAAGCGGCGCAAGGTACGGAGGAAAGGCTCGATTGAAAACCCCGCGGGCGGGCTCAAACGTCGCTTCGAACCTCGCCCCGAAGGTGGATTCCCGTGTTGCACAGGATGTCCTCCATGAGGCACCAACCGGTGATCCCCGACTGGAGGAGGTTGAGGCCGACGAAGGCGGTGAACAACAGCCACCAGGGGCTGACCCACCACCCCAACGCCAGGCTGATGAGCGCGAATGTGCCCGCGATGATACGTATCTTCCTCTCCAGGCTCATGTAATCTTCTCCTTTTGTGATTCCGGGTTTCGAGAGCCGTGTCATTCCTGCGCCCCGGCTGTCGGCGGCCGCTGGCATCCGCACGCGGACGCATCCTCCACTCCCAACAGGAAGGCTCGGATCGGATGTTTCGGGTCCTCGATGGCCGTACATGCCTGCACGCCGTCGAGGATGCGCCGGGCGGCGTATTCCTCCGCGAAGACCAGGATCAGCCCGGAGCGATACGGCGAGGCAGCCGAGTACCAGCCACCGACACCACCCGGTCCGTGTCCTTCCACAGCCAGCCTGCTGAACGTGCCCACCTCCAGCTCCGAGAGCAGCCCCTCGACGCACTTCTCGTCGCCCTCCAGGTAGGTCAGCATCACTAGTTTCATGGGTTTCGTGCCTCGTATCGATATTCCTGGCGCGGTCGTCCGGTGTAATTGAGCCCCCGGATGAAGCGCCTGTTCAAGTCTCTTCGAGTCCGACCCTTCATACCACCGCCGGGGCGGTCCTGGGCTCGGGATCCGACATAGGCTCCGTATCGGGTTCGGGATTCGGTTCCGGGGAAGTCTCGGCCTCCAGCATCGGATCGGGACTCGCACCCACCGACCGGTCGCGCTTCAGAAGGAAGTAGATCCCTGGCACGACGACGAGGGTCAGAAGGGTGGAAGCGAGTGACCCCGTGATCAACGCCACCGCCAGGCCCTCGAAGATCGGATCGAACAGGATGACGATTGCACCGATAATCACCGTGCCGGCGGTCAGTGCGATCGGTCGGGTCCGTACGGCACCGGCCTCGATCACCGCCCGGCTCAAGGGAACGCCCGTATCGAGGCGCGCTTCCAGGTAGTCGATCAGGAGGATCCCGTTTCGGACCATGATCCCGGCCAGAGCGATCATCCCGATCATCGACGTGGCCGTGAAGAAGGCGCCGAACACGAGATGGCCGGGGGCGATTCCGACCAGAGTGAGCGGGATCGCCGTCATCATCACGAGCGGGGTGATGAAGCTGCCGAACCACGCGACGAGCAGGCCGTAGATGAGCAGCAGCGCGCCCGCGAAAGCGATCCCCAGATCGCGAAACACCTCGTAGGTTACCTGCCACTCGCCATCCCATTTCATCACGGGCTGCTCGACTGTACCCGGCTGGCGGGTGTATAGCTGCCCGAGCCCGGCGCCCGAAGGCAAGCGGATCTCCGCGACACGGTCCTGCAGGTCCAGTATCGCGTACACGGGGCTCTCCTCGGCCCCCGCCACATCGGCGGTCACGTAGACCACTCTCTGGCCGTTCTTCCGGTCGATTGGCTGAGGCACGGTGGCCCATTCGGTGGCGACCAGCTGGCCGACAGGCACCATGCCGCCCATCCGGGATGCCACGTGGAGGGCCCCGATCCTGTCGGGGCCCGAGCGGGCCTCCTCCGGAAGACGAACACGGACGGGAACGGCCGCCCTGGCCTCGGGAGCCGACAGCTGCGTCGCAACCGTACCGCCCAGGCCGATGGCCAGCGCGTGGACGACCTGCGCCTTCGCTACTCCCGAGAGGGCAGCCCTTTCCTCGTCCACAGACAGACGCAGCTCCTCCTGTGGATGGATCAGAGACCAGTCGACGTCCACGACGCCGGGCTGCTCCGCGAACCGGAGCATGACCTGCTCGGCGACCTCCCGCTGGGCCATTGGGTCCGTCCCGTACACTTCGGCCACCAGGGTCGAGAGCACGGGCGGGCCGGGAGGCACCTCGACCACTTTGGCCCGGGCACCGGTCCCGGATACGGCCACCACGGAGTCGACGATCGGTCGGACGGCTTTCGCGATGTCATGACTCCGAGTGCTTCGTTGGGACTTATCAACAAGGTTTACCTGAATATCTGCAACATTATTTCCTTCACGAAGATAGTAGTGTCTAATCAGTCCGTTGAAGTTGAACGGAGCCGCCACCCCGGCGAACACCTGGACGTCGGCGATCTCGGGAACGGCCGAGAGGCCACGGGCGACGTCCACGGCGAGCGCCGCGCTGGTCTCCAGCGTGGTCCCTTCGGGCAGGTCCAGGATGACCTGGATCTCGTTCTTGTCGTCAAACGGGAGCATCTTCACCATGACCGTCCGCGTGAAGAACAGGCCGGTGGCACCCAGCAGCAGCAGGGTCACGACTCCCAGAGCCACGAGCAGGCGTCCGGGCCTCTCGAGCAGGGGATACATGAGCCACCGGTAAGCCCTGTAGATCTTCGTGTCCTCCAGTACGTAAGGGGCATCCTCATTCTGACCGTGGTGAGTCTTGCCCAGGAGCCGGAAGGCGAGCCACGGAGTCCCGATGAGAGCGACGAGCAGCGAGAACATCATGGCCAGGCTCGCCCCGATCGGCATCGGGCTCATGTAGGGCCCCATGAGGCCGGACACGAACAGCATGGGAAGGACGGCCGCGATCACGGTCAGGGTCGCCAGGATGGTCGGGTTCCCGACTTCGTCCACCGCGGCGCGCGCTGCCGCCCGGAGCGGTCGGTCCCTCATGCGGAAGTGCCGCTCCATGTTCTCCGCGACGATGATCGAGTCGTCGATGACGATCCCGGTCACGAAGATCAGAGCGAACAGGGTTACCCGATTCAGCGTGTATCCGAAGATCTGGTACACGAACAGAGTGAGGGCAAACGTGATCGGGACGGCGAGCATCACGACCAGGGCGCTGCGCCATCCCATGAAGACGGCAACGACGATGCCGACGGCGATCACGGCGAGACCCAGATGTTCCTTCAGCGTCGCGACCTTCTCGCGGGCTGTCTCGCCGTAGTTCCGCGTTACCAGTGCATCCACGTCGGCCGTGACGATCCTTCCCTCCAACCGCTTCAGCGTGTGCTCCAGGCGGCGTCCTACTTCGGTCGCGTCCGAGCCAGGCCGTTTCGAAACCGCGATGCTGACCATGGGGACAAGAGCTTCGCCCGGTCGGCCGTGGAACGTGTAGCTGTCCACTTCGGCGGCACCGTCGGTCACGGCGGCCACATCGCCTACCTGGACGAGCCGTCCGTCGCGGACGTCGAGAACGACTCCGGCGACATCCTCGGCGGTCCTCAGGAAGGGGCCGCCCACGACTCGCACCACTCGGTCAGCCGCCGCGTATCGGCCGGCCTCGAAGCTGATGTTGGCAGCCTTCAGGCGCTCGACTACGATGCCAGGGTCCACGCCCAGCTCGGCCAGGCGCTCCGGAGAGAGCTCGACTCTGATCTCGTGCGGCTGCCCCCCTATTACCTGCACGTCCCGGACGTCGGTCACGGATTCGAAGGCGACTGCCACCTCTTCCGCCATCCGTCTCAGCTCGGCATGGTCACGATCGCCCGCCAGGGTGACCGAGAAGAACGGCACATCATCGATCGCCACGGTCTTCACGAGCGGGAACGCGAGGCCTGCCGGCATTCTGTCGGCGTGCTTCATCAGCGTGGCGTACAGCCTGATGAGGCTGTCCTCGAGATCGCGACCGACTTCGTAGCGCACGGTCACCAGGCCGAAGCCGGGACTGGCGTGGCTATATACGTACTCCACTCCATCGATTCCCGAGAGTACGTTCTCCAGCGGAATCAGGGCGCGGTTCTCTATCTCGTCCGGCTCCGCCCCGGGCATGGGGAGGTAGATGTCGGCCAGGGGGACGATGATCTGCGGCTCCTCTTCGCTGGGAAGCGTGGCGGTCGTGTAGACGCCCAGACCCAGCGCCGCCGCCAGGAGAAGCGGCGTCAGCTTGGAGGTGAGAAACGCGTCGGAGAGTCGCCCGGCGATCCGCGTCTTCATTGATCACCATCCAGCCCGAAGGTCCAGCCGACGGTTTCTGTCCCACCGATGCCCGTGCCGTCGACCAGGGCAGGATCCGGTTCGCGCACGACCAGCGCCCCCTCGCGCAATCCGGCCAGCACTTCCACGGCGTCGTCCGCTCGGCGACCCGTCCGGACCCAGCGAAGCCGGAGGGCGTCACCGTCAACGACGTACAGGCCGGTCAGCTGGCCACGGTGGATCAGCGCGTCAGCCGGTACCCACGCGCTGGCGTCGCCGCGACCGGGAAGCTCCATGCGCGCGAACGTGCCGGCGACAGGAGGATCCTCTGCGTCATCGAGCATGGCCTCCACACGGAACCGGTGACTGGACAGCTCGATCACGGGCACAACGAGGCTCACCGTGGCCGTCCAGCGCGCTTTGCCCTCGGGTCGCAGGACGGCGACCCGATCTCCGACCGAGACGAAATCAGCCAGCCCGGCTGGAAGGTCCGCTTCGACCTTGACACCGCTCGCACCAGAGATGACCAGCACGGGGCGGCCGGGGACGGCGAGATCGCCGGGATTGGCGAGTCGAGCCGAGACGTAGCCATCGAAAGGTGCGCGCAGCGTTACGTACTCTCGGGCGGCCTGCGCCTCGCTCAGGGCCGCATCGGCCGTCCTCAGAGCCGCTTCCGCCTGGTCGAGCTCTTGACGGGTCGCCGCGCCGTCGCGTTCGAGGTTGGAGAGACGCTCATATGTGCGGCGCGTCACCACGGTCTGGGCTTCCGCCCTCACCACCGCGGATTCCACACCCGCTGCTTCGAGCCGCACGAGGACCTGGCCGCGGCGCACGGTCGCGCCCGCGTCGACGAGTACGGCCTCGATGGTGCCGCTGGCGCGGGTCGCCAGATTGGCCGTCTCCCGGGCCACAATCCTCGCGGGAGCCTGGAATACGGTGGGGGCCGATCCGGCAGCGCTCACGGCCACCGTGCCCACATCCGGAAGGCTGTCCACCTCCCCGGGCTCTCCGCTGTCGCACGCGGTGGCCGTGGTAAGCGCCGTGACCACGGACAGCAACATGTATCGCTTCATCGATCGTATCCATTCATGTGCAGGGTCGTGACAAACCGCAGCCGGGCTTCCGCCATTCGAAGCGCCGCTTGCCCGTCGATCGCGTGGCTCTCCGCCTGCGCTCTCCGTGACTCGGCTTGAAGAACATCCGTGGCCGTGGCCAGTCCCTCGTCGAATCGGCGGCCCATCAACTGCGCCCCGACCTCGGCCGCGACCTCTGCCGCCGAGGTCGCTTCGACAGCCTGTCGAGCCGAGATCACTCCGCTTCGCGCCTCCGAGAGCTCCGCTCGAGCTTCGCGGAGCGCCGTCTCGTACCTCGTCTCCGCGAGCGACCGCGCGGCGTCCGCACGTTGTTTGTCCTTCGAGCGGCTGAACCCGGAGAAAATGTTCCACTTCAGGCCGACGCCCACCGCCCAGTTATCACCATCTCGCCGGAAGGCTTCGGCGGCGTGGATTCCGTAGCTGCCGAACACACCGATCTCGGGCAGGTACGCGCGACCCGCCTGCTTCGAGCCGGCTTCGGCGGCGTCTCGTTCGCTCGAAAGAGCTATCAGATCAGCTCGGGTAGAGGGATCGAAGGTCTGGATCTCTTCGGGAACCGGCTGCGCGGGGGCTTCGATCGTGAGGGAGTCCGTCAGGATCGGCAGCTCCGCTCCATCTCCACCCAGGAACACGGCGAGGTTGCGGAGGGCGTTAGCCTCGCGCCGCTCAGCATCGACCCGGCGTGCGATGGAAAACGAGAAATCAGCCTCGGCCTGGAGCAGGTCGGCCCGGGTGAGAACACCCTCCTCTACCCTCCGCGCGAACACATCCCGGTTCGCGGCTGCCGCATCCTCGGCGCGGCGCGCGGCCTGAAGCTGGGCCCCGGCGCGTTGGGCCTCTCGGTACAGGAGCTCCGTACGCATCAGCGTTGCCTCGCGAGCTCGCGTCTCCGACCACGCCGCGGCGTCCGCCTGGAGCGAGGCGGCCCCACGGGCCGTCCAGTCCGCGGGGCTGAACACCTTCCACTGGAGCGAGAAGCGGTTCACCCAGTCGTTGATCGGATCCGGGTTGTTGAGAGCGCCTACGTCGAAGTCCGGCTGGCTGAACGTTCCCTGACGCAGTCTAGTGCCGAACACGAATACGGGGTCGTTGGAGCGGATGAATCCGCTCTCGAAATCCAGCTTCGGCCAGTACACGGCCGAGCCGCCGTCCGCCGATGCTTCCGCCATGTCCCGTCTCGCACCCGCCATCCGGAGCTCTGCGTTCCCCGACAGGGCCTCCGCGATCGCCCCCTCGAGGCTCAGCCGTCTTCCCCCGGTAGTATCCTGGGCCGCCAGACCGTGCTCCGAGGCCGGCCCGGCCAGCATGAGAGCCCCGGCCAGGAAGGCTGTTCTCCAGAACTCGCGGGACCCTGCAATCCCTTGCATCGTTCGCATACCCGCTCCCTCTTATGTATGCCCTCAGCCAATGCCCGTGTCGCACGCGCGCAGGCAGTCCATGACACGCACCACCTTCTCGTCGCTGATGTCGTAGAACACGTGAACACCCTCCCGGCGCGCTCTCAGAATCCCCTTGTCCCGCATCAGGTTGAGGTGTTGAGACGCCACCGCCTGCTCCAGACCGACCGTTTCGCGGATGTCAGTCACCGTCATCTCCCCACCGTTGTCGAGGAGCTCGATGATTCGAAGGCGCAGGGGATGCCCTATGCACTTCAACACGCGCGCCGCGTCCTGGACCGTGTCCACGCTGATTCTCGCCGTATCGCTCGTCATCGCAGAGCCTTGCGTTACGGGTTCCCTGCCCGGCCGATAAGAGTATCGACCTACAACTATGAACATATATATATCTGAATATATGTATTGTCAAGAGTGCCCTATCCCTGTCACCTTGGAAATGGCCTGAAACCGGCGTCCGGAAGACATATCGGGGGTCGCAACGCGCGCGATCGTCCTTCACCCTCTATATTGTTTGATCGGTTTCGTGTTGCCGATGACGGAAACCCCGTTGTTGCCGGCACCTGTCCTGTCGGGTCCCCGCCCCGAGTTCACCGCTTTGCGGAATACGGATCTGGTGTCGGCAAAGCTGAGCCCGACCTGATGGAGGGAGTACGGCAGGATGGGACGGCACACCGACTGTCTGATGGCGTTGCGGGGCGCGAGCCTGGTCTGTCTTCTCAGCCTCGCCATCGGCTCCGCGTGCACGCCGGATGCTCCACAGGGGGGTCTTCCGACGCACCCGTCAGACCGATTCTCGGTATCGCTGGAGTGGGATGCCCCGGATGTCGATGAAATGGGCCGACCACTCACGGACCTGGCAGGCTACCGTCTCTACTTTTCCCTCACGAGCCCACCCGACGGTCCCGACGGAAACCGCATCGAGGTGGGGACCGATACCCGTTTCACGGTTACAGGTCTCGCTGCGGGTGAGTACTACTTCGGAGTCACCGCCCTTGACGCCGCGGGAAACGAGAGTGGACTCTCCGAGCTGCTGATGTTCGAGGTGGGGCGGTGAGGGGACCGCGGGGACGGGTGTCGGTTCTGTCGTGGGCCGCGGTCAGCGTCCTGATGCTCTTCGCGTGGCCGCGCCCGTCGCTCGGCCAGCAGGCCATGCTCGTACCCTCGCCAACCAACCTCAGCGCAGGGGCAGTAGACAACTCGCGTATCGACCTGTCATGGAGGGCGGCCTCGTCCGGAAATATCGCGACCTACCGCGTCTACTACGACGACGACCGCTTCATAGCGAGCGTTTCCGGGTCCACGACTTCGTATTCAGACACCGGTCTGGAGCCGTGGACGGTCTATCGATATTACGTGACGGCGGTCCAACAGAACGGTAACGAGAGCGGTCCGAGCAATGTGGCCTCGGCACGTACACTGGACGGGACCCCGCCGTCCGCTCCAAGGGATCTGCAGGGTCAGCCGATCAGCGACTCCGAGGTCTCTCTGGTGTGGAACGGGGCCAGCGACCCCGAGTCGGGTGTCGCCGGGTACGTCATCTTCAGGGATGGACGCGAGATCGACCGAACCTCGAGCCCCGGCTTCGGGGACTCGGGACTGGAGGCTGACCGTCAGTACTCCTACGAGGTTACAGCGGTCAACGGAGAGGGATTGGAGGGGGCAGCGGCCGGCCCGGTTCAGGTCCGAACGCTCTCGGACGAGGCGCCGGAACCACCGACGGAAGTCCGGGCGACGGCCGTGGAGTCGAACGCCGTGGAATTGGAGTGGAACGCGCCGCCGGGAGACGAAGATATCGACGGGTACCGGGTCTATAGGGACGGAGAATCAGTGGGAACGACATCCCAGCGTCGTCATCGGGATTCTGGTTTGCAACCGTTCACGACGTACCTGTACCACGTGACATCGATCGGAGAGGATGGTGATGAGAGCGCGCCCAGCTCCCCGCTTGAGGTCATGACCCTGGACGGTTCGGCACCGACGAAGCCCGAAGGCCTGATCGCGAGGGCCGTGGGCAGCGAGCGAATCGACCTGGCGTGGAACGCGGCCCAGGACCCGGAGTCCGGGATAGCGTTCTACCGGATCATGCGGAATGGTGACGAGGTCGGCACGACGGAGGGCACGACGTATCAGGACTTCGGACTCGAATCGGGCACCACGTACGAGTACCGGGTCTCAGCGGTCAACGGGAGCGGCCTGGAGGGCGCCGCCAGCGAGCCCGCCGGGGCGACGACCCTGGACGGGAGCGGCCCGACGAAGCCGACGGACCTCACGGCCACGGCGATCGGGACGGATCGAATCGAGCTGAGCTGGTCGCCATCGACCGACCCCGAGACGGGCGTCGCCCTGTACCGTGTCTTTCGCGACGGGGCCGAGGTGGCCGCAGCCACGAGTGCGGCCTATACGGATTCAGGCCTGGCGCCGAATACGGAATACGAGTATCGGGTCTCCGCGGTCAACGGGGAGGGACTCGAAAGCGACCTCAGCGAACCCGCCTCAGCCGTCACACTGGACGAGGGCGGTCCACCGGCGCCCGCCGATCTACTGGCACAGGCCGTTGGCCCCGATCAGGTAAACCTGACCTGGACAGCACCGGACGCGACGGACACCGAGATCGTCAGCTACAACGTGTATCGTGACGGCAGTTTCGTCGGGAATGTCGTCGCCACGGTCTTCGCCGATGCCGGCCTCTCGCCCGGGACGACGTATCGTTACGCGGTGGCCAGCGTGAACGATGAGGGCGAGGAGGGCGAACGCAGCGGCGAAGCACTGGCCACGACGTTCCCGGCCGATGACCTGATCCCCCCGGCTCCACCGACGAGACTGAGGGTCGTGGGGCCGTAGAAGAGAGCGCCGTCAGACCTTTCCTCCCTGAAGGCCTTTCAGGTTAGCCCCCCACTGCTGCGTGGCAGGAACCTTGCTTCCATTGGTACCCGTTCCTGCCGGCCCCCGGTCGCGGCCAAGGCCTCGACTGGCGGCGATTGCGGCGAAATAGGGGCGCCCGGCGTGTCGCAGCGGGCAAACGAAGTACGGCTTCCATGTGGCATGACCGCAACAGCAGGCTCAGAGGGACCGCCTTCGCCGGAGCCATCGCGCTGATTCTGGCATCGGGATGCACCCCGGACGGACCGGGCGACGGGGTGCCTACGCATCCGAGCGACAGGTACTCGATAACGCTCGAGTGGGATGCGCCCACGACCGATGCCGTGGGCCGGCCGCTGGACGACCTGGCCGGCTATCGCCTCTACTATTCCGAGGATTCAGCGCCCGAGAGCGGCAGCGAGATGATCGACGTCGGGGACGTGACGCGCTTCACCGTGGAAGGGCTCGACGCCGGCACTTATGTGTTCGCCGTGACGGCCCTGGATGAGGACGGGAACGAAAGCGACTTCTCCGATCCGCTGCCGGTGGAGGTCGGACCGTGAGCGGGCCACATGACGGACTCGTGAGGACCTCGCGCTTCCGGTTCGCGGTCGTGCTCCTGGCGTCGACCGCGATGGGGCTCGGGAGCCCGAATGCAGCGCATGCCCAGCAGCCTCCGACGAACGTCACGGCGACCGCCGCCAGTTCCTCGCGAATCGACCTCGCGTGGACGGCATCCTCGAGCACCTTCGTGTCGGGATACCGCATCTACTACACGAACGGCACGCTGCTCGGAGAGGTTGGACCGTCCACGCTCTCTTTCTCGGACACCGGCCTGACAGCCATGACGCAGTACGACTACTACGTCACGATGTTCAACTTCGCCGGCGAGAGCGGCCCGAGCAACACGGCCTCCGCCGTCACGCTCGACCCCACCCCGCCTTCCACGCCGGCCAACCTCCAGGGCACAGCGGTCAGCACGACGGAAATCGATCTCTCGTGGAATGCAGCTTCGGATCCGGAGACCGGAATCCAGGATTACGTCGTGTACAGGGATGGGCTGGAGGTAGCCCGCACGGGGACGAACCTGAGCTACCGGGATTCGGGCCTCACTCCTGATACCCAGTACCAGTACAGGGTCTCGGCCGTGAACGGTGACGCAATCGAGGGCGCTACCAGCAGTCCTGTGAACGTGAGGACCCTCCCGCCGGAGCCACCCCCGCCGCCCACGAGCCTGACGGCCACGACGGTGAGCGATTCGGAGATCGACCTGTCGTGGACAGCCCCCAGCACAGGTGACGTGATCGGCTACCGTGTGTACAGAAACGGCAACCCGGTGGACAACACCGCGGGGACATCCTACCGGGACTCGGGCCTGCAAGGATTCACGACTTACACCTACACGGTGACGGCGCTCGACGGCGAGGGCCTGGAAAGCGAGCCAAGCCAACCGGCGCAGGCGACCACCCTGGACGGTACGCCTCCGACTCAACCCCAGAGCCTCTCTGCCACGGCCTCGGGCGCGACCACCATACAGCTGTCGTGGTCCCCGTCATCCGACCCCGAGACCGGTGTGGCCGTGTACGTCATCTACCGTGGGGGCGTTGAGATCACCCAGACCACCGGAACCTCGTACCTGGATACAGGCCTCAGTCCGGCCACGACTTATGGGTACCGTGTCTCGGCGGTCAACGGACAGGGACTGGAAGGCCAACGGAGCGCCCAGGCCTCCGCGACGACGTTCGACGCAACGGGCCCCACGACGCCGGAGAACCTGACGGCCACGGCCGTGGGCACGGATCGCATCGATCTCGACTGGTCGCCGTCGAGCGACCCGGAGACGGGCATCGCCGGGTATCGGATCTACCGTAATGGAGTGCTGGTGGCCACCAGCAGCCAGAGTTCGTACAGCGACAGCGGACTCGCTCCGGCGACCGAGTACGTGTACCAGGTTTCGGCGGTAAATGGTCAGGGTCTCGAGAGCGATCGCAGCGATTCGGTGTCCGTCACAACGGGTGACGCCACGGCTCCCACAACACCACAGGACCTGGGCGCCGTGGCAGTCGGGACGGAGAGAATCGATCTCTCCTGGACGGCTTCACAGGATCCGGAGACGGGCGTCGCGGTGTATCGAGTCTTCCGGGACGGATCGGAGATCGGCACCACTACCCAGACCGTGTACCAGGACGACGGCCTCGCACCGGCGACGACGTACGAGTACAACGTGGTGGCGGTGAACGGCGACGGGCTGGAAAGCGAAGCGAGCAACACGGCATCGGCGACGACCTTGGATGGAACAGGTCCATCGACTCCGACCGATCTCTCCGCGACGGCGGCCGGAACGGACCGCATCGACCTGACCTGGGCGGCTGCGGAGGACCCCGAAACCGGCATCGCTCTTTACAGGATCTTCCGGGACGGAGCCCTGATCGGGACGACAGATCAGACCAACTACCAGGACACAGGCCTCAGCCCGGCGACGACGTACGAGTATCGTGTGTCGGCGGTGAACGGCGAGGGCCTGGAGAGCGGTCTCAGCGAGCCGGCCTCGGCCACCACGCTGGACGGTACGGGACCCACCGCCCCGACGGATCTGACGGCGGAGCCCGTCAGCCAGACGCAGATCAACCTCGCCTGGACAGCCTCCGAGGACCCAGAGAGCGGCGTGGTCAGCTATAATGTGTACCGCGACAACGCCTTGGTCGGAAGCGTGCCGGGAACGTCGTTCGCCGACACGGGGCTCGATGTGGGGACGTCCTACAACTACTCGGTCTCGGCCGTCAACGGTGAAGGGATCGAGGGAGACAGGAGCGACGGCGTGACGGCTTCCACATTCCCATCGGAAGATCAGATACCGCCGGCACCGCCCACGGGTCTCAGGGTGGTGCAGCCATGAGCCGGAGACAGCGCGGGCCCTGGTCGGCAGGAATAGGCCACGCGGAGCAACTGCTGTTTTGCGCTTCGCTGGCGGCCGGGCTGGTATTCGCGGTCCCCGACCCGGCCTCGGCCCAGGACACGGGTCTCAGCAAGAGCGAGCTCGTCCGTCTCGTGGTGTCGAGCACGACCCCGGATGAGAAGGTGCAGACGGTCAGCCGGCGCTGTCTCAGCTTCGTTCCGACGGAGGGCGATTGGAGTGATCTGGCCAACCTCGGCGCCAGCCCCGAGCTGGTGGCCGCCGCGCAGGAGTGCGCCCGCGCCGCTCAGGCCGTGCGGATCCGCCTCACCGCCACGGATATCACGGTTCGCGCCGGAGACTCCACGGGTGTAACGGTCACACTCTCCCAAGCCGGCGATCCTCTTCAGGGTCAGACCGTCACGCTGTCGGGGTCTGGTGGCGCGGGCGCCGGTGTGCGCCTTTCGCGCACGACAGACGGAAGGGGGCG
Source organism: Gemmatimonadota bacterium (assembly GCA_039590285.1). GTDB lineage: Bacteria > Gemmatimonadota > Gemmatimonadetes > Palauibacterales > Palauibacteraceae > Benthicola. Next base: position 19,747 of record JBDHFS010000009.1, read on the forward strand.
TGCAAACTTCCGCCTTCCGGCCGGCACGGTGCTGGGCGCGGCCCGCTATACGGTTGCCGCTTCCAACACATCGCTGGATGGACCGACCCGGATCACAGTCAGGACGGCGGCCGCCGCTCCGGCGCGAGCGGTTCCCGAGCCAGCGTCGCTCGAGCTGGACGCCGGCGGTGACCCGCCGGAAGTGAGCGTCTCCGTCGAGGACCGCTTCGGCAATCCGGTTTCCGGCGCGGACCTGGATCTCGCCGCGGGATCCGGGACCGCGCCCGTGATCGCCTCCGCTACGACAGACGCGACAGGTGCAGCAAGTCTGACCCTGGCAGACGGCGCAATGCCCGAGGAAGACGCGACCTGGGAGCTCCGGAGCGGCGACGCCGTCATCGCCACGTTGCCGGTGCGGATTCGAGACGCCGCCCCGGCGCCCGCTGCCGAAGTGGGCGTGGCCGGAGCCGCCGCGGCGGCGGGCGGAGATCGCCCCCCAGGCGAGTCCGCCGTCGACGCAGCGATCAGAGACGGCCGGGACAGCCTCGAGGACGAAGACTACGTCGCGGCGGAGACCCTGTTCCGGGATGCCCTTCGCCAATCGCCACGGCGAAGCGACGCACAGAAAGGGCTCGCGGCGTCACTGCTGGCGCAGAATCGGATAGAAGAAGCCATCACGTGGTATGAAGTGGCCACCCGGCAGGCTCCCGAGGATGCGGACGCCTGGTCGGGTCTCGGGCAGGCGTACGCTGCCGCGGGCCGGAGGGACGATGCCGCCGCGGCGCTCGCCCGCGCGCAGCAGATCGATCCGACGCGCGAGGAGCTGACCACCGAGATCGCCGATCTTGGCCGACCGCCTGGATCCGCCACAGGCGCCGCCTGGGGAGGCGGAACCTACGACAACGCCGAGTCGGGTGGAATCCGCCGGGCCGAGATCGATGTGCGTTTCTCCCCGGCACTGGCCGCGCGGGTCGGCTGGGATCGCTCGCTGGCTCCGCACAGCCCCGAGCTTGTCAGAGGACCGGACGAATGGGACTCCTGGTTCGCCGGAGCGTCCTTCTCGTACGGGACCGGCGGGCGGCTGGAGACGGCTCTCGACTTTGGCCAGCGAAGCCAGGGATTCGGAGAGCTCGCCGAGGGATCGGAGCTCAAGCAGAACGTCTATCGACTCACTCAGACGATCCGGTTCTCGGACGACCCGAGCGGCTCGATGATCAAGATCGGCGGATACCTGGGGCGTTGGTTCGACCGGGACGACTGGGTCGTGTTCAGCCGATTCAAGGCCCCCATCGGGGGAGATCTCAGCTTCCTGGCTTCCGGCAGCTACGGCGAGACGATCGGAACGAACTGGGTGGAGACCGGCAGGCACGCCGACAAGGACGGCCGGGTATACGCCGGCGTAGCCTGGGAGAACGAAAAAGGCCTCGCTTTGCAGCCGGTCATAGGCGTGGGGCGGATCGATAGTGAGCGATCGGACGAGCTCACGGGGACCCTGCTCGATCTTCTGCTCGAGGGAGCGGTTCCCGTCACGCGGGGAGCTGACATCCGGCTCTTCTTCAGGCACCAGAGACCGCCCGGAAGCGAGGCGTTCACGGTCATCGCCCTCGGGTTCGGCCTGAAAGTGGGCTGGGCTGGAGGCTGAACCGCGGCGGCCGCCAGGCCTCCCGTGCAGTCGAAAGCGCAGTCTCACAGGTGGAACCTCTGCCCGGAACCCGGTTCGCTAAACCCCCGGGGCAAGCCGGGTGTTCTTCGGCTACATTGCCTCGGCTCGATGCGAGCCGTTCTGCCCACCGCCTGCCGCGGTGAGCGGTGTTCATCACAGCCATCCCACAACTCGGCGAGGAAACATGAGAAGTCTTCCTTCGTTGTTGGTCATTATCCTGGCCGGCCTCCTGGCCGCCGGCTGCGCGTCGGCCCGCTCACAGGAGGCGCCTGGCTCGGGCCCGAAGCCCTCGGATGACGAGCCCAGGAGCTATTCCGAGCTGATCACCGAAGAGGCGGTGTCGGACTCCGGCCTGTTCCTGGTCCACAACATCAAGGACACGCTGTACTACGAGATTCCTCTCCATCTGCTCGACCGGGAGATGTTGCTGGTATCCAGGCGGGCGCGGACGGCGCAGGACCTGGGGTACGGCGGGATGAAGAACAACACGCAGTCCGTGCGGTGGCAGAAGAAGCAGGACAAGGTGCTGCTCCGAATCGTGTCGTACGAGAACGTCGCGGCCGATTCGCTTCCCATCTACGAGGCCGTGAAGAACTCGAACTTCGAACCGATCGTCGCCGCCTTCGACATCGAGGCGTGGAACCCCGACAGCTCCGCCGTGCTGATCGAGACGACGAAGCTGTTCACCGAGGACGTGCCGATCCTGGGCCTTCCGAGCTACATGCGCGAAAGCTATGAAGTTTCCAGCCTGGACAAGGACCGATCGTACATCGAGTGGACGAAGAGCTTCCCGGAGAATATCGAGGTGCGCCACGTCCTCACGTACAACGCCAAGGAACCGCCCTCCAATTCGTCCACCGGAAGCATCTCCGTGGAGATGAACCAGTCGATGGTGCTGCTTCCGGAAGTACCGATGCAACCGCGCCTGTTCGACGAACGCGTCGGCTTCTTCAGTGTGGACCAGGTAGACTACGGACTTTCGGACCACAAGACGGTCGAGCGCACCTACATCACGCGCTACCGCCTGGAGCCGGCCGATACGGCGGCGTTCCTGAGGGGTGAGCTCGTGGATCCCGTCGAGCCGATCGTCTACTGGATCGATCCGGCGACACCGGAGAAGTGGCGGCCCTACCTCAAAGCGGGAGTGGAAGACTGGCAGCAGGCGTTCGAGCACGCCGGTTTCCGGAACGCGATCATCGCCATGGACCCGCCGACACCGGAGGAGGACCCGGAATTCAGTCCCGAGGACATACGCTACTCGGTCATCCGGTGGTTCCCGTCCGAGGTACAGAACGCCTTCGGACCGCATGTACACGATCCGCGCTCGGGCGAGATCCTGGAGAGTGACATCGGCTGGTTTCACAACGTCGCGAACCTGCTGCGAAACTGGTACCTGATCCAGACGGCCGCCGCCAATCCGGAGGCGCGCGCCGTCAAGTTCGACGACGACGTGATGGGCAAGCTGATCCGGTTCGTATCGGCTCACGAGGTGGGACACACGCTGGGTCTCCCGCACAACATGAAGGCGAGCTCGGCCTATCCCGTCGACTCGCTGCGGGCTCCCGGGTTCGTGTGCCGGATGGGTGTCGCCCCCTCGATCATGGATTACGCGCGCTTCAACTACGTGGCGCAGCCCGAAGACGACGGGGCGTGCTTCGATCCGCGGGTGGGACCCTACGATGACTATTCGATCATGTGGGGTTACCGACCCATCCTCGGAGCCGACTCGCCCGACGCCGAGAAGGAGACCCTGAACGCCTGGATTCTCGAGCGGGAGGACAATCCCACCTACTGGTTCGGCGATCCGAGCGCCGTCGATCGGAAGCCGGGGAGCTCGGAATCGCGAATCTGCAGCGAATCCTGCCGAGCCTCATGGACTGGACGTACGAAGAGGGTGAGGACTGGTCGGAGCTGGAGGAGCTGTACAGCCAGGTCACGGCCCAGTGGAATCGCTACATGGGTCACGTGGTCGCCAATATCGGTGGCGTCGTGCGCACGCGCAGGCGGCAGGGACAGGAAGGCGTCGTTTACGAGCCGGTGCCCGTCGAGAATCAGAGACGGGCCATGCAGTTCGTTTCCGGCGAGGCGTTCACGCCGCCTACCTGGATGATCAACGAGGAGATCCTCGGCCGCATCGAGAACGTCGGCACGGTCGAACGAATGCGGCGTCTGCAGGTTGGAGTGTTGAACAACGTACTCCAGGCGGGCCGTATGCAACGACTCATCGAGGCCGAGGCACGGTTCGGAGACGCCACCTACGGTCTGACCGAGATGACGGCCGATGTCCGGCGCGCCGTCTGGAGCGAGCTGGGCACCGGAGAGTCGATCGACACGTACCGACGGAATCTCCAGCGCGGCTATCTGGAGCGAATGGATGAGCTGATGAACGGTGACGGCCCCGCCCCTCCAACGTTCAACTTCCCGGGTCTCGACGAGTATTTCACCAACGTCAACCTGTCGCAGTCCGATATCCGGGCCGTGGTACGCGGCGAGCTGGAGACTCTGAGCCGAGAGATCCGGAATCGGCTGGCTTCGGGTCCCGACCGCATGACTCGACTGCACCTTCAGGATGCGCTGGCCCGCATCGATGACATCCTGAACCCCGAGGAGTAAGAAGAAGACGGAGGCCGCCTTCACGGCGGCCTCCGTCCAGCCTGCTCTTGGTCCGGACGGCCCCGGCCGTTCCGGGGCGCCACCTCATTCGGTCATGGCTGCAGGGTCATGATGGACTCGGCTCCCACCGTCATGGGCATGCTGAAGCCCATGGTCGTGACGTCTCCACCACCCGAGGCCGAGGCTCGGACCTCCAGCAGGACGCCGCGAGCCGGGTCCCAGATGTAGACGGTCCGGGCTGCAAGCTCCGTGGCCAGCTCGATCTCTGCGGGAGCGCCTTCGGGCTGGCCTCTCCCCTCGACGTTTGCGACGCCTTCGGAGACGATCACAGCGGCCGTGATTCCATTCCACAAGGTGTCGCCCGCCATACTGGCCGTGCCCTCGTACACGGAATTCCCCTCCATTCCGCCACCGGGCGGAAGGGTAACGCGATGCGGCCAACTGCCCACGGCGGGATCGCCGCCCGGTGGCAGAGGGAATACCAGGCCAGAGAGCACTCGCTCGAGGTCTCGTGTGGTCATTCGACCCTTCGCGAATTCAGGTACACTCGTGAACGTCACGTCGCCGTCCGCACCGATCACTCCCTGGAACGGCTTTCCGGCTACGTCTCCGGTGATGTCGTCGGACATGCCACCGAAATCCCCGGCGGTCTCGAAACTGTAGGCTTCGATGGTTGCCGTGAACGTCCTGCCGACCTGGACAGCCTGGCCAACCTGTAGCGTCAGTACGGCATCGGCGCTGTACGTTGACCCCTGGCTACCGGACGGAGTCTCCACGTCGTTGCTGCCCTCGCTCGAGAGCCGGTACGTGAGCGGAGCATCCGTGGGTCGCAGTTCGTAGATCGGTCCACCGCCCGAGCTGGCGCAGGCGCCGAAGATCAAGGCCGAGGCAATTATCGGAACCGTACCGAGTGGACGGGTATGGAAGATGGATCGCATGTTCATCTCTCTCTGCTGACGGATGGCGAGCGGGTTGGCCGGGCGGACCCGGGGGGTCAGGCCCAAGGCTAGCGCATCCACCTGTGGATGCAATGTCCGCGGGCTCTCCGGCCAGACCGGTAGGGCGGCGATCCGGGCGGTCTGGTTCTGTCACGGATGCTTCGAAGCGGGGGACAACAAATGGACGTCGACGCCTCTGACCTGCGAGAAGGACGTGTGCGGCCTCCCGCCGTCGCCGGCATGTTCTATCCCTCCGGCGCTCCCGCCCTTCGCGGCGCGATCGCGGACTGCGCCGAGCGGGCGGCTCCGATCTCGCCCCAGGCCCGACCCAAGGCGTTGATCGCTCCGCACGCGGGCTACGTGTACTCCGGACCCGTGGCTGCCACCGCGTATTCCAGCCTTGCCCCGTGGCGTCACCAGATCACCCGCGTCGTGCTGCTGGGGCCCAGCCATCACGTCCCGTTCCGGGGGCTTGCGACGAGCTCGGCCGAGTACTTTCTGACGCCTCTCGGTCCGGTTACGGTGGATCTCGGAGCCGTGCTGGCTCTCCAGGAGCTCGGGTTCGTGCGGTCGCGTGACGACGCGCACGCGGCCGAGCACAGCCTCGAAGTGCACCTGCCCTTCCTCCAGGAAGCGCTCGACGACTTCCGCATCGTTCCCATCGTGGTGGGTGAGGCCAGCCCCGCAGAGGTCGCGGACGCCCTAGGTCAGGTGTGGGGTGGCGAAGAGACGTTGATCGTGGTCAGCACGGACTTGAGCCACTTCTACCCCTACGACATGGCCCGGAATCTGGATGCCGAGACGGGAGAGGCCATTTGCCGGCTCGATCCCGGCGCGATCGATGGGGAGCGGGCGTGCGGCTTCCGTGCTCTGAACGGACTCCTGACGGCAGCCGTGCAGCGGGGCCTCGAGGTGACCGCGCTGGACGAGCGCAATTCCGGAGACACGGCTGGAGACAGGCGCCGCGTCGTGGGATACGGAGCCTACGCGCTTACCGGCGGTTGAGGTTACTCGGACGGTCGACCCAGAAGCGTGGATCGGTCCAGCCCGTCCGGAAGGCCCTGGGGGAACCGTGCGGCGTACCTCCGTTCGGGCTACGACCATACCCTGCCGGCCTGTAGTCAAATCACTGTCAAGCGGATCAGCGGCCGGGAATCAGGGAGAAGGGTGCTCCGCGCGTAGAGCCACGCCGAGACCGGGTCGATCCGGGAACGGAGCCCATCTGCCTCCCTCGGGCGCGGGAATATCCTCGTACCACATCCGGTCCATCTCGAGCTGGATGTTCATGTACTCGGCGGCGGCGAATCCGGGCGTCGCGCATCCCACCTGAAGGCTCGATAGCTGTGCGGCGTGAGACATAAGCGGCAGCCCGTGCTCCGCCGCCACGGAGGCCGCCTGCAGCCATCCCGTGATGCCGCCGATCCGAAGAACGTCAGGCTGCAGAACATCGGCCGCCCCCGCCTCAGCGAGCCGGCGCAGGCCCGCCACTTCGTACTCGTGCTCACCTGCCGCGATGGGGATCGGACTGCCCTCCCGCACGGCTGTGTGGCCCGGAAGATCGTCAGGAGGCACGGGCTCCTCGAACAGACGCACATCGAGAGCCGAGAAGCGCTCGGACATGCGGAGTGCCTGCTCCACCCCGTAGGCACCGTTGGCATCCACGTATAACTCGACGTTCGATCCCACGGCCTCTCGCACCGCGCGGACCCTGTCCACGTCCTCTTGCTCTTTCGTTCCGAATCCCTTGCCGACTTTCATCTTGAGCGCGCCGAATCCCGCTTCGGCGAAAGCGAGCATCTCCGCGACGAGATCCTGAATAGTGACGCTCGTATAGCCGCCGCTGCCGTATACGATCACGCTGGGTCGCAGCTCGCCCAATATCTCGTAGACCGGGAGACCCTCGAGCCGCCCCCTCAGGTCCCACAGCGCCAGGTCGATCGTGGATATCGCCTGGAGCGCCACTCCACCGCGCCCGAAGTCCCGGACCGTCCACATCATCTCGGCCCACAGCTCACCCACGATGGCCGGGTCCTGCCCGACCAGCATCGGACCCAGAGATTCGTCCACAACCGTTTTCGCTCCGGGCGGCGCGTAGCCGACGGCCTTTCCCGACACCATCTCATCCGTGAGAACCTCTACGGCGAGCTGCCGTCGGCCCGCGGCCCCGGGGGGTAGAGGCGGCGTCGTTCCGTCCTCCACCAGGACGGCCGACGGGTGGTACAGGTGCCAGGCCCGTACCGACTCGATCCTCATTCGGGTCCACTCGATGCCGAGAGATTCTCTTCCAAGCGACTCACCTTGCGCTCGACGTCGAGCTGGCGCTGGTGAAGGGAGTAGCCGCGAACGTTGCTGACGACGGCCAGAACCAGCGCAACCAACGAGACGAGCAGGGCACCGCCGGAAATCAGAGTGCTGGACATGACTCCTCGAGTCTTGGCGAGAGCGCAGGGGGCACGAGATGTTCCTGAATTTCAGGAACGAAGCGGATCCCGGCAATCCTGGCCACAGCGTGTGGGCTGTGGAGACCCTCAGTTCGGCAGGTTCATCCTTTCAAGCAACGCCGCGTAGCGCGGGTCACCCCGGAGAGAGGCGGATGCCTTGCCCACTCGAATAAAGGGCAGCCAGCCGTGCGGTGGCTCGAACGCGAGCAACTCGAACGCTTCGTCGAGCTCCCCGAGGGCCGCGTGCACCCTTGCACGATTCAGGGCGGTCCAGCCGTTCAGCGGCTCCGCCTCGACCTCGGCGAGCACCGCTCTCGCTTTCGCCTCCCGGCCGGCCCGGGCATACGTTAGGGCGAGCCCCCCTCGCCAGGCCGGATTCACCGCAACCACCGCCTCGTGCGCTTCGATTGCCTCGTCGTACCGGCCGGCGTCGAGCAGCGCGTTGCCGAGGACCAGCTGACCGATCCAGATGCCGGGCCATCGCTCGAGGACCTCGTGCGCCTGGGAGAGCGCCTGATCGTGGCGTCCCGTTCGGCGGTACATGCCCGACAGCCAACCTGACATCAACGGTGTCAACGGGTCGAGCTCCGCGGCCAGCTCATGCTCCTCCACCGCCTCGTCCCAACGCCCGAACAGGTACAGGTACCATGCGTAGTGGTAGTGGTTCATGGGCATGCTCGGGTTGAGCGCGTTGGCCCGCTCGAACTCGCGCTCCGCACCCTCCCAGTCCCACTCACCGTATAGCATGATGTCGGCCGACGCCGCGTGCGCTTCCGCCAGGTTCGGGTCCAGCCCGAGGGCCCTGTCAGTCGCGGCGCGAGCGAGGCGCCAGACACCTTCCGGGGGCGCCGGGCCATGCCCGAGCGTGACGTACCCGCCCGCGAGCCCCGCCCACGCGAGAGCGTCGCCCGGGTCCGCCTCCACGGCCGCGTTCAGGTATCGCATGCCCTCCTGGAAGTCCTCGGCCGTACCCTTGTTCAGAAAGTACATCCCTCGCAGATAGGCTTCGTATGTCTCCGGGTTCACGGGTCGTGTGCCGGTGAGTCGGGCTTCCTCTTCGGGTGTCAGGTCGATGTCGAGCGCGGAGGCGATGCCCCTCGCTACCTCGCCGTGCAGAGCCATCACCTCGCTCGCATCCCTCTCGTACGCCTGCGCCCACAGCTGCCGCTCCTCGGGCACCGCCTGAATCAGGTTCACTTGGAGGCGGATGGCGTCACCCTCACGGACCGCCGTGACATCGACGAGGTAGTCCACGCCCAGCTCGGCAGCCATCTCCGAGATCGACTTCTCCGAACCCGCGTACCGAAGGACGGACCGCCGGGAGATCGTGCGCAGGCCACCGATTCGACCGAGTTGTCCGATCAGGGCCTGGTGCGCCCCGGCCACGAAGGGCTCCTGCCCGGAATCGCCGGACACGTTCTCCACAGGAAGCACCGCGACGGGAACGAAGCTCGCCGCACCAGCCTCGGGCGTGCCGCGCGTGATAAACCAGGCTCCCGCCGCAACGACTAGAGCCGCTGCCGCGATCGCCAGAAGGCGTCTGCCCGCCCCCCGCGACTTCAGCTTCTCGGCCTCCTCAGGGGCGGCCAGGGCTCGATCCAGGTCTTCCGCCGTGGCGTACCGGTCCGCCTGCTGCGGGGCCATCGCCTTGGCGATCACTCCCACGACGTCCGCAGACACCTGCTTGCGGTGCCTTCTGAGATCCGGAGTCACGTGTGACGACTTCGCGGCGAGAATCGAATGCGGCGTCGGCCCGTCGAACGGCGCCTCTCCCGCCAGCATTTCCCAGAGGACGCAACCCACCGCGTACAGATCCGCCCGGCCGTCCACCTCACCGCCCGCCGCCTGCTCGGGGCTCATGTACTTCGGCGTACCCACGGCCAATCCCGTGGCCGTCGCTTCCCCTCCGCCAGCCACCCCTACGGCCCTCGCCACGCCGAAGTCCGCGATCACTGCGTGCCCTTCCTCGAAGAGAATATTCGACGGTTTGATGTCCCGGTGGATTACACCCTTCGTGTGTGCGTACGCCAGGGCATCGACTATTTCCCTGGCGATTCCCAGCGCTTCATCCACGGGCAGCCGACCCTCACGCTGTATCCTCTGTTTGAGGGTCTCCCCCTCCACGAACGGCATCACGTAGTACAGCAGTCCGTCCGCCTCGCCCGAGTCGATCAGGGTGAGAATCCTGGGGTGGGTGAGTCCGGCCACGATCTGGATCTCGCGCAGGAATCGCTCGTCACCCAGGGTCGCCGCGAGCTCCGGGTGAAGGACCTTGACCGCGACCTCTCGGTTGAGCTTCAGATCCGTCGCCAGATAGACCGTGGCCATACCGCCACGACCCAGCTCGCGCTCGATCGCGTAGCGGTCGGCGAGGGCTTCACGGACACGGTCCATCGAGTTCGACATGGTCCCGCTCCTTCAGCTCGGGAAGTTCGGGAGATTGAGCTTCCGCAGGAAATCCTGGAAGCGGGGGTCGTCGCGGGGCAGCTCGAGCACAGGATCGACGGCCCCCCAGGCGACCCAGGCGTGCGGCGGCTCGTATTCGAGCCAGCGGAAGGAGGCGTCGTTCGCTCCGAGAGCCGCATACAGAACCGCGAGCCCGAAGGCGCTCATGGACGACTGCTCCTCCGATTCCAGCTGCGCAGCGAGCTGCCGGGCGTCCTCCATGCGGCCCGCCTTCGCGTAGGTACGCCCGAGGAGCCAGCGCCAGACGGGATACAGCTCCGCCATCCGCTCGTGCGTCGCGATGGCCTCGTCGTACCTTCCCTCCGCCGAGAACGCCGCTCCCAGCGTGGCCAACCCGAACATGCCGTCGGGCTTGAGGGCCAGCGCTTTCCGGGCCTCCTCGATCGCCTTGTCCGTCCGTCCGGGGTAGAGATACGCCCACCCCAGGATCGCGGACATTTCCGATGTGAGGGGATCCAGGTCCTGACCCAGCTCGTGTATCTCGAGGGCCTCGTCCCACCGCCCGACCAGGAGGAGATACCATGCATAGTGGAACTGATTCATCGCGAGGTTGGGGTTCAGCTCGTCAGCCTTGAGAAACGACTCTTCCGCGCCCGCCCAATCCCAATCGTAGTAGAGCTTGACGTCAGCCATGGCGGCATGGCCCTCGGCAAGCATGGAATCCAGGCCGACTGCTCTTTCCGCCGCTGCACGCGCCCGTATCCAGGCGTCCGGTGGCGCCGCCGGTCCGTGACCGACCAGGGCGTACCCCGTGGCCAGCCCCGCCCACGCCATCGCATCGCCCGGATCCCGCTCCGTGGCTTCGTGCAGGTGGGCGAGCCCCGCCGCGATGCCCTCGGGAGTTCCCTCATTGATGAAGTACATCCCCCGCAGATAGGATTCGTAAGTCTCCGGGTTGACGGGCCGGGTGCCCGCGAGCTGCACTTCATCATCCGGGCTCACTTCCACGTCCAGGGCGCCGGCGATGCCCCTGGCCACCTGGCCATGGATCTCCATCACGTGCTCGACATCCCCGTCGTATCCCTCCATCCACACCTGGCGCTCCTCGGGCATCGCCTCGATGAGGTGGACCTCGACGTGAACACCCTCGCCGTCCCGGGTGGCCGACGCCTCAACCAGGTATTCCACACCGAGCTCGCCGGCGATCTCCGGAATGGACTGGTCCGAGTCGGCGTACCTTCGGACCGAGCTGCGAGAGATCACCCTGAATCCGCTGAGCTTCCCGAGTTGGCCGATGAGCGCATCCTGCATGCCTGCCACGAAATAGTCCTGCGCCGGATCACCCGTGAGGTTCTCGATCGGCAGGACCGCCATGGACACGAATTCCGCCGCGCCCACTTCGGGAACGCTTCGCGTGATCCACCAGGCGCCGGCGAGGATGGCGACGGCAGAGGCAGCTGCGACCACCAGGATCCGGCCCCGGGCCCTCGCACGGCGCCGTGGCTTCCATTTCTCGGCTGCCTCCGGCGCAGCGAGTGCCTGCTCAAGGTCCGCCGCCGTGGCGTACCGGTCGGCCGGCTGTGCCGCCATGGCCTTTTCGATCACGCCTTCCACACCGGGCGGAACGTGGCTTCTTCGCACCCGGAGGCTCGGCGTGGAGTCCGACGATTTGAGAGCCAGGATCGCCTGAGGCGTCGGCCCTTCGAAGGGCGCCTCGCCCGCCAGCATCTCCCACAGCACGCAGCCCAGCGCGTACAGGTCTGCACGGCCATCCACGTCGCTGCCGGCCGCCTGCTCGGGGCTCATGTACTTCGGCGTGCCCACGGCGAGTCCGGTCGCCGTCGTGTCCTCTCCGCCGGCCACCCCCACGGCTCTGGCCACACCGAAGTCCGCGATCACGGCATGTCCCGCGCCAAAGAGGATGTTCGAGGGTTTGATGTCCCGGTGGATGACACCTTTTTCGTGCGCGTAGCTCAGGGCATCGGCCACTTCCCGCGCGATTCGCAGGGCCTCATCGACCGGCAGCGCACCTTCGCGCCCCAGCCGGTCCTTGAGCGTCTCTCCCTCCACGTACGGCATCACGTAGTACAGGAAGCCGTCCGCGTCGCCCGAGTCGATCAGCGTGAGGATCCGCGGGTGAGTCAGTCGCGCCACGATCTCGATTTCTCTGAGGAAGCGCTCGTGGCCCAGCGTCACCGTCAGCTCGGGGTGCAGCACCTTCACCGCCACTTCCCGGTTGTGCTTGACGTCCCTCGCCAGATACACCGTGGCCATGCCGCCACGACCCAGCTCGCGCTCGATCACGTAACGGTCCGCCAGGGTGCCCGTGAGACGCTCCTTCAGATCTGTCATGGTATGTGCTCCGCCTCTGAGAAATGCGCTGATACAGCCCATCGATTATAGAGAAGAGAGGGCAGGCGGCCAATACGACATGGCTGGTGACGCACCGGCGCCGGCTGCGCTCCGGTCCGGCCGGGTCTCACATTCGCGGCGGGAAGACGCTGCTCATGTCCTGCCGGCCTTCGCGTCCTTGAGGATCCTGCGAGCGGCCAGATATCCGGACGTGCCGGTCACCCCACCGCCCGGATGCGTTCCCACGCCGCACAGGTAGAGGCCGTCAATGGGGGTCCGGTATCGAGCCCAACCTGCCACGGGCCGCGCGAAGAAGAACTGATCCATCGTCATCTCGCCCTGGAAGATGGACCCCTCCTGAAGAGCCCATCTTTCCTCCATGTCGGCCGGCGTGAGAACGTGACGAGCCTCGACGGAGCCGGGAAGATTCGGAGCATAACGACCGAGCGTCTCCACGACCGTGTCAGCGAGCGAGTCGGTGGCGGCCCGGTCCCAGATCCCTTCCCGGAGATGGTAAGGCGCGTACTGCACGAGCACCGACATGCCGTGCTTCCCGTCCGGGGCGAGGTCCGGCTCCGCCACCGTCGGGATGACCGCCTCCAGGTACGGCTCTGCGGAGACCCGGCCGTACTTGGCCGCATCGGATGCCTGCTCCACGTACTCGAGGCTGGGACTGATCGAGATGGCTCCGGTCAGATGAGAGCCACCGTCCGGGAGGCCTTCGAACCGCGGGAGCTCTCCGAGCGCCAGATGCACCTTGGCGCTCGCCCCCCTGTAGCGAATCGCCTCGAGGGACCGGGTGACCTCCGGCTCGAGCGCGGCTGAATCAGACAGACTCGATAGGGTCACTCCTGGACCGACGCCTGACGCCACCCGGCCCGCGGCGATCTCCGTGCCGTTCTCGAGAACGACGCCCGCGGCCCGGCCCTCCCGGAGCAGGACGCGACGAACCCGGCTCTCCGTACTGATCTGTGCCCCCGCCGCGCGTGCCGCCGAGGCCAGAGCCTCGCTCAGCCGCCCGACTCCACCGCGCGGGCGAAGGAGCGCCACCGCGCTTCCGGTCCCCGATTCCGCTGCCCGCCGCAGCAGATTGAGGGCGGTTCCAACGGCCATCGGTCCGTGGATACCACCCTGCACCGCCACGCCGGCCAGCGCTCCGCGAAGCGGCTCGGACTCGAACCACTCATCCAGGAGCTCGAGGCAGGACATGGGGAGCACCCGCAGGACCTCCTCCATTTCCCGCCGGCCCAGCTTCCGCAGGCCGAGACCGAGTCGCGCCAGCGTGCGCATGTCCGCCAGTCCCGGCCCGGGAACCTCGGGAGGCTCGATCGAGAACAGGGACGACAGGAAGCCGGCCGCCATGCTCGTGAATTCCTTGAATTCGGACCACCGATCGGCATCGACGGCCGAGAACATCCTTATCGACGCGGCCGACGCGGACGGGGATTCGCCGAGCTGGAGGTTGCGCCCGTCACCCAGGGGGACCAAGACGCCACGTCCGGACGGGATCATCTGCAGTCCGTGTTTTGCGAGATCGAAGTCCGCCGCAATAGCCGGATGCAGCTGCCCTACGCGGTGCGCTCCCGTGTCGAACAGGAAACCCGGGAACACTTCCTCCGTCGACGCGCCTCCTCCTACCCTGTCCCGCTGCTCGACCGCGAGAACGCTCAACCCTGCCCTGGCGAGGTAGGCCGCCGTCACGAGCCCGTTGTGACCCGCCCCCACGACTACGGCGTCGTAAGCACCTTTCATCGACGGTCATCCTTCAGGATCTCCAGGGCCGCCAGGCGACCCGGACCGGCACAGATCCCGCCACCGGGATGTGTGCCCGACGCGCACTGGTAGAAGCCGCGGATCGGCGTACGATAGTCGGCCCAGCGCGGAGCCGGCCTCAGGAAGAACAGCTGCTGCAGGGAAAGCTCCCCGTGGAAGATGTTGCCTCCGGTCAGGCCGAACACGTCCTGCATGTCCTGGGGAGTCACCACCTGTCGATGGATGATGGCGTCCGGCAAGTTTGGCGCGTACTCGCTCAGCGTGGCGACGACGGCGTCCCCGAACGCCTCCCGCTTCTCGTCGTTCCAGCCCCCGTTCAGGTTGAACGGCGCGTATTGAACGAAGCAGGACATCACGTGCTTCCCGGGTGGAGCCATCCCCGGATCGATGAGTGAGGGAATGATGACGTCCATGTACGGCCGGCGCGAAAACTCGCCGTACTTGGCATCGTCGTACGCGCGCTCCAGGTAGTCCTGACTGGGGCTGATGGAGATCGCGCCCCGCAGGTGATCCCCGTGGCCCGGCAGACAGGTGAAGTTCGGAAGCTCGCTCAGGGCCAGGTTGACCTTCCCCGATGAACCCATGCTGCGGTAGCGGCGGATCGCGCGAACGAAGTCCGGCGGCAGATCCGTCTCGTCCACCAGGCCGAGGAACGTGCGCCGGGGGTCGAGTCCGGAGACCACCGTCCGCGCCCGGATCTCCTCCCCGTCCTCCAGCGCCACGCCCAAGGCACGACCTCCCCGAACCATCACCTGCCCCACCGTGGCGTTCTCCCGGATCGTCACGCCGAGACCTCGGGCTGCCGACGCGATGGACTCGGCCACCGCCCCGGTCCCTCCGCGCGCGAATCCCCACGCCCGGAACGCCCCGTCGATCTCGCCCATGTAATGGTGGAGCTGCACGTAAGCCGTTCCGGGAGAGCGTGGACCGAGGAACGTGCCTATGATCCCGCTGGCGGACATGGTGGCCTTGAGTGGATCGGTCTCGAACCACTCGTCCAGGAAGTCGGCGGAGCTCATGGTCAGGAGCTTGTACAGCATGAAGAAGTCCGACTCCCCCAGGTCGCGGAAGTGTCTTCCCAGCCGCAGCAGTCCCCGAAGATCCTTCGGGCTCACGGACGTGGGATCCGGAGGAACCATGCCCAGGATCGGCTTCACGGCCAGCGCCATCCGATACATCAGCTGGCCGAACCGGTCATAGGCGTCAGCATCGCGAGGCGAATGCCGGTAGATCTCGCGGCGGGTCTCGTCGTGATCCGACCCCCGAAACAGGTAGTCACCGTGGAGCGGAGTGAACGTGCTCTCGAGCGGCAGGATCTCCAGCCCGTGCCGGGACAGCTGCAGTTCCCGGATGATCTCGGGACGCAGCAGGCTGACTACGTAAGAGAGTACCGAGAACTTGAACCCGGGGAATATCTCTTCGGTTACCGTGGAACCGCCCACCAGGTGACGGCGCTCCAGTACGAGGACCTTCCTCCCGGCGCGGGCCAGATACGCGGCGGTGGTGAGCCCGTTATGACCGCCCCCGATCACGATCGTGTCGTACGCGTCTCCCCGGCCCACTCTCACCCCCTCTTTCGCGGTGGATCGAAGAACGGCGTCTCGACCACGGTGGCTGTGGCCCGGAGGCGCTGATGTTCCACCGTCACCTCCATCTCCAGAGTCTTGCCAGGGAGCCCGGCCGACCCGCGAAGGTGAGCCAGCGCGATGTATTTCTTGAGCAGGGGGGACCAGCAGCCACTGGTCGCGTAACCGACCTGGCTACCGCCTCCATACACGGGCACGCTCGTTCGCCACGCGGAGGACGGAACCATCGGAGGCAGGCCCACGCTGCCATAGGCTCGCTCGAGGGAATCCCAATCGATTTCGAGGCCCCTGAGCCGCCACTCGGGACCGGCACCCGCCCGCCGAGCCAGCGCGTCGCGGCCAACGAAGTGCTCCTTCCCGAGATCCACCGTCCACTCAAGGCCCAACTCGAGGGGGGTCGATTTCTGGCTCTCGAGAAGAGCCTGGTGCGTCGGCACGTAGTCCACCGTAATCAGGATCAGGCCGGCCTCGATTCGCGCCATGTCCAGGGCCAGGAGACCGGTCGGAACGATTCCGTACACCCGGCCCGCGTCCATGAGGGCATCCCAGAGGGGGACGGCTCGATCGGAATCGACCCAGATCTCGTATCCCAGGTCGCCGGTGTATCCTGTCCGGGAGACGGAGACCGGAATTTCCGCCAGCTCCACGTCCGCGATCCTGAAGAACCGGAGATCGTCGATTCCGGGCGCGGATACTGCCCGGAGGATCTTCCGGGAATTCGGACCCTGAAGCGCCAGGGCCGCCGTTGACGCGGACGCATCCTCGAACGAGACGTCCATGCCGGCAGCGTTGTCGTGGAACCACAGGAGGCTCGGTTCGGCGGACGTGAGGCGGAAGACGTCCTCGTCGAGCCGGGCCAGCGTGCCGTCGTCGATCACCTTGCCGTCCCCGTCGCACCACGGCGTGTACATCACCTGGCCGACGGCGCACTTCTCAACGCTCCGCGTAACCAGGCGATCCAGGAACCGGACCGCATCCGGCCCCCGGATGACGTACTTGTACAGGGGCGACACATCGATGAGTCCTGCGGCGTTCCGGATAGCCCAATACTCACGCTCGTGGTACAGGTCGTATGAGCTCGCCGCGACGTAGCCGGCCCAGCGTCGCCAGTTGCGGGCCCGGCACAGGGCTGAAGTACGCTCATAGAAAGGAGTGCCGGGCAGCTTTGGAGTAGGAATGATCGCTTCCCCTTCCGTTCGTTCTCTGTGGGGCGGTCGGGAGATAAGGCGAGTCCAGTTTGATACTCATAATGAAGCGGGCTTCCCATATCAATAGGCTGCAGGTGCGCAGTCTACGGGATGTGGTCGGGAGGAAGGAAACGAGCCCGCCCGCGGCGACGCGGACGGGCTCGGTCGATCCCGGATCCTTGGACTCGAGGCTGGCTACACCCCGGCGACCTTAAGCTGAACCAGGGATTCCTCGGCAGCCATTTCCTTGCGCAGGTAGGCGTGTGGATCGTGCTCCAACGCGCCCTCCGGAAGGAACTCCCACAACGGTCCCAGGTCGCGTTGTACTCGTTGCCGGAAGAAGTCCGGAAGCCGATCTGTCTCGCCTTCGAAGTAAGCCCGAAACGATGCATCGCTCGACAGGAGCTCGCGCACTTCGGTGAAGTACCTGATCCGTCCGTATCCCTCCGAAGAGATTGCCCGGACCACGTTCATGATGCGCGGGATCGGCCCGCGGTTAGCTCCCAAGCGGCGCATGATCGCACGCCTGGAGAACGTGTGCTTCGTCACGTCGATGACATGGTCGTAGAACTCCGGCCACCGGTAGTTCTTCGGCCGAACGTTCATGGCATGATGGTTGTTGAGAAAATGGAACGGGAACGGAAGCACGCGGTCGTCCGTCTGGTACTCCAGATTCAGCGGTGCTGCCTGACCGAACGCCGTCAGCAGGGAATAGCCGGGAAAGGCGGCCGGGGACATGTCGACGAAACGCTTGGTGAGCTCGAACGGCTCGGGGCCTTCGTCACTATCGAGGCCGAGCACCATGTTGACCTGCAGGTAGGGCACGTGGCGGACGATGAGGTTTGTCAGCTCGGCAACCTGTCGGACCTTCTCGATCCCCTGCTTTTTACCGGTACGCGACTTGTTTCCCAGGTCGTACCACGACTCGACTCCGGGCAGAAGAGCCCCGAACCCATTCTTCTGAAGGCGCTTCAGACGGG